>CAZYJG010000077.1:0-6369 GCA_964647745.1 uncultured Piscirickettsiaceae bacterium
GGGGGAGGAATCTTGGGAAATCTTCGAAGCGACGCCCCCCTCCTAGCGCGAGTAAGGGGGAGAGTAACTCTATCTAGGGGTGGTATTCAACCAATTCAACCAATTAAATTGAAGGGACAGAGATCAAATTTGATCTATGTCACGCTGCAGGGGGCTGCTTATAACTTTTGGTATGGTCTCCAAAACGTCCGCCATAACGAAACACATCCGGTCCACAGATATCGATACAACGCCCGCAGTTGGTGCACTGTGACTCATCAATCACCGGGCTTGTCCCCGCCTCACCCTTGAGGGCAGGGCGGATCACCTGGGGTTCGGGGCAGACCGCATAACAGTCCATGCAGTCATCGCACGCCTCACGCCGGGCGGTACGTACCCGCAGCAGGCTGAACCTTCCAAGCAGGCTGTAGAAGGCACCCATCGGGCAGAGGTGGCCGCACCAGCCGTTGCGGCTCCAGAGCAGGTCGTAGAGAAAGATCCCCACCACCAGGATCCACCCCATCCCAAATCCGTAGAAGATGCTGCGCTGCAGCAGGGTGACCGGGTTGACCAGCTCCCACAGTAGCTTGCCGCTCACCAGTGCGAGGATCATCACCAGACCGAGGAGCCAGAAGCGGATATTGGGGGAGAGGTCACACTTGCGCTTCAGCCCCAGCTTGCGCCGCAGCCAGGAGGCGCTGTCGGTCACCATGTTCATCGGGCAGACCCAGGAGCAGTAGACCCGCCCCCCAACGGCAAGATAGAAGAGAAGCACAATCAGTGCCCCGATCAGGGCAGTGGTCTCAAAGGCCTGGCCGGCAAGGAGGGTCTGCAGGTAGACAAAGGGGTCGGTCAGGGGGACGGTATCGAGGACCACGCTGGAGACCAGATTGCCCTTGATCAGCCAGAGCTCCTCCTCCAGCTCTCCGAAGAACCAGATCGAGCCCAGTGGCCCCAGCAGAAAGAGCCCAATGATCGAGAGCTGGGAGATCCTGCGCAGCAGCAGCCACTTGTGGGAACGGATCCAACCCTTCTCCCTCACTGCCGCCTCTCCAGTCACATCACGCGCCACTGCTCTGCTCCTTGCTCTTCTCTCGATGGTGCAACGTTAACGCATCCACCGGACAGGGGGCAATACAGCTGCCGCAGCCGGTACACCGCTCCGCACTCATCTCCATCTGCAGCGCACCACCGACCCGGGGGCGAAAACGGAACACCCCCTCCAGACACTGATCTCCACAGATCTGGCAGACCACCCCCTTCTGCGCAATGCAGGTGTGGTTGACCCGTACCTCCAGATCCCAGGGGGTCCCATGATCCTCCTCGGAGAGAAAGCGCAACGCCTTCGGCTCACAACGGGTGACACACTCCTCACAGAAGGTACACTCCCCGCGCCTGAACTCAACCACCGGGAATTTGCCTCGCCCCTCCAACAGGATCTTCTCCGGGCAGTGGGTGATGCACTCGCCGCAGCGGGTGCAGGTCTCGGTAAAGTCGAACTCCTCCAGTGCCCACGGGGGGCGAAAGGGACGGTTCCTGCCGCTGACATCACCGCGCAGGAACTGGGCACGGCTCACCCCGCGCTCCGACCGGCGTTCCTTCTCTCCACCCTCTTTTCCCTTCAAAAAACCAAACATTCCATTCCCAATATCTTTTTCTCAAATCAACACCACTGACCAGGTATTAATCGTTGCGAAAGTATTGACACCCCTGATAACACCTTAACCTACCACATCCAGACTCCGCGCCCGGAATCCTACACCACACTCGGATGCAAGTTGTTGACATGCATCAATATCAACCCCCTCCAGTCCATCAATGGCCGTCGCATTCACCAGCGGAATCTCTCTCCCTGCGTGGCGCAGAAAATCGAGCATCGCCTTAAAGGAGCCCTCCAGTTGCGGCTGACAGTGGCGATTATAGACTGTCTCATTTTGACCATTCATCGAGACCGATAGTTCATCAATCACCCCAACCATCTCCGGTACCACATTGCGCTTGTGGACCAGACTGGCCAGCCCATCGGTATTGATGCGGGTACTCCCCCCATGCTGCTTGATCCAGCGCGCCACCTGCAGCAGGAACTTCAGCCGCAGGGTCGGCTCGCCGAAGCCACAAAAGACCACCTGCGCATAATCGGAGGGGTTGCCAATGGCCTCAACCACCTCATCAAATTCGGGGCGATGATCTGCAGTCAGGTCATACTCATGAACCTGCATGCTCCCCTGGGTCTTGGGACAGAAGTCACAGACCAAGGTGCAGCGGTCGGTAATACTGAGGTAGAGTCGATCCTCAATCGGATAGGCAATGGTCTGGGCGGGCACTGTAAACTTTCTGGGAAAAGTGATAAAAACCCATTCTCTCACTCCAACACCGGAACTACAAAGCCCAATGAGACGCTCCATCCCGATCCTCTTCCTGCTCTTTCCACTCAGCGCAGTGGCAACCCCCAATCTGCTTGATGTCGTCAACCAGGGGGAGGCGCAGCTGGTCCAGCAGTTACTGGGCAGCAACACCCCACTCTATCCCCGTACCCGCTCCGGTGAGACCCCGCTGCACCGGGCCGCCTACCATGGCTACCCGAAGATCATTGATCTCCTGCTTGCTGCGGGGAGCCGGGTGGACATCACCTCCAGACCCGGTGAGACCGCACTCCACAAGGCGGCACAGGGGGGGCATCTGGATATTATCCAGAGACTGCTGGAGGCGGGTGCCAACATCAACCAGCAGAGTGAGTATGGGATCACACCACTACAGAAGGCAGTTGCCGGTGGCCACATTGAGTCGGTCAAACTGCTGCTGGGGTGGGGCGCCAACCCGGAACTTGCGGACGATCTGGGGATTACCCCGCTGCAATATGCAACCATGGAGGAGGAGTCGGAGATTGCAGAACTGCTCAAATCCTACTTTACGGACCACTCTCAATAGGTATAGACTGAAAAAAGCATCCTGAAACAGGATATGCCTGCAGTTTCAGCTTAGAGACTGACAAAGAACAACAACCACTATTCTCAAGGAGGATGAGAAACATGAAAACAGCACACAGCGTACTGATCCCAACAGCATTTGCACTGACCCTGGGGCTATCACAATCACTGGCCGCATCCGTCGATGACACACAGAAAAGCGCAGGCATTCCGGAGGCGATCGAGCTCTATGTGCAGGCTGTGCCGATGGATATCAACTCCCTGAAGCGGGCACAACTGCTTGGAAAGGCGGAAAAGATACTGCAAAAGGTGATTGAGCGGGACCCCGGCTCTCTGGAGGCACACCGCAAGCTGCTGGGGATCTATCTGCAGAAGCAGGACTACACCAATGGGATCAAGACGATGCAGAGTGCGATCAACCTCTCCCCAGAGGATCCCAAGCTCTTCATCTCTCTCGCCATACTCTACCAAAAATCGGGGGCCCTGGAGCTTGCCGAGGCGATGCTGGATCAGGCACTGGCACTCGACCCCAACCAGGAGTTGGCCAGGGAGTACAAGGTGGTCATCAAGAAAAAGCTGGAGATGGAGGAGAAGGCGATGAATGATGCCGCTGCCATCCATCAGCCACCCCATTAATTGAGCCAGATCAAATACAGCAACTGCCCCTGTTTGGGACAATCCATTCAATATGCAGCGGGGTCAGCAACCAGGAAAGTGAACAAATTGTTCAATTTATCAAATTCCGGCGATCTGGAAATAGAGGAAAGATTAGCATAACCGGTTGATTAAATAGAGATAGAGAGGGTTTTCTCCCCTGTTGGCACAAGAACTGCTTCTATTTACTGAGAATCAGGGGAAACCAGAACAGAAAGGGCATCCATGAAACCAGAGCTGAAGGATCCATTTGGCAGAAAGATTGACTACCTGCGTCTGTCGGTCACCGATCGCTGTGACCTGCGCTGTGTCTACTGCATGCCACAGGGGTTTGATGATTATGAGGCCCCGGATGACTGGCTCACCTTCGATGAGATCGAGCGTGTTGTCGGCCTGTTTGGTGAGATGGGGGTTAGCCGGGTTCGTCTGACTGGTGGCGAACCACTGGTTCGCAAGGGGATCACGGAGCTGACCCAGCGCCTCTCCGGCCTGGATGGGGTCGAGGATCTCTCCCTGAGCACCAACTGTGTCAGCATGAAGAATTTTGCCCAGCCGCTCAAGGATGCCGGTGTCAGCCGCATCAATGTCAGCCTCGACAGCCTCAACCCCGATAAATTCAGACAGATTACCGGCGGCAAGCTGAGCAAGGTGATTGATGGCCTGATGGCCGCCAAGGAGGCCGGCTTTGCCCCCATCAAGATCAATGCGGTTGCGATGAAGGGGATCAACGATGACGAACTGGGTGACATGGTGGAGTTCTGTATTGAGCACGGCTTCACCCTGCGCTTTATCGAGACCATGCCCATTGGCTCAACCGGCTGCAACACCAAGGACTCCCACTACATCGACCTGGAGGTGATTCGCAGGGAGCTGGAGCAGCGCTTTGACCTGATCCCCAGTGTGATGCCGGGTGGTGGCCCTGCCCGCTACTTCAAGGTCAGGGGGACCGACCTCCACTTCGGGTTCATCACCCCGATCTCCCAACACTTCTGCGAGACCTGCAACCGGGTCCGCCTCTCTACTGACGGCACACTCTATATGTGTCTGGGTCAGGATGAGAAGTTCGAGCTGCGCCCCCTGCTGCGCGGTGGGGCCTCGGACCGGGAGATCCGGGAGGCAATCAACCACGCACTGACCCTGAAGCCGGAGCGCCACGAGTTCAACGAGGGCAAGGAGCAGACCGTCCGCTTCATGAACATGACAGGCGGCTAACCCACTCACACCCCCCCAATAACCGCACAACAAATACGTAATATTACGTATTCCTCCCACCTGCCTCCTGAGATAGGGTCGTTCTCATGGAGGAGAGTGTGAAAAACATAACCCGCTTCTGCACCGACATCACCTGTGCGGGGCTCTACTTCTTTGGCGGACTCACACTGGCAACCCTGCTGATATTCCTGCTGATCGCCCTGCTGTAACGAACCCTGCTACGGCAGCACCCTCCAACCACCCCTCCGCTTAAACGCTCTGGTCAATACGTGTGTATGGCTGATGAGCCTCTGGATGCCAGTAACCAGAACGAGGCACTATTCAAGAATTCAATTGTTTGTTATGGTTGATAGGCTGATCTTGCGTCAGCAACACAATAATGATTGAACACCAGAAGGAGAAGCAGATGAAAAAGATCTTGATCACAATGGTGGCAGCACTGTTTGCCACAACCAGCGCCGTTGCATTTATGGGCGGTGATGACAATGAGTCCGGTGCTGCAGCCGGTTCAGCCGATGGTGCCATGGATACCCGTGGTCGTGGTGCAGGAAAGGGGGCCGGCGATGCCGAGGGCAACTTCAGCATGTCCATCAACGCCTCCGGCAAGGGTTCCTCCAGCGCCGAGGCCGACATGGATGCCGCAGAGAATGTCCGCCTGAAGGGTGATACGGATGTCAGAACCGAGAGCTCCCCAGCTCGATAGCAAAGACTACTGCATCTATAATTTGCATTAACCCTGAAGGCACAGCCAGCGGCTGTGCCTTTTTTCTGCCCGACGCAACCCTCTTCTATCCCAAAAACATCCGAATGGAGAGAAAGAGCAGAAAGAGGGCGAAGAGCCGCTTCAGCTGCTGTGCCGGGAGCCAGTGTGCCAGTCGCGCCCCCAGTGGTGCCATTGCTGCACTCATCACCACGATCCCGAGCAAGGCGGGCCAATAGATAAAGCCACTGCTCCACTGCGGCAGACCGTGAACGCCCCACCCTCCCCAGACAAAGCCCGCCCCTCCGGCAATGGCAATCGGCAACCCCACGGCGGCAGAGGTTCCCACCGCCTGATGCACCCCGACCCGGTGCCAGAGCAGCCAGGGGACCGTCATGGTTCCGCCACCGATTCCCACCAGTGCAGAGACCCCACCAATCACCCCCCCTGCAAGGCCATTGCCGATTCGACCCGGAAGCTCGCCATGGGCACGTGGCCGGAGATTCAACCCCATCTGCAGCGCCACCAGCAGCTCGAAGAACGCAAAAAAGGTCTGCAGGGAGCGGGTATCAATCCAGCGGGCAGCCACAGCCCCAATCCACCCCCCCAGCAGAATGCCCGGAATCAACAGCCGGAAGAGGTCCCAGCGCACCGCCCCCCTTCGCTGATGTGCCATTATAGATGAGAGCGAGGTGACCACAATGGTGGCGAGAGAGGTGCCAATGGCCAGATGCATCAGCCATGGAAAATCACCCCACTGCTCCAGAAAAATCCAGGCAAGGAAGGGGACAATCACCAGTCCACCACCCACACCCAGCAGCCCGGCAAGAATTCCGGCAAGGCCTCCAACCAGCAGATAGAGTAAAATGTGCTCCATCAAACCATTGTAGTGGAGCA
>CAZYJG010000078.1:0-6354 GCA_964647745.1 uncultured Piscirickettsiaceae bacterium
GTGCCATATCCTTGAGGAAGTGGAGTGCAGCGTGGGTGGAGGCGATGGGTGAGCGCCGTTGATCGATCCACCAATTCTGCTTCAGGCCATAGATTCTTCCGGTTGATGGAATAAACTGCCAGAGACCGGAGGCCTGTCCAGGGGAGTAGGCATAACTCTGAAAGGCACTCTCAATGGCGGGTAGCAGCACAAGCTCCAGTGGCAGCCTCCTCTTTTTTGCCTCTCTTGCAATGTGATAGAGATAGGGCCGTGCGCGATTGAGGGCACGGCTCAGGTACTCCTGGTTGTTCTTGAACCAGAGGACATGTTGAATGAGCCGGGGGTCCTTGCGCTCCTCAAGAGAGAAGCCGGCCCGGATCTCATTCCACAGAGACTCTTTTTCCGGGACGGATGAGAGTGCCACCTCTGCAGTGGTAGAGAGCAGAAGAGAGAGTATCAGAGCGGGTATGTGCAAGCGGCTGAGGCGTGTGTAGAGGATGATCATTGCTCCGGTTTATAACCAGTTCTGTTTGCTCATCTATAGGGGAGAGTGAAGTTGAATAACTGGTTACTGATTCGGTTATTATACCTTCTATGGGAGTAAATCGGCCTCTTCAGCACTGGATTGGATCGCCGTCAGGGCGCTCTCTGTTGCAGCGGGAGATGGAGTGGAACCGGACGGAGCTGGCACATATCTACGGCATGCACCTGATGCAGCTGGGGTTGGCAAAGGAGAATTTTGCCGAACAGGCGAAAGAGGTGCACCACCCGTTTGTGATGGATATCGGATGTCACGATGAGCAGAGCTGGTCCGTTGTCGAGGGAGAGGATGTCGCATTGCCGATTGCAACCGAGTCGCTCTCTGCGGTGATTCTCCCCCATGTGCTTGAGTTCTCCACCGATCCGCACCAGGTATTGCGAGAGGTTACCAGGGTGCTGGTTGAGGATGGTGAGGTTCTGATATACGGATTTTCGCCATGGAGCTATTTCAGATTGCGTAGCCGTACTCTGAAGGGGCACTATCTCTCGCAGAGAACAGTGGTCGATTGGCTGACCCTGCTGGGGTACGAGATCCGCAGGCAGCGGCAACTGCCTCTGCTGACCTGGTCATGGAAGGGGTCACGGCTGAATACGGGTGCCTATCAACTGGTTGCCAAACGCAGGGTGACCCCATTGAACCCGATCCATTCACGCTGGAAACGGCAGCCATCAGCCGTGGCTGGAAATCTGATGGGTGGACAGGGATAAGGAATTTCTTGATGAACAGTGGAGAGGATATGGTAGAGATCTTTACCGATGGAGGTTGCCGTGGGAACCCCGGTATTGGTGGCTGGGGGGCGCTGCTGCGTTATGGTGAGACCGAGAAGGAGCTCTGGGGGGGAGAGATGCAGACCACCAACAACCGGATGGAGCTGATGGCGGTCATTCGTGCACTGGAGGCGATCAGGCGTTCGGTTCCACTGCGTATCACAACAGACTCAAAGTATGTCAAGGATGGCATCACCCAGTGGATACACAACTGGAAGAGGAATGGGTGGAAAACGGCGGCAAAAAAGGCGGTCAAGAATGCGGATCTGTGGCAGCAGTTGGATCAGCTGGTCCAGCAGCATCAGATCGAGTGGGCCTGGATCAAGGGCCATAGTGGCCATCGGGAGAATGAGATCGCTGATGAACTGGCCAACCGTGCCATGGACGAGGTCAACGCCTCCGGAGAGGAGCATCTGGAACATCAAACTGTGTTGGGGAGTGGGGGAGAGAGTCAGTGAGACAGGTGGTACTGGATACAGAGACGACGGGTCTTGAACCCAGGCAGGGACACAGGATCATTGAGATTGGCTGTGTGGAGCTGATCAACCGAAGATTGACCGACAACCACTACCATCAATATATTCAGCCAGACCGGGAGGTGGATGCCGGTGCAATGGAGGTGCATGGAATCAGCAACGAGTTTCTTGCAGACAAACCCCGCTTTGCAGATGTTGTTGATGACTTTATACAGTATGTGAAGGGTGCCGAGCTGATCATCCACAACGCCCCATTTGATGTGGGATTTATCAACCACGAGCTGAGCCTTCTGGGGCAGGGAGATCCCCCACTGGAGGAGATCTGTACGATTACGGACAGCCTGCAGATGGCACGCAAGCAGTACTCGGGACAGAAGAACAGTCTCGATGCACTCTGCCGTCGTCTGGAAATTGATAACTCGCAACGCACCCTGCATGGAGCCCTGCTCGATTCGGAGATCCTGGCCGAGGTCTACCTGGCGATGACGGGAGGACAGACCGGGTTGGATCTGGATGGGCTGGGGGAGTTTGGTGGGGTGGAGCCGGTTCGCCCATTCCCGAGTGACCGTCAACGACTGCGGGTGGTCACCCCAACAGCGGAAGAGCAGGTTGCACACCAGGCCTATCTGGAGAGGATCGGCAGTGAACCCTGGTAATGGTTTATTGGATTCTGCGTTCTGAATTTCTTGAGAGGCGCATGACCATCTCAAGCAGCTCACTCGCCAGATAACCGGATGCCAGCAGGGCAAGGCTGAGCAGAATCCCGCTCCCCAGGATCCACGCCACACTGCTCTTTTGCAGCAGGGGAGAGAGAATTCTCTGCAGCTCGGGAAGCAGTATTCCGCTCTCCATTCCCAGCGTCTGCAATATGGTGACAATGGTGATGGTGATGGTCACCACAAAGGATAACTCCCCCCCGAGTCGGGCCAATACCGTGACAATCTCCGAGACCACATACCGTGGATCATAGAGGGAGCGAATCTCCGCGGCACGCAACAGCATAAGGTGGATCATGGCGTACCCTGCAACAAGCAGTAGCAGCTGCACCAGCATGGCCAGAAGGATGATGGATGAGTCTGCAGATTCATCGGCAGTGAGCAGCTGTTGCCAGCTCTCTATCGCATCACCGATCAGGTAGATGGCCAGTACAATCGCACTGATCCGCAGCAGTCCCGAGAAACTTCCGCGAAAGAAACGGCCCTCAGTCAGTGCACTGAGCCAGCTATAGACAAACAGAAACCTTTCCACCTCAACCTTTTCCAATGGTAGTGACGCGTTGAATTGATTGCGTCATCCAGATTATGGAGTAATCTACACTCTGGGGAGAGATAAAGATAGGGGGAGTAGCAAGGTGTCAGACAAGAAGATCTTCCTGAGCAGCCATGCAGGAGCTTTTGATCCCAAGGTGGATCAGGGGGGGGTTGAGCTGCCCATTATCGAGGGGAGCTATGGTCCGGATGTTGTGGATGTACAGCATCTCTACCAGGAGACCGGGATGTTCACCTACGATCCCGGGTACCTCTCAACGGCCAGCTGCAGAAGCAGCATCACCTATATCGACGGGGACAAGGGTGAGCTCTTCTACAGAGGGTATGCCATTGAGGAGCTGGCCGAGCACAGCAGTTATCTGGAGACCTGTTATCTGCTGCTTGATGGGGAGCTGCCCACAGTGCAACAGCTTGAGGCGTTCGAGGATACAATCAAGCAGCACACCATGGTCAATGAGGCGATCCGCCGTTTCTACGAGGGGATGCATTATGATGCACATCCGATGGCCATCACCCTTGGTGTGGTAGGGGCGCTCTCAGCCTTCTATCATGACTCTATCGATGTTCGCGATCCGCAGTGCCGCAAGATCTCAGCCCACCGCCTGATTGCCAAGATGCCAACCATTGCCGCCTATAGCTACAAGTATTCGGTTGGGCAGCCATTCATGTATCCGGACAACAGCCTCGGTTATGCCGAGAATTTTCTCTACATGATGTTTGCCGTCCCGTCGGACAGATACAGGGTCAATCCGGTTGCGGCCAGGGCGATGGATCTGATCTTTATTCTCCATGCAGATCATGAACAGAATGCCAGCACCTCGACAGTTCGTCTGGCAGGCAGCTCAGGCACCAACCCCTTTGCCTCCATTGCCGCAGGGATTGCCTCACTCTGGGGGCCAGCACATGGTGGTGCCAATGAGGCGGTGATCCGCATGCTGGAGGAGATTGGATCCAGGTCTGCGATTCCCTCCTATGTTGAGCGAGCCAAATCGAAGGAGGATCCCTTCCGGTTGATGGGGTTTGGGCACAGGGTTTACAAACATTACGATCCACGTGCACGCATCATTCGAGAGGCATGTCATGATCTGCTGGATGAGCTGGACCAGAAGGATGTACCGTTGTTTGAGGCGGCACTTGAGCTGGAGCGTATCGCGTTGGAGGATGACTATTTTGTGGAGCGGAAACTCTATCCCAATGTGGACTTCTACTCTGGCCTGATCCTCAAGGCGCTGGGTATCCCGCTCAATATGTTTACCGTGATCTTTGCAATGGCCCGGACAGCCGGGTGGATTGCGCAGTGGAGTGAGATGCTGGACGACCCATCTCAGCGCATTGGTCGCCCACGTCAACTCTATTCCGGCCCCATGCCACGCCCCTATGTCGATATAGTTGGCCGCTAGCAGGGGATACTCTTCTACAGCCAATAAAAAACCCGCGAATGCGGGTTTTTTATCCTCAGGGAGCTGTGAACAGAGTCACAGCTCACAACAGCAGAGCAGGCCTAGACGGCGTCCTTCAGTGCCTTTGCTGCTGTAACCTTAAGCGCATTGTGTGCAGGCTTTGCAGCAATGGTGATGGTCTCACCAGTCTGTGGGTTGCGGCCTTCACGCGCCTTGGTGGCCTTTTTCTTGTAACGCTTGATGGTCATGATTCCTGGCAGAGAGAATCGACCAGCAGAGCGAGGCTTGATGTGACGCTCAATGATGATCCCCAGGCTGGAGAGAACATCGGCTACGGCCTTCTTGGAGAGACCGGTATCCTCAGCAATTGTGGCGATGGTTTGTGCTTTGGTAAAAGCGTCCTTTACAGCAGTTGTCTTTGGTGCCATTTCAGCATTTCTCCTTCTTTCGTTTGAAAATTGTTTCCTGTTGGTTGATCGGTGCGTCACTGTGGGATGACTCTGGATAGACAGGAGCCTGAATTCTGTATCTTTTGTTTCAAAATGTGAAGCACTTTCTACCGTTATTTGTAAAAAAAATTCAGGTTCCCCTGTTGGTGATCGGCTGATATCAACCGGGGTGTCTGGACCCCTGTATTTTTCCACCCAGAAGCCATTCTCTCTATTCCCTAGGAGAGTCGCGCCGCTTTATCTGGAGTATACGGTTTGATATAGTCCGGCTACTGGAGGGGAGATGAATACAAAATGGATATTCAGCAGTTTCTGTCTGCTGGCAACACTGCTGTTGCCCGTGGTTGCTGGTGCCTTCTCCCAGGCTGCACTGCAACAGTTGATGGTGACTGGCGAATGTCCTGAGTGTGACTTCAGGGGGATTGCTCTGAGAAGATCCAATCTGACAAATGCAGACCTGCACAAAGCAGACCTCTCCGCTGCAGATCTTCGATATGCCCGCATGACCGGTATCAACCTCAAGTGGGCAGATCTGCAGGGCGCCAACCTGAGGCACAGCACTCTGGTCAGGGCCAACATGAGCCGATCCAAACTGCAATCTGCAGTGCTGGACCGCGCAGACCTATCCAATGCGACCCTGTTGCGGATGGATGCAGAAGAGGCAGCATTCAACCGTTCTCTGCTCCGCCACAGTGATCTCAGAGGCAGTAACCTGAGTGGTGCAACGATGGTGCGGTCCGATCTTACAAAGGCCAACCTTGCCAAGACAGATCTCTCTGCAGTCAACCTGCAGGGTGCGCTGCTGATCTGGAGCAACCTTGAGGGGGCAAACCTTGAGTGGGCCGACCTCGCTGATGCAAATCTGACTCAGGCCAATCTCACCGATGTCGATCTGACAACAGCCAATCTGAATGGGGTCAGAAACCTCTATACAGCGACGCTCTGCAGGACCCTGCTGCCTGAGGGTGAGGTCAATCGGGACTGTAATAAATAGCGGTTACTCTGCGGTAACGATACGATTCAACAGTGACCCCAACAGGTAACCATCTCCTGCAGTGATTCTGTGGGGGGCAAGAACAGGAATGGTTGTGGACTGTCCCTCCAGTGCGGCAATGTTATTCATGTCCTGGCTCCAGAACGGGACCAGGGCATCCCTGGATTTTGAGGGGGGCTGTCTGCGGATTACCGAGTAATAGCCGATCTCCGGATGGGGTTGCCGGTTCAGCCAGTGGAGCAGGGTGCCGGGACGGGCCAGTGTCAGCCCCTTGATCATTGGGCGTGATTTTCTCAATACCTTGTACTTCTCATGGGCCATCAGTTTTGGGACAAGGCGGAAGGGGTAGGGGAGGGTTGCAAGGTCATAGGCAAGATTGGCATAGGGGCTCCCGAGATGGGGGGCTGCAATGGTAATCAGTGCCTGGAGCTCCGGAACGTTGTTTCTGATGACCGCCATGCGGGAGACCACACCACCGGC
>CAZYJG010000079.1:0-3905 GCA_964647745.1 uncultured Piscirickettsiaceae bacterium
CATTCTTGGCAACAGCATCAGGCTTGATAATAGAAAAAGTGCGTTCAATCGCCATAAGGTCTCTTCTCCATAAAAAAATCGAGTAACTGATTCAGCTCACCCCTGAAATCCGCCATCTCTGCGTTCCAAAATGGATATTTACAGTTGTAAACTCACATTTTGTGCCTTGATCTGACGAATTTCAGAGGCAATCTGAATTAGTTACGGGTTCTGTGAATAATCACAAGATCAACCGCGCTTGAGTGCGGGGTTATACCATCAAAATTCGAGCGCAGATTTTACCACTAGAAGAGGGGCTTTTGTCAGTTCAGCCCCTATTATTCTCGCTCTTCAATCCAGGCCATCTGTATCGCCTCAAGCACCTTCTCTCCCCCATGGTCTGGATCATCCGCAAACCCCTCCAGTTCAGTAACAAACCGGTGAAGATCGACAAAGTTGATGGCCATTGGGTCCAGCCCCGGATGGGCCTCATCCAGCTCGATTGCAATATCCTGTACATCTGTCCAGCGCAGATCCATCCTTGCTCTCCTGTTGTGTTGCTAGTGGTTCTCGGAAACCATATTGATGGTGTATTTTGGGATCTCCACGACCAGATCCTCCTCATCAACCACAGCCTGACAGCTCAGACGAGAGTCTGGATCCAGCCCCCAGGCCTTGTCCAGCATGTCATCCTCATCCTCCTCACTCTCATTGAGCGACTCCCCACCCTCACGCACATAGCAGTGGCAGGTGGTACAGGCACAGCTCTTCTCACAGGCATGCTCAAGCTCCACATCATGCTCCAGCAGTGCATCCAGGATTGTGGTCCCGGGATCAGCCTCAATGACGACACCTTCCGGGCAGAGCTCCTCATGGGGTAGTACGATAATCTGTGTCATTGGCCAATCTCATCCACACTTTTTCCGGAGAGGGCCTGATGAACCGAACGATCCATTCGTCGGGCAGCATAGAACTCACTCTCCCGGTTGGTCTTCTCGATGGCCCGCTCAATGGCCCCAGCATCATCACCTGATGCAATCCTCCGCAGTTCAGCAATCAACCCCTCCATCAGTCCCCTCTCCTCCAGGTTCAGGAGGCTCTCCCCATCCTTCTCCAGTGCCGCCTCCAGGGCAACAATGGTTCTGTCGGCCTCAACCTGCTGTTCACGCAACATGCGGGCATCGCGGTCAGCCTCTGCATAACGGTAAGAATCCTTGAGCATCCCCTCGATCTCACCATCACTCAATCCATACGAGGGTTTCACCACAATCTCTGCCTGCACCCCACTGTTCTCCTCCTCTGCAGAGACCGAGAGCAGGCCATCTGCATCCACCTGGAAGGTGACCCGAATCCTGGCCGCCCCGGCCACCATCGGTGGAATCCCACGCAGCTCAAAACGGGCCAGTGAACGGTTGTCTGAAACCATCTCACGCTCCCCCTGGACCACATGGATTGACATCGCCGTCTGCCCATCCTTGAAGGTGGTGAACTCCTGCGCCCTGGCAACGGGAATGGTTGTGTTGCGGGGGATCAGAACCTCAGCCATCCCGCCCATGATTTCCAGTCCAAGAGAGAGTGGTGTCACATCAAGCAGCAGCAACTCACCATCTCTCTTGTTTCCCACCAGGATATCGGCCTGAATCGCTGCGCCCAGGGCAACCACCCGCTCTGGGTCGATCCCCTGAAGCGGCTCCCTGCCAAAGAGGTCTGCAATCCTCTCCCGAACCAGCGGCACCCGTGTTGAACCCCCCACCAGAACCACCTCTGCAATCTCCTCT
This sequence comes from uncultured Piscirickettsiaceae bacterium, assembly GCA_964647745.1. Taxonomy (GTDB): domain Bacteria; phylum Pseudomonadota; class Gammaproteobacteria; genus Thiopontia. Next base: position 1,758 of record CAZYJG010000079.1, read on the forward strand.
ATCTCCACCCCCGCATCACGGATGGCACGGCGGACAATCCTCAGGGTCCTCTGGACAACCGGGGCGACCAACTGGTCAAACTGCGCTCTGCTCAATACCCCCTGCCAGCCGGGGAGATCTCCATGCTGCAGATCAAGCTCAGCCTGCCCTGAGTCGGTGAGCATCTCCTTGGCACGACGCGCCTCGGTCAGCAGATATTTCCGCAGTGAGGGGCTCTGCTGGTCATCCATCCCCATCTGATCTGCCATCCATTCGGCAACCAGATGGTCCATGTCATCCCCTCCCAACACGGCATCCCCACCCGTTGAGAGCACCTCAAATACCCCCCGGGTCAGACGCAGTATCGAGATATCAAAGGTGCCGCCACCAAAGTCATAGATTGCATGGACGCCCTCGGGCTGCGAGTCCAGGCCATAGGCCACCGCCGCCGCTGTCGGCTCATTGAGAAGACGCAACACATTGATCCCGGCCAGTTTTGCTGCATCCTTGGTGGCCTGACGCTGGGCATCATCAAAGTAGGCTGGAACCGTAATGACAACCCCCTCCAGCTCTCCCCCCAGGGTCTCAACTGCACGCTCTCCAAGCACCTTCAGGATCTCGGCAGATACCTCAATCGGTGTCACACCACCCGATACCGTCTCAATCCGGGGGACAGAGGATTCTGTCTCCATAAAGAGGTAGGGAGACTGGCCAGCAACGGAGACAAGCTCATCCACACTCTTACCGATAATGCGCTTGACTGAGGAGAGAGTATTCATTGGATCATCCCCCGCAGATGCCCAGGCGGAAGAGCCAACAACCGGATCCTCTCCAGCACCACAGTAGCGGACAACAGAGGGGAGGATATGGTCTCCATCCCGGCCCGGCAGTGTCTCTGCAACGCCGCTTCGGACAGATGCCACCAGGGAGTTGGTGGTTCCGAGATCAATCCCTGCCGCCAGATGGTTTTGATGGGGTGCGGCAGATTGCCCGGGCTCTGAGATTTGCAGTAGTGCCATAGTTGAATTGCCTAAATCAGATCATCCAGCAGGGACTCCGCCTGATGACAGAGTCGATGAAAGAACTGCATGCGCTGAACCGTTTTCCGTGCCTCTTGCGGCGCGTTGCGCCACTGTTCCGAGAACTCCACCCCCTGCTGTGAGATACGCCTCTCCATCTGCCCCACAAACTGCTCCAGCCCGGCAGCCGGATCTTCACCCTGCCGTACCTCCTCCAGCTCTTCACGCAGCTCCAGCTGTTCCATCAAAAACTGGTTGTCACGCACTGTCTCGCCATCGGTTCCAAGATCCACACCACTCATCTCCAGAAGATAGCGCGCACGCTCAATCGGGTCACGCAACACACGGTTCCCCTCGTTCACCCTGGATGCCATCTGCAGCGAGAGTCTGCGCTCCTGCTCCGGGGCATTGGCAAAACGGTCTGGATGAAACTGTTGCTGAAGCTGTCGATAACTGTGCGACAACTGTTGCCGATCTACTGAGTAATCGACAGGAAGACCAAACAGCTCATAGTAGTTGCTAGTCAGATCCATGGCAGGGGTTACATAACCACCCGCGACTCAGACATTGAAGCTCTCACCGCAGCCACAACTGTTCTTCACATTCGGATTGTTGAACTTGAACCCCTCGTTCAACCCCTCCTTGCCATAATCGAGCTCAGTACCATCCAGATAGACCATGCTTTTTGGGTCGACAACCACCTTGACACCATCTGACTCGAACACCTGATCCTCCTCCTCGATCTGGTCCACAAACTCAAGCAGATAGGCCATCCCGGAGCATCCGGATGTCTTGACACCCAGGCGCAGCCCTGCACCCTTTCCGCGACTCTCGAGAAAGCTCTTCACCCGCTCCGCGGCTGCTGCTGTCATTGTAATTGCCATATTCTCTCCTTGATCTGTAACCGCTGCTCTTCAGAAATGTGTCCTCAGTGCGCGGCCCACTGCACTGTACTGAGGTCAATCCCCTCCTTGTACATATCCCACAGGGGGGAGAGAGCGCGCAGTTTCTCAACCTTTTCCGCAACCAGTGCAACCGCCTCATCAACCTCCTCCTCTGTCGTGAAGCGGCCAAATGTGAAACGGATTGAGCTGTGGGCAAGCTCATCATTGCGCCCAATGGCCCGCAGCACATAGGAGGGCTCAAGGCT
>CAZYJG010000079.1:4005-6255 GCA_964647745.1 uncultured Piscirickettsiaceae bacterium
GGCCCATAAACCTTGTGGGCCGAGAAGGACATCAGATCAACATTCATACGGTTGACATCGATATCGATCTTGCCAGCACTCTGTGCAGCGTCCGAGTGGAAGAATATCTTCCGTTCACGGGTAATATTGCCAATGGCCTCAAGGTCCTGGACAACACCGATCTCGTTATTGACATGCATGATGGAAACCAGAATGGTGTCGTCACGCAGTGACGCCTCCAGCTTCTTGAGATCAATCAGCCCATCAGCCTCGGGCTCCAGATAGGTGACCTCATATCCCTCACGCTCCAGCTGACGACAGCTGTCCAGCACCGCCTTGTGCTCAATGGCCGAGGTTACAATATGTTTTCCCTTCTTCTGATAGAAGTGGGCAATCCCCTTGACTGCAAGGTTGTCCGACTCGGTCGCCCCCGATGTCCAGATGATCTCTTTTGGGTCGGCCCCAATCAGCTGGGCCACCTCACAACGGGCCGCCTCTACCGCCTCCTCGGCCTCCCACCCATAGGCATGGGACTTGGAAGCGGGGTTTCCAAACTTGGTGTCCGCAGTGAGATATTGCATCATCACCTCTGCAACCCGGGGGTCAACCGGCGTTGTCGCCGAGTTGTCCAGATAGATGGGACGGTTGGTTGATTGCGTCATCTTCAGTTTCCTTTTACGGAGAAAATCTCCTCCCCATGTCCCTGTTTGGGACAGAGCACTTCTCTTTCGTTGATTCTACGGAACCTCTGAATAAATATGCACGATTGCGCTCGTGACTATTTCGTTCACTGGCGCGACGCGGTGAGCGTAGTGTAGTCACTCTACTCAAGCGATCCGCAACAAAGTCAGGGGACGAAATAGTCCGAGCCCTCAAGGGGTTACACCCAAAACAGCCAACTTCCGTGTTGCACTGCTTGGCAAGGACTGGACCATTCCCTGCACAGTGCGCCTTGAATTTGGCTGTTTTGGGCTGTAACGCAATTCGCGCATATTTATTCAGAGGTTCCTTAAATATTGTACCACTTTGATCAAGTACTCTTAACCCCAAGCGGCCCGATTCACCACTTCCCGCTGTTGATCCAGTGTCTCTCTGAGGATTTCCAGAAAAATATCAATTTTCTCAACTGTAATATCCCGGCAGAGACTCACCCGCAGCGCATTTTTCGCCAGATCCGAAGGGATCCCCATCGCTGTCAGCACATGGCTGGCCCCCGTTTTTCCAGCCCGGCAGGCCGAACCACTGGAGAGCGCAACCCCTTTTTGATCCAGCTGCAGCAGCAGCGTCTCCCCCGCAATCCCTGAGACCAGGAACATGACCGTATTGGGAAGCCGATCCGCACTGCGGGCGATGATCTCAACACCCTCTATCCTCTCCAGCCCCACCTCCAGGTGAGATCTGCAGCGCAACATCTGGGCCGCACGCTCCTCCAGCCCGGAGCGGGCAACTGCTGCTGCCGCACCAAATCCAACAATTGCAGGGACATTCTCGGTCCCGGAACGCAGCCCCCGCTCCTGTCCTCCCCCTCCAAGAAGCGGAGCAGGCTCAAGTGAGGGGGAGAGAACCAGGGCACCCACCCCTTTTGGGCCATAGATCTTGTGGGCTGAGAGCGTCATGGCGTCAGCACCAAGTTGCGCAAAATCGAGTGGTATCTTGCCAGCGGCCTGTGAACCATCCAGATGGACCCTGGCACCCACCTGATGTGCGAGCTCGATCACTGGTTCCAGATCCTGGATCACACCCGTCTCATTGTTTGCCACCATGACTGAGATCAGTCCGGGTCGATGCTGCTCTATCCATTGAAGCGCACCCCCGGCAAGAAGGCCATCTCCATCAACCGGCAGCTGAACCATCCTCCACCCCTGTGCTGCAATCCTCTCTACGGCAGAGAGCAGGCTGGGGTGTTCCGTTGCACCAACTGCAACCACTGAAGGAGAGTCACTATCGGTTGAGAGGGTTGCTGCGATACCCTGAATCGCCAGATGGTTGGCCTCGGTACCACTTCCGGTAAAGATGACCTGCCTGGGGACAACATTCAGAAGTGATGCAACCTCTCCGCGCGCCCGCTCAACAGCATCTCTGGCCATCCGCCCCTGTCGATGGGATGATGAGGGGTTTCCCATCCGCTCCATCCAGAAGGGCTGCATCGCCTCAACCACCTGCGGAGCAAGTGGCGTGGTGGCATTACAGTCAAGATAGAGATCCATTTCGACATCAAATATGGATCAATCAGGGATTTGATCTACAGAAATACAGACCTACAGCACGAGG
>CAZYJG010000080.1:0-3808 GCA_964647745.1 uncultured Piscirickettsiaceae bacterium
TTGCTCTTCTTCAGTTTTCCCAGGATACGGGAGAAGGTTTCGCGCTGAATTGAGAGACGTGAGGCAATGACGCTCTTCTGTGTCGGCAGATGGAACTCCATCGCCTCCGACTGATCGGGCGGAATAAAGGAGAGCAGATAGCTGATCAGGCGATGCGTGGCGTTGTGGAGGCAGAGGTTGTCGATCTCCATCACATGCCCCTGTAGGCGGCGGCTCAGATCGGCCATGATCGGGAAGGCGGCCTCAGGGTTGCTGCTCAGGATCTGATGATAGATATGGTTGTTGAAGGAGAAGACCTCGCCCGCCTCCAGAAACTGGCTGTTGACCGGGTATGTGCCACCATCCATGAACATCACCGCCTCGGCAAAGGAGTTTCCGGCCTGCAGGATGTTGATGGTCTTCTCGTTTCCATCAGGTGCCAGCAGATAGAGACGGATGGTTCCGGTACGGACAATATAGAAGTGCTCGGCCTTCTCTCCCTGGGTAAAGAGCAGCTCATCCTGCTTTTTTCTGATCAGGTCAGAGGAGGCGATGACCCTCTCCATCGACTCGGTATTGAGTGAGGCGAAGAGTGGGGAGCGGCGAATCTCACGCTCAAAAACGGATGATAGTGGCATGGCTCTATTTGCAAGAAAATTTGCGTGAGTGTACTCACTTTAGTAGAGTTTGTTAAGGGGGTTGATGCAAATCAAATCATTCACAATCGTTTGATCAGTAAACTATTAGTGCGGTTTTCTGAATATTAATTGAGGTATGGGTACGATGAAGAAAAGTTACTCGATGTTTGGCCTTTTTTCCCTGATTATTGTCGCTCTGGTTACAGTATTTTTAGGTTTTGTTGTTTTTGAGGATGGCCTGAGTAACCCGATTCCATGGATTATCCTGGCTGCTCTTGCATTGATCCCCTATCTTCATGAGCGCGGGATCAGAAAAGAGTATATTGACTGGAGCCCTCAATATGAGGTTGGCATTGAGCTGATCGACAGTGATCACCAGAAACTGGTTGGCCTGCTCAATCAGGTGGTCACTGCTGCCCACTACCACATGGGGGTGAATTATGTGGACAATGTCCTCGGCGAGTTGATCGACTACACAAAGTACCACTTCGAGCGTGAGGAGGGGTTGATGGAGTCCAACAACTATCCCGATATGGCCGCCCACAAGGAGCAGCACAGGGAGATGGTCGCCAAGGTGGCCGAGTTCCAGCAGCAGTTGAGTGGAGAGCATGAGGAGGTGCTCTCAGAGAATGTCCATGCCTACCTGAAGGATTGGCTGATCAACCATATCACCCATACCGACAAGGAGCTCGGAAAGTATCTCACCACGCAGGGAGTTCAGTAGGGCGGTGTCTCCATCTGGCCGCATACTGCTGGTTGCTGCGCTGTTGTTTTCCTCTGCTGCAGGAGCCGAGGCACCACTCGATGATGAGTTGACCCTGGCAATGGCCGCAACACCGAATGTCGAGGCCGGGAAGGAGGTCTTCAAGCTCTGTATCGTCTGCCACCAGACCGAATCCTGGGGGATTGTTGATGGCAGCTATCCACAACTGGCGGGCCAACACAGCAGTGTCATCATCAAGCAGATCGCAGACATCCGTGCCGGTAACCGGGACAATCCATCGATGCTGGTCATCGCCCAGGAGAAGGTGATGGGGGGACCCCAGGCCATTGCCGATGTCACCGCCTATATCCAGACCCTGCCGATGAATCCCAACCCTGGGGTTGGGCCTGGAAACAAGCTGGGGAAGGCGGAGCGGCTCTATTTTCGCAAGTGTGCCGAGTGTCACGGGAGTAACGGTCAGGGAGATCCGGATCGCTATTTCCCCCGTATTCAGGGGCAGCACTACGCCTATCTCCTGAGGCAGCTGGAGTGGATTCGTGATGGCAAGCGGCGCAATGCAAATGCAGAGATGGCGCGACGCGTCAACAAGTTGAAGCCAGCGGATCTCTCCCTGCTTGCAGACTACCTCTCAAGGATCAGCCCCCCTGCCGAGGATCTTGCACCAGAGGGGTGGAAAAACCCGGACTTCTGATCTACCCCAGATCTTTGGGGATATCGTGGCAACCGGGAACCTCACGGAGGATCTCCTCCCGTCTTTCCAGATGCTTCTCGGTTGCGGTAATGGTGATCAGGAAGTCCCCATCCCCTGTGGGTCGGCTCTTGAGCACAAACCCGTTTTTCTGCAGGTATTCAAACAGTGGAACAGGTTCAACCCCGATCAATAGCTCAAAGGAGTCATCCGGTTCCAGCATCATTGCCCGCTCTGTCGCCACCCTGAATGGTTCTGGACAGTTGAGCCCCCGGACATCGAGAGGCGTAGAGATGTTGTTGGTTACTGCCATCATAATTAAGCAGTAATGATCACTGATCTCTGCAGGCATGTAAATACCTATAGAGGGTGTATCTATAGTGGTGGTATCACCACGACGTTTGATGATGTTGCAGCGACTGTCCTCTATTCCGGGATGATCTCGCGGATTCTGGCAGCCATCTCCCTGGCCGGGATGCCGTGAGCCAGCTTGGTGATAAAGGCCCCGTCCGGTGCCATCAGATAGAGGCCGGAGGAGTGGTCGATGATGTACTGATCCTTGGGGCGTGACTCATCCACGACCTTCTGGTACTTGACGTTGTAGAGGCGGGCGACACGATCGACCATCTCCTGGCTCCCGGTTAGCCCAACCAGCCTGGGGTGGAAGTAGCTCACATAGGTGGAGAGAACCTCAATGGTATCCCTGGCTGGATCCACGGTGATGAAGTAGGGGGTGATCTTTTCCGAGAGTGCCCCCAGCTCTCTTATTGCACTGGAGAGGGTGATCAGTGAGGTGGGGCAGACGTCCGGACAGAAGGTGTAGCCAAAGTAGATCAGCTGGTAGCTGCCCAGTAGATCCTGATCGTTGACCAGCTTGCCATTGTGGTTTCGCAGCATGAACCTCCCCCCAATGCGGGCAGGGGGTAGTGCATCCAGCACGGTGTGCTGCTGCCCCCTGTCGGCAATCTCCTGAGAGATGCCGCCCTTCTCGTACTGCAGGCACTGCTTGATGGTGGTGGTGTTCTGCTCCATCAGCTTGAAGTAGTGGTCCGGTCCCGCCTCGATCCCGGAGCCGAAACTGTCCAGTTGCCCAATGTTGGGGGAGGCCCCCATGGTGAGCAGTGCATACTCATCGCCATCCATCTGCTGCTCCGTCAGCAGACAGCTGTAGTCGCCACTTCTGAGCCTTGCGTGGTTCTCCAGCAGTGACGCTCCAGTCACCGGGGTGGCAGGGGATTCGGCAACCACCCCACGGATCTTCAGTGCATAGGACTGTTCGAAGTACTGCAGGGTGTCGTAATAGGCCATGCCGATCCCGCTCTTGAGGCCGCGATAGCCATACTCCAGACGGCGGTCCAGATCGGCCAGACGACTCAGTAGCTGGTGACGGTTCCTCTCGTAGAGTTGGCTGCGCTCCGGATCAATCCGTATCAGTGCGCGCGCAAGCTCATCTGCCAGGATGATGACATTGCGGCTGTCGAGCCAGAAGAAGGGGTCGCGTCGCTCTCCATCCCAGCGCGAGGGAAGGACCTTGATCTCACGGTTGTCCAGCAGGGTGAAGAGGGTTGTATGGGGGCCAAGCTCCTGGATGGGGGCAGCCATGAACCCCTCAAGTTCCGGCCCTACCCAGACAACCACATCGGCCTGCTGAATGGCCGCCCGCTGTTGGCTGCTGAGTTGAAAATTGTAGGGGAGCTGGCTGCCGGTGACCAACAGCTCAGGAGCGCGTGTCCCGCCCATCAGGCTGGAGAGGATGGAGTGGATCGGCTTGATGGTTGT
>CAZYJG010000080.1:3908-5960 GCA_964647745.1 uncultured Piscirickettsiaceae bacterium
ATAAGTGATCAATATCATATGCAAACCATCCTATCAGATGTGAAAGTTGTAGCGTGTTGATTCAGATCAAGAGGCGTATAGATGACTAATCCGTGGTGGCTTGCTGTACGCCTGAAAACACTCTCTATCTCGGTGGTACCGGTGGCTATAGGCACAGCAGTTGCCCACGCTGAGGGCGCCCCGATCCAGCCCGCTCTCCTGCTGATGATTCTGCTGGCGGCACTACTGATTCAGATTGGTACCAATCTCTACAATGATGCCGGGGATGCAGTGCGTGGGGCGGATGGCCCGGACCGGCTTGGTCCAAAACGCATGGTTGCTGAGGGTGTGCTTGGCGCAGTGGAGGTAAGGAGGGCTGCGCTGGGCTGCTTCTCTGTGGCACTGCTGGTTGGGCTCTATCTGGTATCGGTAGGGGGCACTCCCATTCTGTTGATTGGCCTCCTCTCGATTGGGGCAGGGGTTACCTATACCGGGGGTCGATTGCCGATCGCCTATACGCTGCTGGGTGAACTCTTTGTCTTCCTCTTCTTTGGGGTGGTGGCGGTCGCAGGCACCCACTGGCTGATGACCCTGCAGTGGAGCCCGGCGGCTATTTGGGCAGGATCGATTACGGGGCTTCATGCAGCGGCAGTGCTTGTGGTCAACAACTATCGGGATATCGAGACGGACCAGCGGGCAGGGAAGAGAACGCTGGCGGTCCATCTGGGAAAGAGGGCCACACGGTGGCTCTATCTGCTGCTGTTGCTGCTGCCGTTTGTTCTGCTGGTCGGGCTTGTGGCAGAGATCGGCAAGAGCACTCTGATCTGGGTTATCATCCCGGCACTACCGTTTGCCCTCTATCTGGGGCGGGAGATCTACCGAACTCCCCATGGCAGAGGGCTGAACCAACTGCTGGCGCGCACAGCACAACTACAGCTCCTGTTTGGGGTTCTGATGATATGGGGGATTGAGTTATGAAGAGAGGGGTGTGGACAGTTCCACTTATTGCACTGCTGACATCACTGTTTGCAGGGGAGCTCCCTGCCGAGGAGGAGGTTGAGCTGACACTGCCACCCCCCTCCATTGCCCAGTGGTACAAGCCCAACAGCAAGCGCCAGGTCTGGCTCCATACCATGTTCCGGCTGCGCCGCTCGATGCAGGCGATTCAGGAGTATGTGGCGCTGAGGGATGAGGTGCTGCTCGACAAGTGGGGGAGCCGTTTTATTGAGGACTATCGCAGCATTACCACTATGGTTCCGGAGTGGAGTGACGAGGTGGAATCCAAATGGATTAACCGCCTTGAGGCGGTTATCCAGGAGCGGGAGTGGGAGAAGATGGGCAAGGCGCTGGGGAAGGTGGGGATGACCTGCCGCTCCTGTCATGATGATTTCCGTGCAGTCACAGCCGCCCTCTATCGTGCCCCCAACTTCGAAGAGGTTACGGTGGAGGATAGTGAGACCCTGGAGGACCTCCCATTCAGCGAGGCGATGAACAACCTGTCCCGCTCGATGAACCGCTTCAAGATTGCGGTCGAGGACCAGCGGATGGATGCAGCAGCAGAGCATCTGCAGACCTTCTCGGCCCGGGTGATGGATCTGGGGGGGAGCTGTGAGGGGTGCCACCGCGATGAGGTTCCGCAGGAGCGCATCCTGGGCCCCGCTACGGAGGCCCTGCTGGAGGAGCTTGCAGCGCTGGTGGAGAGCGAACCCGCCAGGATTGGACGCAAGCTGGGTGAGGTCGGCGTCACAGTCTGTGCACGCTGCCATGGGGTCCACCGTACACTATCCGATCTGACCGGGGTGCTGCGGCCATGACCGATGCCGCCCCGGAGGGGAGGGGTGAGCAGCTCTCGCAGACCTTTGGTTTCTCCGAGGTGGAGGCAGAGGAGCGTGAGGAGAAGATCCGCGCCGTGTTTCAGGCAGTGGCCCCGCGCTATGACCTGATGAATGACATGATGAGTTTCGGTATCCACCGCCTCTGGAAGCGGAAACTGGTTCGAATGGCCAACCCACAGCCTGGAGAGATGGTTGTGGATCTGGCGGGTGGAACCGGGGACATCGCAGAAAAGATGGC
>CAZYJG010000081.1:0-5657 GCA_964647745.1 uncultured Piscirickettsiaceae bacterium
ACCAGTGCATCCTGCGGATAGGGGCGAAGCGGGTAGGCAAGACAGATCGATGGATTGAGAACCTCATCCAGCACATGGACCCGATAACGGTATGGGTCATCATAGATCCAGAGCGTTGCACGCGAACTGGCGAAGTGGAGCTTTGCATGGAAGATCCCGCGCTCCACAATCAACTCATCAATGGTGGAGAGCACATCGTCAATGCGCTCGTCCATCGGGCTGGTTGCACGGCTCTGCATAAAGAGGGTATCCCGGATGGAGGGGTCCCCCTTGACCTGCATCCAGATCCGTCGATCCTCTGTGGGCTGATCGATCTCCGGCAACATCCCCAGTTCGAAATCGGCACAGACAAACCCCTTTGCCCCCTCCTCATCGCGCACCAACTGTACGGCGGTAATCAGGCTGCGGCGATTGGTCTGACTGATATAGACATCCGAAAGAAAGAAGCCACTACTGGGAACCACCTTGGAGATATAGGGGCGCTCAGAGAGATCCTGCCCCACACGGCTCTCATCGGACTTGCCGTCCGCAAAGATGTTGGAGCTCAGCTGAACCCCATCGACATCAACAATATAGAGCAGACGGCAGGCCGGTGCATCCTCACAGTTGTTGTAGGCATCATGCAGCACCTGGTCCAGCTTTTCACGATCCCCCCACCCCTGGGCGCAGCGCTCTGCAAGGCGGCCCATAAAGTCACCCAGATGCTCTTCCAGCAGCCGTTTCCTTGACTGAATTGTCTCGGTAAATGTATTCATCCTATCCCTGCACTCGCCCCACTCACTGGCTATACTATACCGCACCACCCAATATGAGACCGTGAATTTTTGATGAACTCCGAGGAGGACCTGCGACTCGACAAGTGGCTCTGGGCCGCACGCTTTTTCAAGACCCGACGCCTGGCCACCGATGCGATCTCGGGCGGAAAGGTGCATCTTAACGGCCACCGAATCAAGCCCTCACGCATGGTTCATCCGGGGGATCAGCTGGAGATCCTGCGTGGCGAGACCCGCTTTGAGATCACTGTCGTTGCAATCAATCGGCACCGACGCCCTGCCAGTGAGGCGCAACAACTCTACCAGGAGAGCGAGGAGAGCCTGAAGGCCCGGCTGGAGGCGGTTGAGCAGAAACGGCTGGAGGCCCACTCCAGGGCCCACCGTATCCGGCGTCCCGACAAGCGCCAGCGGCGCAAGCTTATGGAGATCAAGAACCGACAGGGGTAACTGGAAACATCGCCCATGCCGTTGACCTGGTAAAAGTCAATGACACAGAAAACATCACCCACTCATGAGGCCGGGCGTGCCGCACGCTTGCGTTCGTTCTCCGTCAACAGCTTCTTGCGCAGGCGGATCGAGGTTGGGGTCACCTCCACCAGCTCATCCTCATTGATGAATTCCAAAGCCTGTTCAAGCGTCATGCGGATCGGTGGCGAAAGAATCAGATTTTCATCGGTACCGGCGGCACGAACATTGGTCAGCTGCTTGGCCTTGAGCGGATTGACCACCAGATCATTGTCGCGGGAGTGGATCCCGATCACCATCCCCTCATAGACCTCCTCAGCATGACCAATAAAGAGTCGGCCACGCTCCTGTAGATTAAACAGGGCATAGGCGAGCGATTTCCCTTTATCCTTGGAGATCAGCACCCCATTGTGGCGCTCCCCAATCTTCCCTGCCACCTGGGGGCCATAGTGGTCAAAGGTGTGGTAGATCAGCCCGGTGCCTGAGGTTGCCGTGAGGAACTCTGTACGGAAACCGATCAGCCCCCGGGAGGGGATAATGTAGTCCATCCTGATCCGTCCCTTGCCGTCGGGAACCATATCGGTGAGCTCCCCCTTGCGCTCTCCCAACTTCTCCATAACCGATCCCTGATGATCCTCCTCCACATCAACGGTCACATTTTCGTAGGGCTCACTGAGCACCCCATCAATCTCCCGAATAATCACCTCTGGGCGCGAGATCCCCAACTCATACCCCTCACGCCGCATATTCTCAATCAGAATCGAGAGATGAAGCTCCCCTCGGCCCGAGACCCGGAACTTGTCGGGATCCTCTCCCTCCTCCACGCGCAGTGCAACATTGTGGATCAGCTCCTGCTGCAGACGCTCACGGATATTTCTGCTGGTGACAAACTTCCCCTCCTTTCCTGCAAAGGGGGAGTTGTTGACCTGAAAGGTCATGCTCAGAGTGGGCTCATCCACTGTCAACGGAGGCAGTGCCTCTACTGTATTCTGATCACAGAGGGTGTCAGAGATCTTCAGCCCATCCACACCGGTAAAGGCGATAATGTCTCCCGCAGTTGCCTGTGCCACCTCCACCCGTTCCAGCCCATCAAAGCCGAGAATCTGCAACATTCTGCCGTTTCGCTGAGCCCCATCTGCAGAGACGATTGTCACGGCCGAGTTCTTGGTGACACTACCTCGCTCGATTCGCCCAACACCAATCACCCCGACATAACTGGAGTAGTCCAGGGCACTCACCTGCATCCGGAAGGGGCCATTAATATCAACATCAGGTGGTGAAACATGCTCCACAATGGTCTCAAACAGTGGGGTCATATCCCCATCACGGGCCTCGGAATCGAGTGTGGCAAAACCCTGAAGGGCAGATGCATAAACAACAGGGAAGTCGAGCTGCTCATCCGTTGCACCCAGACGATCAAAGAGATCAAAGGTCTGATCCACCACCCAGTCCGGGCGTGATCCCGGGCGATCCACCTTGTTGACCACCACCACGGGTCGCAGCCCGCGCGCCAGCGCCTTCTGGGTTACAAAGCGGGTCTGGGGCATCGGCCCCTCAACCGCATCCACCAGCAGCAGTACCGAATCGACCATCGAGAGCACACGCTCCACCTCACCGCCAAAATCGGCATGGCCCGGGGTGTCCACGATGTTTATTCTGTAATCTCCCCATCGAATCGCCGTGTTCTTGGAGAGGATGGTGATCCCGCGCTCCTTCTCCAGATCATTGGAATCCATCACCCGCTCTTCCGCCTCGCCCCGCACCTCCAGGGTTCCGGACTGCTGCAGCAGCTGATCGACCAGGGTCGTCTTGCCATGATCAACGTGGGCAATGATTGCGATATTACGCAGCTTTTCAATGGAGTCAGCCATCAACAGGTACCAGGATAAGGGAAGATTCAGGGAAAGCGTTCAATTATACTATGAACGATGAATCTATCCCCAAATTTTAGCGAAACTCCCGGGGCCTGGGAGCAGCAACTGCAGCGCAGATGGAACAACCCGCTCTTCCCTGAACCCTCAAGAAGCGTGGTCCAGCACCAGGTTGTGGAGGCACGGGAGCGTGACAGAGAGGAGCTAAAGGAGTTCCAGAAACAGTTTAGCGAGATTGTCGAGCGGGTCTCCTCACTCCCAAAACGGGCCGATACCGAAAAGCTGCTTGATCTGATCCCGGAGCTGGAGGCGTGCTACACAGGCTGCATGGTGCTTGGGGCGCCCCCCGCCAGGGAGAGAGAGGCCCTCACCCGCCTGATTACCCTGTTTGAGCAGACACTGCTGCGGCATGCCGGTGAGGAGGGGGCCTTTGTTGAACAGCTCAAGCAGCAGCAGGCTGCCCGAAGAGTCCACCACAAGGCGCTGGGAAACCCGATTATTGCCGCAATGATGCGGGATGAGAGCCCCATCAGCAGCGATGAGCTCCCCGCCACCCTGCTCTCGGAGAGCCCTGCCCTGGTATCAGAGGTGCTCTCCTTTCTCGACCCCGAGCAGCTGCACTCGCTGCACCAGCATGCAGAGGAGATCCTCCGCACTGCCGAGCGCAGTGGTCTGTCGATCCGGGCGTCTACCCTGGAGGTGCGTGAGCTGCTTGCGCAACAGGCTACCTCTTCTGCAGGGTCACCCGACTGACCACCCCCCGATCCGACATTGTGCTGTTGATGCGGTCACGCAGCGCCTCTGCCTCCGCCTTGTCACTATAGGCCCCAACCCGCAGACGGTAGAGTGTTCTTCCGGCCAGCTCCTGCTTCTTGATAAAGACCCCCTTGAAACCGGCCTTCTTGACTGCCCCCATCAACCCATAGGCATCCTTCTTCTTCTCCTCCGGATAGGTGGCAACCTGAACCACCCAACCCTCGGCACTCTTGCCCAGCAGGGAGCTCTTCTTCCTCTTCTTCTCTGCTACCGGCCTCTTTTTCCGGTCCACCTTGCTCCTTGAGGAGAGGGCCTGCAGCCCCTTCCTGGCCGCACGATTGGCTGGATCAATGGAGATCACCTTGTTGTAGCGGCTGCGTGCCCCCTCAACATCCCCATGGCTGGCCAGGGCGGCCCCCTCTGCCAGCAGTTTCTGCAGCTGCTGCTCTGTATCACTGGTCTGTTCCAGATCGGCAAGTATCTGGCTCATGGAGCTGATCTTCTTCTGCAACTCCTTGTATCTGCGCTGACTCAACGCAGACGCCCCCTTCTGCGTGCGATACTGTTTCAGACTCTTCTCTGCAGCAGAGAGATTGCCTGCTGCCAGCTCCTGCTCTGCCTGACTCAGCAGTGCCTCAAGCGCCCTCTTCTTCTCTCTCTCTTGCTGACGTCTCTTTTCCTTGGCCTGGCGTGCCTCTTCTTCAGCACGCGCCTTGGCCTCCTTTTCAGCCCTCTGTTGTGCCGCTAACGCCTCAACCTGACGCTTGCGCGCCTCGGCCTCACGCTGCGCCTTGACCTCGGCCTCTCTGCGCAGCCGCGCGGCCTCCTCTTCCTGCTTCAGGCGCTCCACCTCCAGTCTGGCTCTCTCGGCCTCCTCCCGTGCAAGCCGCTCCGCCTCCTGGCGCTTTCTCTCGGCCTCCCTCTCCTCTGCCTCCCTGATCCTCTGCTGCTCAAGCAGCTGCTCGGCACGTTTTCTCTCCAGCGCCTCCTGATCCACCTGCTGCTGCGTCCTCACCCGGTACTGAAACGGGCCTGCACCAGCCGGTATGGTATCCCTGTAACGCTGGGTTCCGGCTGAAACTGTGCTGCGGACCGCCCAGCTCTTCCCCTGGTCGCTGGAGCGCTCAACATAATTGAGGCTGCCCGGGGTATCCCCACCCTCCCAGCTGAGGATAATCTCCGTTGGAACAGTGCCGCGAGATACGCTCAGGTTGGACGGGGTCGAGGTTGTTCTGTCAATCACCTGCTTGGGGGCCGCCCCCTGCTGCTGATTGCCCACCACGATTGGCTCCACCACCTCTGCTGTCCGCTTGGTGATCTCCTCCAGAGATCCCCCCGGCTGGCATCCAGCCACCAGCAGCGAGGCCATCCCCGCAACCACAATCACTCTTCCTTTTGCTACAACCATCTCTACAGCCCCCACTCCCGAATCTGATCCAGGTAATTCCATTTAATAGTCCGAACCCCGGCAAGAGGGGTACAGGATTCAACGTACAGCATAATAGTGCAAGCCTACAATAAGCCCTGCAAGAAAACAGCAGGAACAGACAGAATATTCAGCGCCCCCCCTACCACCCTATAATCCACTGAACATTAAGATATATTGATATTCTTATTATAGAAACAAACTGTTGCAGCAGCAGTCAATTTTATGGAGAATGTCTTTTCGTTCGAGTTATACGAACAGTTAGTGCCATCTGCTTGCCACCGACTCATCAGGTTTCATGGCGAAAAAGGTTGCACGGTTGAACAATAATATGATCATCAACAATGAAGGAGGATCAATCAATGC
>CAZYJG010000082.1:0-5616 GCA_964647745.1 uncultured Piscirickettsiaceae bacterium
GCTCCTTGCTGAAGCGGAAGCGGCCGGCGAGAACACACCCCTTCATTCCGGGGTCACAGGGTGTGTTCGGTACCTTCTGGCAGATGCCATTGGCATCATGCGGGCAGCCCCAGCCTCCCATGGCTCGCGTTACTGCTCGTTCTGGAAGTACTTCCGGTAGCGTTTGGGGCGATTGCGGTCACGCATCTTGAAGTTTTCCGGCAGCAACCAGCTCTGGTCTCCAACCTGCTCTCCGATCTCGAAGGGGCTTGGCATGGAGATATTGGGCAGCTCCCAGCCACCAGGCATTCTTGGGGCATCCGCGAGGAAATCCTCAGCCTCGTGGAAGGCCTCATCGGGTGGATCAGAGAACTTGTCGGAGTCACCCCAGGGGGCGCCTGGCTCCCATGGCTTGTAGTGCCAGGGGTTTCCTGTTCCAGGAACCGGCCAGAACTTCATTGGGCTCATGTCAAAGTTCTTGTCATTGCCCCATGGCGGCTCCATGGTGGGTGGGTTGAATGAGGGGTTGAATCCGGGGGCATTGTAGCCGCCAGGCCCGTAGCCGGGGGGGGCATAGCCCATCGGTGGTCCGTAGGGGGTCATGCCGGGAGGGCCATAGGGACCAAACCCTTGTGGAGGAGCCATCCCGTAGGGGGTGGGGCCATAGGGGCCCATGCCCTGGGGCATCATCCCATAGGGGGGCACCATTCCGGGGCCATAAGGCATAGGAGGGCGGCTCTGAGGACGGCGCTTGCGTGGCTCGGCCTGCTGTGTGGCAGGGGCAGCCTGTTTGGCGGCCTGTTCAGTGACAGCCTCTTCGGCAGCCACCGGCGTGGCCACGCTGCTGGCCACCAGGGCGCCTGCAATCGTACTCATTACAAGATTCAATTTTTTCATGAAAACCTCTTGGGTTTGGGTTTTAAAAACGCTGTATCAATTTTTGCTATAGTAACATGAAATCGGCCGAAATACAATTCAATTGAGCAATTGAATAATGGTTTTGTCGGCTGTTGGGGTGGCAAGGAGAGTGGGAAAAGAATGGGACAATCGAGGCAGTTTGAGGCGCACCACTTTGAGGTGCATCCCTCCACGATCAGTGGGTGTGGGCAGGGGCTCTTTTCACTGGTTACCCTGCAACGAGGGGATACCATCGGCCCCTATCTGGGGGAGATTATCACCGATGCCCAGTCGGAGCGCAGACCCTATATCGATTCACACTATCTGCTCTGGGTATGCCGGGACTGCCTGATTGTTGGGGAGAACTACACCCGTTACGTGAACCACTCGGAGCGCCCCAATGCACAGTTTGTGGTCTCGACTCGCTGGAAAAAGGCACGGATTGAGGCGCTGAAGAGGATACGCCCCGGGGAGGAGATCTTTATCGACTACGGGCCGGATTTCTGGGAGGCGGCGGAGATTGAGTGTCTGGGGTAGGAGAGGATCCTAGTGGTTGTTTGCAGTGCAGGATGAGCTGAGCCCCCCACGAACGCGGATGGTGTCGGACACTCGCTGGATGGCCAGCATAAAGGCGGAAGTGCGGTAGGAGAGCTCCCTTCTTGAGTGGGCCAGTGCGGCCACCTCATAGAATGCGTCAACCAGTTTCTTCTCCAGTTTTTTGTTGACATCTTCCTCCTCCCAGTAGTGGCGTTGCAGATTCTGAACCCACTCAAAGTAGGAGGCGATTACACCACCGGCATTGGTCAGGATGTCGGGGACGACCGGGATATTCTTGCTCCAGAGGATCTCGTCTGCGGTTGGGGTTGTTGGCCCATTGGCGGCCTCAATCACAATTCTGCAGCGCAGCCTGTCGGCATTTCCCTTGTGGATGACCCCACCCAGTGCCGCCGGGATCAGGAAGTCACAGGGGGTGTAGAGGTGTGTGTCTGCGTCAATGGAGCGACTCTCCCCAAAGCCGTGAACGGTTCCATTCTCCTGCTTGTATTCGATCAGTGCCGGTATATCGAGCCCGTTTTCATCGATAATTCCCCCCCTGCAGTCACTGACGGCAATAATCTTGCAGCCAAATTCATCGAGGAATTTGGCGGCCCAGCTCCCTACGTTGCCGAACCCCTGGATCACCACCGTTGCACCCTTCAGTTCCATGTTGCGATACTCCGCAACCTCGCGCAGCACGATGGAGGTTCCATACCCGGTGGCAGCCTCTCTCCCCTTTGATCCCCCAAGGTTGAGTGGTTTTCCGGTGACAATCCCTGGGCTGTAGCCGTGGAGCTGGCTGTATTCATCCATGAACCAGGCCATGATCTGGGCATTGGTGTTTACATCGGGTGCCGGGATATCGGTATGGACCCCAATCACCGGGCTGATGGCACGGACAAAGATTCGGGTCAGCTGCTCCAGTTCACGAGGAGAGAGCTTTGTGGGGTCTACCTGGATTCCCCCCTTGCCACCTCCATAGGGGATATCAACCAGTGCGGTCTTGAAGGTCATCAGTGCAGAGAGGGCCCGAACCTCGTCCAGGTCGACACATTCATGAAAGCGCAGCCCCCCCTTGAAGGGGCCGCGGGCATTGTTGTGCTGAACCCGGTAGCCATTGAGGACCATCAGGGAGCCATCATCCCGGACCAGCGGAAGTTCAACGCGCAGTTCGCGGTCAGGGTTCTTCAGCAGCTCGGCCAGGCTCTCGTTGAGCCCCAGTTCACGGCTTGCGCGATCAAACTGATCACAGTAGGAGTCGTAGTTATTGATCTCGACGGGGGTCATAATGGTCTGTTTACGGCTCTCTGATCATGCTGTAGAGCAGTTCTATCTCCTGTTGCCAGATGTCACTGTTGATAGTCTCCAGCACCATCGGGATCTGGTCAATCCTTTTGTCATTCATCAACATGCGGAACCCCTCAAGGCCGATGGTCCCCTTGCCGATGCTGTGGTGACGATCGACCCGGCTCTCGAACTCCGATTTGCAGTCATTGATGTGCATTCCGTGCAGGTAGCTGAAGCCAACAATCTCATCAAAGGCGTCCATGGTCTCGTTATAGGCATCAGCTGTACGCAGGTCGTAGCCGGCTGCGAAGGCGTGACAGGTATCAATGCAGACACCGACCCGGGATTTGTCCTCTACCTTGTCGATGATGTGTGCGAGGTGTTCAAAGCGGTACCCCAGGTTGGAGCCCTGGCCGGCGGTATTCTCGATCACGGCGGTAACCCCCCTGGTCTGCTCCAGGGCCAGGTTGATCGATTCTGCAATCTGGTCCAGGCAGGCATCCTCGCTGATCTTGCGCAGGTGGCTGCCGGGGTGGAAGTTGAGGAGGGTGAGCCCCAGCTGGTGGCAGCGCTCCAGCTCATCGACAAAGGCGTTGAGTGACTTTTCTCGTGCCTCCTTCTCGGGGTGTCCGAGGTTGATCAGATAGCTGTCGTGGGGGAGTACCTGTTGCGGGGTGTAGCCATTCCGCTCCATTGCGGCATGAAAGCCATCAATCTGCTCACTGGTGAGTGGCTTTGCATTCCATTGGCGCTGGTTTTTGGTAAAGAGGGCAAAGGCCCTGGCGCCGATGTTGTGGGCATTCTCCGGTGCATTCTGCACCCCTCCGGCGGTACTGACGTGTGCCCCAATCCATTTCATGGTGATCTGTTCTTGTTGTTGTCTGGAAGGGGGCATTTTGCCATGGAATTGATCAGGGATGTTATCCTTGCGCGCCATGCGCAAGAGTGACTTCCGGTTTGATCTTCCAGCTGAGCTGATTGCCCAGTTTCCACCCATGGAGAGGGGGGAGAGCCGACTCCTGGTTCTGGATAGGGACGAGACGGCGCATGATTGTAAATTCAATGAGATACTGGATTTTCTTAATCCAAATGATCTGCTTGTGTTTAACGACACCAAGGTGATTCCGGCCCGACTTTTTGGGCAGAAGGAGAGTGGTGGCAAGGTGGAGCTGCTGGTGGAGCGGGTGCTGGATGAGCACCATCTGTTGGCCCACCTCAGGGCCAGCAAGTCTCCCAGGCCGGGTGCACTCCTGACCCTGGAAGGGGAGCTGAAGGCACGGGTGGTGGGTCGACGGGATGCCCTCTTTGAGGTTGAGTTTCTCGACCAGAGGCCGGTTGTTGAGCTGCTTGAGTCCGTTGGGCGGATTCCGCTCCCCCCCTATATTGAGCGCGAGGCCGATGCGGAGGATCGGGAGCGCTACCAGACCGTCTATGCGCGCCACCAGGGGGCAGTGGCTGCACCGACAGCCGGGCTCCACTTTACCGATGAGATGCTCCAACAGATTGCGGAGAAGGGCGTACAGAGCGGCTTTGTCACGCTCCATGTGGGGGCGGGGACCTTTCAGCCGGTGCGTGCCGAGCAGATTGAGGATCACGTGATGCACAGTGAGTGGTTCGAGGTGACTGCAGCGCTCTGTGCACAGGTACGCGCCACCAGGGCTGCCGGTGGGCGGGTCATTGCTGTCGGGACCACGGCAGTACGCAGCCTGGAGAGCGCCTCCAGGGGTGGGGAGATCGCCCCCTTCTCCGGGGAGACAGACATCTTCATCACGCCGGGGTACCATTTCAACACCGTGGATGCACTGCTGACCAATTTTCACCTCTCCGAGTCAACCCTGATGATGCTGGTGACCGCCTTTGGGGGGTATCGGGCGGTGATGGATGGCTACCACCATGCGATCAGGGAGCGCTACCGCTTCTTCAGTTATGGGGATGCAATGTTGATTACCGGGCGTGGCAGGGCGGATGATCTGCCTGGATAGGAGAGTTATGAGTAATCTGGCACAAGTATCCCTATGCTTATTTCAGGGGCGTCGGTAGCCATGGATGGCTACCGTCGAGCGAACAGGGATGTTGTATAGCGCACCCTGACAATGAGTATAGGGATGCTTGTGGAAACCATCATATGAAATTCATCAAAACTCACCAGGATGGGCTGGCACGCAGGGGGCAACTGAGCTTCGAGCGCGGGACGGTCGAGACCCCGGCCTTTATGCCGGTCGGTACCTACGGCACGGTCAAGGCGATGACCCCGGAAGAGCTGGAGGGGATGGGGGCCGAGATCATCCTCGGCAACACCTTCCATCTGATGCTGCGTCCCGGGACCGAGGTGATTGGAGCACATGGTGATCTCCATGACTTCATGCACTGGGAGCGCCCCATCCTGACTGACTCTGGCGGATTCCAGGTCTTCAGTCTGGGGGAGATGCGCAAGATCACGGAGCAGGGGGTCCACTTTCGTTCACCGGTCAACGGCAGCAAGGTCTTTCTCGGGCCGGAGGAGGCGATCGCAGTGCAGCATGCACTGGGCTCCGATGTTGTGATGGTCTTCGATGAGTGCACCCCCTATCCGGCAGATGAACGGTCGGCACGTGAGTCGATGGAGCTTTCGATGCGCTGGTCGATTCGCTGCAAGGAGGCGCACGGGGATTCAGCCAGTGCCCTCTTCGGGATTGTGCAGGGGGGGATGTATCCGGAGTTGCGTTCCGAATCCCTCGCCCATCTGCAGCAGACCGGTTTCGATGGCTATGCCATTGGCGGCCTTTCGGTGGGGGAGCCCAAGGAGGAGATGATCCGGGTTCTCGACCACCTCTCCACAGAGATGCCAGAGGATCACCCCCGCTATCTGATGGGGGTGGGCAGGCCAGAGGATATTGTCGAGGCAGTATTGCGTGGGGTGGACATGTTTGACTGTGT
>CAZYJG010000083.1:0-5613 GCA_964647745.1 uncultured Piscirickettsiaceae bacterium
TCTCTCACTCCGGGGACCAGAAATCACCGCTTTTCCGTTATAATCGCCCACTCAAAAGCACCACTGAAAGAATCAGGAAAACAGATACCATGGAACTCAGCGCTCTCACAGCCGTCTCTCCCGTTGATGGCCGTTATGGTCGTGCCACTACCGACCTCCGTCTCATCTTCAGTGAGTATGGTTTGATTCGGCACCGCGTTCTGGTGGAGGTGCGCTGGCTGCAGATGCTTGCCGCAAACCCCGATATCACCGAGGTGCCACCATTTTCCGACCACGCACAACACCTGTTGAACCACATGGTCGAGAAGTTTGATGAGGAGGATGCTCAGCGCATCAAGACCATTGAACGCACCACCAACCATGACGTCAAGGCGGTCGAGTACTTCATCAAGGAGAAGATTGCCGGCAACGATGAACTGGAGGCGGTAAGCGAGTTCATCCACTTTGCCTGCACCTCGGAGGATATCAATAACCTCTCTCACGCCCTGATGCTCAGAGAGTCACGCACCCAATCCATTCTCCCGAAGATGGATGAGATTATCGATGCACTGACCGCAATGGCCCATCAACTGGCCGACACCCCCATGCTCTGTCGCACCCATGGACAACCTGCCAGCCCATCCACCATGGGCAAGGAGATTGCAAACGTCGTCCATCGCCTGGACCGACAGCGCGAACAACTCTCCAATATTCAGTTTCTCGGAAAGATCAACGGTGCGGTTGGTAACTACAATGCACACCTCTCCGCCTATCCGGAGCTGGATTGGGGAGAGATTGCACGGCAGTTTGTTGAGTCCCTTGGGCTGGAGTGGAATCCCTACACCATCCAGATCGAACCCCATGACTATATTGCGGAGTTCTTTCATGTCATCAGCCGTTTCAACTCCATCCTCCTGGATTATGACCGCGATGTCTGGTGGTACATCTCCATGGGGTACTTCAAGCAGAAGACTGTTGAGGGCGAGGTGGGCTCCTCCACCATGCCGCACAAGGTCAACCCCATCGACTTCGAGAACTCGGAGGGGAATCTCGGAATTGCAAATGCCATTATGGGACACCTCTCCGAGAAGCTGGTGATCTCGCGCGGTCAGCGGGACCTGACCGACTCTACGGTTTTGAGAAATCTGGGGGTCGGAATCGCCCACAGCCTGATCGCCTACAACTCTACCCTGCGCGGGATTGGAAAGCTGGAGATCAATGAGGGGCGCCTGCAGGAGGAGCTCGACAATACCTGGGAGGTGCTGGCTGAGCCGATCCAGACCGTAATGCGCCGCTATGGGGTCGAGAACCCCTACGAGAAGCTGAAGGCACTGACCCGTGGACAGGGCATTACCCGAGAGGCACTACTGGAATTTGTCGATGGACTGGAGATTCCGGAGGAAGCCAGGGAGTCCCTGCGCAGACTCTCCCCTGCCAGCTACATTGGAAATGCCGCCGAGATGGCGAAAAAGATCTAGGAGTCTGTCGGATTTATGAAAAACAGCTCCAAGATTATTGTAGCACTCGACTTTTCCACTGCTGACGAGGCAATCGCCCTGGCTGAGCAGCTGGATCCAACTGCCTGTCGGGTCAAGGTTGGGAAAGAGCTCTTTACACGCTCTGGACCAGCAAGCGTGGAAAAACTGGTTGAACTGGGATTTGATGTCTTTCTCGACCTGAAATATCACGACATCCCCAATACCGTTGCCCGCGCCTGTGAGGCTGCAGCTGATCTTGGGGTCTGGATGGTCAATGTACACGCCTCCGGTGGACGGAGGATGATGGAGGCTGCCCGGGAGGCACTCTCCAGTCGGGAAAATGGCCCCCTGTTGATTGCAGTGACAGTCCTCACCAGTATGGACCAGAGCGATCTGGTGGAGCTGAACATTGCCGACACCCCTGCCAACCAGGTGCTGCGACTGGCACAGCTTGCAGAGTCCTCCGGCATGGATGGCGTGGTCTGCTCTCCCAGGGAGATCACACTGCTACGCGAGAAGATCTCCAGTGAATTCAAGCTGGTTACCCCTGGGATTCGTCCAGCAGGCAGTGCCACCGGTGATCAGAAGCGGATCATGACCCCTGCCGAGGCGGTCTCACTGGGCAGTGACTGGCTGGTGATTGGGCGTCCGATTACTGCAGCAGAGGATCCGTTGGCGGCACTCAATGCAATTAATCAAGAGCTGAACAGCTAATCTCACCACAGAGGACACAGAGCGCACAGAGCTGGCTCTACCCAATGTATCAATAACTCAAACAGTATTGGTAGTCTTGGCCTGCAGCCGTCTGTGGGCAGGGATGCCCACAGCCGAGTGACACATGGATGTGCTTGAACGTGCTGCAGACAGGAGCTGCCAACACTGTTTGCAC
The DNA here is from genome assembly GCA_964647745.1 of uncultured Piscirickettsiaceae bacterium. GTDB lineage: Bacteria > Pseudomonadota > Gammaproteobacteria > Thiopontia. Next base: position 2,347 of record CAZYJG010000083.1, read on the forward strand.
GATTAACAGTACCGCTATGTCCTCTGTGGTGAATGCAGTTACTGTTAACCGCGGCAAATCTATTCGCCAGAGACCCCGACAATCGGCTTGATGGTGTTCCACCGTTTACACCCTGGGCACTGCCAGTGCAGGTGGTGGGCCTGGAATCCGCAGTGGCTGCACTGGTACTCCGGTTTCTCCTCCTGTAGCTGACGCGTCAGGATCTGGAGCCCCAGCAGCCCCTCCTTTGCCTCATCCTCGGCATGTTCCAGATTGAGCTGGATCAGGCGCTCCAGACCACGAACCGAGGGGCGCCTGGCCAGCTGCTCCACCAGGAACTGTTCCGCCTCACGCCCACCACGCATCAACTGAATCTGCTCCACCGCTGCCAACAGCACGGTTGTACTGGGATGGTTCTTCAGCAAGTCCAGCAGATAGTGGAGAACCTCATCGGCATCCGTCTCGGCACGATAGAGCCTCAGCAGTGGCTGAATGATGTTGGGGATATAACTGGCATTCTGTTCCTCGATCCGCTTGTAGCTCTCAATCGCCTCACGGGGATGGCCACTCGAACTTAAGACCTCTGCCAGTAAGATGGTTGCACGTACTGCCAGCGGGTCCTCTCCCAGTGCCTGTTCTGCCAACTCAAGTGCCCTCTCCAGATCACCCGTCGAACGTGCAATCTCCGCTTTCTCACAGAGAAATTGTGCAATCACCGGAGCACTTGCCCCACGCTGCCTCCGCAACATCTCGATGGCACGATCCCACTCCTTCTCCTGCTGATAGATCACCACCAGTTGCTCGTAGGCATCCTCCGGGTGCTGCCCCATCTCGACCAGATCAAGAAAGGGCTGCTCCGCACGGTCAAGCAGTCCAGCCCGCATATAGTCCCTTCCCAGCTCCAGCAGTGCATTGCTGCGCTGCTCACTGCTGAGTGCCTCACTCTTGACCAGATTGCTGTGGAGGTGGATCGCCTGTGAGGTATCCCCCTGGCGACGAAACAGGGTGCCCAGCGCCAGATGGGTCTCCACCATCTCCGGCTCCTCCTCCACCATCCGGGAGAAGAGGTCAATGGCACGATCCTGCTCCTCGTTGATCAGGTAGTTGAGTCCGCGAAAGTAGTCACTGGAGAGTGTAGAGCAGCGCTGCTCCACAACCTGAACGCCACCCTTTCTTGCATACCACCACCCCGATGCTGCCGCAACCGGAAGCAGGATAAATCCAAGGTAGGGAATCAGAGAATCCATCATTGTTCAGAAATCACTCATCTGCCATTTCGGCAGATTTCAGTGCCTTGCGCAGGCGGATCCTCAGAGAGAGGATCAACGGCAGTGATGAGATCACCCCCAGCAGGACACCGGAGGCGAGGACGATAACCAGCAACAGTGAGAGCGGTATCTCTCCCTGACCCAGATAGTAATCAAATGAGACCGGGTCGGCGTTGAGAACCGCAAACAGGGTGCCAAACCCGGCAACCAGCAGAAAGAGAATCAGGGTCAGGAAACGCATCAGGTTTCCGACTGCCTATTTCTGCTGTTCTAGCCAGGCCTCATTGACCCGTTCGCGCAACTCTTTGCCAGGTTTGAAATGGGGGACAAACTTCTCCTGCAGCGCAACTGGATCCCCTGTTTTCGGGTTACGCCCCATCCTTGCCGGACGGTGATGGAGTGAGAAACTCCCAAATCCACGGATCTCGATCCGCTCACCCGACCCCAGTGCCTCTGTCATTTTCTCAATGATGGTCTTGACCGCCATCTCGACATCGGTATAGGCCAGATGTGGAAGCTTTTTGTATAACGATTCAATCAGTTCCGATTTTGTCATGATTCTCCCCGACTTCTTCCTACTCTCGCAACATTCTATCCTGCCTCCCAATGGCACCAGTGTAAGGAAAAAATGGTCTGTTGAACAGCAAAACTGTACATCAAATCAAACATTTCCCTCACTGGCACCATACAGAGGACAGGGCAATCAGGAGTCCATCTGCTCCTTGATCAGGTCACCAATCGTGGTTGAGCCTGCCGCATCATCAACAGCATTGGCCTCATTGTAGTCCTTGATTGCCTTCTGCTCATCCAGTGAATCCTTCTGCTTGATAGAGAGATTCAGGGTATGAGACTTGCGATCTACACCAAGGATTGCCACCTCAACCTCATCACCCTCGTTCAGCAGGGTGCGTGCATCCTCGACACGGTCACGAGAGATCTCAGAGGCACGGAGGTACCCCTTCACATCCTCGGTAAGCTCAACCACTGCCCCGCGGGCATCAACCTCACCAACCTTGCCAATTACGATGGAGCCTCTGGGGTTCTCTGCAACATAGGTAGAGAATGGATTCTGTTCAAGCTGCTTGACACCCAGTGAGATTCTCTCACGCTCGGCATCGATCGCCAGAACAACCGTCTCAACCTCGTCACCCTTGGAGAAGTTGCGAATTGCCTCCTCACCACTCTCCTGCCAGGAGATATCGGAGAGGTGAACCAGACCATCGATCTCCCCCTCCAGTCCGATAAAGATACCAAACTCTGTAATGGACTTGATGTTTCCGGTGATGCGGTCACCCTTCTTGTGCGTGAGGCTGAACAGCTCCCATGGGTTGGCCTTGCACTGCTTCATGCCGAGAGAGATACGGCGACGCTCCTCGTCAATATCGAGAACCATTACCTCAACCTCTTCACCCATGGAGACCACCTTGGATGGATGGATGTTCTTGTTGGTCCAATCCATCTCTGAGGTATGAACCAGCCCCTCAACGCCATCCTCGATCTCCACAAATGAGCCGTAGTCAGCGATATTGGTGATCTTGCCGAACACACGGGTCCCTGCAGGGTAGCGACGTGCAATGTTGAGCCATGGATCATCACCCATCTGCTTGAGTCCGAGTGAGACGCGGCTACGTTCACGGTCGAAGCGCAGCACCTGCACATCGATCTCATCCCCTACATTGACCACCTCGGAGGGGTGACGAACACGCTTCCATGCCATATCGGTAATATGGAGCAGCCCGTCAATGCCGCCCAGATCAATGAATGCTCCGTAGTCGGTGAGGTTCTTGACGATACCCTTTGTCTTGGAGCCCTCTTCCAGGGTCTTCAGCAGCTCCTCACGCTCAGCACTGTACTCGGCCTCAACCACTGCACGGCGGGAGACCACAACATTATTGCGCTTCTGATCCAGCTTGATCACCTTGAACTCAAGATCCTTGCCCTCAAGGTAGGTGGTGTCCCGAACCGGACGTACATCAACCAGGGAGCCTGGGAGGAAGGCACGAATATCATCCAGATCAAC
>CAZYJG010000084.1:0-5366 GCA_964647745.1 uncultured Piscirickettsiaceae bacterium
CAGGTGGAGATGGCTGCAGCCTTTGACCGTGCAGGGTTCGAGTGTAGCGATGTCCACATGAGTGATCTGCTGGAGGGGCGGGTTGATCTTGACGGTTTCCGTGGAATGGTTGCCTGTGGCGGCTTCTCCTACGGGGATGTGCTGGGCGCGGGAGAGGGGTGGGCCAAGTCCATCCTCTTCAACAGCCGGGTGCGGGATGGCTTCTCTCAATTCTTCGAGCGCGAGGATACCTTCGGTCTGGGGGTATGCAATGGCTGCCAGATGATGTCGGTACTGCATGAGCTGATTCCCGGTGCGGAGCACTGGCCACGATTTGTGCGCAACCGCTCCGAGCAGTTTGAGGGGCGTTTCTCGCTGGTAGAGGTAGTGGAATCCCCCTCAATCTTCCTGCAGGGGATGGCAGGAGCAAGGATCCCGATCGCTGTTGCACATGGCGAGGGGCGGGTCGAGTTCTCCAGTGCGGAGAGACAGCAACAGGCCGCGCTTGCGTTGCGATACATTGACCACCACGGCAACCCAACAGAGCGCTATCCACTGAACCCCAATGGCTCTGTCAATGGTGAGACCGGATATACAACCAGCGATGGCCGCTTCACCATCATGATGCCCCATCCGGAGCGGGTCTTCCGTACACCCCAGTACTCCTGGCATCCAGGGGAGTGGGGAGAGGATGGACCCTGGATGCGCATGTTCCGCAATGCGCGGGTCTGGGTCGACTGACCAGGGACAAGGCGTTGGCTGCATTCACTGGAAAGGTGGTTCTGGTTACCGGTGCCTCGGGTGGTCTCGGGGCAGGGATGGCCAGGGCCTTTGCCAGAGAGGGTGCAACAGTGGCGGTCCACTACCGTACCCGAAGAGAGGGTGCCGGTGCAGTGGTTGAGGAGATTGTCGGGCGTGGAGGCACTGCAGAACGCTTTTATGCCGATCTCCGTTCTGAGCAGGCCATTGAGCGGCTGGTGGAGGAGGTGGTCTCCAGCTTTAGACAGGTTGACTGTCTGGTCAACAATGCCGGAGTGGTCCTCAAGGCCTATGCCGAGGATACGAGCGCCGCGAACTGGGATGATGTTCTCAATATCAATCTGCGTGTCCCGCACCTCTTGAGCCGGGCTCTGCTGCCCAATATGCCAGAGGGTGGAACCATTATTCACAATAGCAGTATCCATGCCAGCAATAGTGTGCAGAATTTCAGTGCCTATGCCGCCTCCAAGGCGGGTCTGGAGGCGCTGGCCAGGGTGCAGGCACTGGAGTGGGCGGAGCGGGGGATTCGTGTCAACTCTGTTGCCCCCGGGGTGGTTCCGGTTGAACGTACCCAAGAGATACTGGAGGCGACAAAAGGGGAGTGGATTCCCCACATTCCACAACAGCGCTATGGGGTGGTGGAGGATATTGCAGAGATGGTTCTCTATCTGGCCAGTGAGCGCGCCGGCTGGATCAGTGGCGAGACCTTTGTTGTGGACGGTGGGATGAGTGGCCGCATGGATATGCCCAGGCGCGGGAGGATGGACCCTCCGGAAGCACCTGATCCGGTTGACCATAGTTGAGTACAGATCACCATCTGAAAAACATCATTCACCCGGAGAGAGGAATCCAGTAGAATTCCAACACCTTGTAGGGATCTGGAGCAGAGAGAAGAGATGGCAGTTCACAACACGGATGATCTTCGTATCAGAGGGATGCAGGAGGTGGCTGCGGCTGAGGATGTTCATCGTCAGCACCAGATTACGGAAAAGGCATCAGAGACGGTCTGGACGACAAGAGATGCAATCCACCGTGTGCTCCATGGCGGTGATGACCGTCTGGTGGTTGTGGTTGGCCCCTGCTCGATTCATGATGTCGTAGCTGCAAAGGAGTATGCAGGCCGTCTGCGAGAGCTGCGTGAGCGGCTTGGTGATGAGCTGGTGGTGGTGATGCGTGTCTATTTTGAGAAGCCGCGCACCCGTGTCGGGTGGAAGGGGCTGATCAATGATCCAGACATGGATCGGAGCTTCAATATCAACAAGGGGGTCCATCTGGCACGTGAGCTGCTTCTGGAGATCAATGATCTCGGGGTCCCGGCAGCGACCGAGTTCCTTGACCTGATCACCCCACAGTATGTGGCGGATCTGATCAGCTGGGGCGCAATCGGGGCTCGTACAACAGAGAGCCAGGTCCACCGCGAGCTCGCCTCCGGCCTCTCCTGCCCCGTTGGGTTCAAGAATGGTACCGATGGAAAGCTGCAGATCGCCATCGACGGGATCTGGGCCGCCTCTCAGCCCCACAATTTTCTCTCGGTAACCAAGAAGGGGAGCTCTGCGATCTTCTCTACCAGTGGCAATGAGGACTGCCATGTGATTCTGCGCGGTGGTGATGAGCGTCCCAACTATGATGCGGAGAGCGTAGAGGATGCAGTGAGTCATCTTGAGGATGCGGATCAGAACCCCAGATTAATGATCGACCTGAGCCATGCAAACAGCCGCAAGGATTACAGGCGGCAGATGGATGTCGGGAGTGATGTCTCCCACCAGATCCGGCATGGCAACAGCAATATCATGGGGGTCATGATCGAGAGCCATCTGGTTGAGGGGCGACAGGATATCAGGGAGGGGGAGGAGCTGGTCTATGGCCAGAGTGTGACAGATGCCTGTATCGGATGGGAGGCGACGGTTGATCTGCTGGAGGAGTTGGCCGAGGCGGTACGTCAGCGCCGCACCTCAACCACCGGATAACCCCCTGCACCTCTCCCCATGGTGAGAAAGATCCTGATCCTGCTGGTTCGTGGATACCAGATTGTCTTCAGCCCCTGGGTTGGCCAGAGCTGCCGTTTTACCCCCACCTGTTCCAGCTATGCGATTGATGCGCTGCGTGAGTATGGTGCGTTGAGGGGGAGCTGGATGGCCATTCGCAGGATCGGGCGTTGCCACCCCTGGCATGAGGGGGGGCACGATCCGGTTCCCCCCAAAGAGAAAGGGTAATACCCAGACTCTATCTGGCCCGTGAAACGAACTTTCCGGTTCCGGTGTGTACCTTGATCTCCTCACCCGGCTCCAGATACTCTGGTACCTGAACCTCCATCCCACTGGAGAGGGTGGCCGGCTTGGTGCGTCCGGTTGCCGTTGCCCCCTTGATCCCGGGCGCAGTGTCGGCAATGGTGAGGACTACAGTCTGGGGCAGTTCAATCCCCAGCACCTTCTCATCGGCAAGTAGCGCAATGATCCCACCCATACCCTCGCTCATGTATCCAGCCTGCTCTGCAAGATCCTCGCTGTTGAGCTCATACTGGGAGAAGTCCTCCATGTCCATAAAGACATAGTGCTCTCCATCATTGTAGGAGTACTGCACCTCCCGGCGCTGGCAATCCGCCTCCTTGAGCAGGTCATCCCCCTTGAAGGATTCATCCAGTTTCTGTCCGCTCTGTAGGTTGGTAAAGCGGATCTTGTAGAGGGTGGAGGCGCCACGTGAGGAGGGGCTCTTGGCCTCTATGGTCTTGACGCTGTGTGGGGTTCCGTTGATCTCGACGACCATCCCCCGTTTCAGTTCTGACGCTTTTGGCATGAATATTCCCTTGTTCAGTGACCAGGCAATCCCTGTTATCTTGATTCAGGAGTCGCGGTAAACCCGTCCATGTGCGCTCGACAGCAGCATCCCTGCTGCTGACGCTCCTGAATCAAGATAACAGGGATTGCCTGGATAAAATTGTTGCATCTTCCTATTTGGAGATGGGGCGATACTTGATGCGGTGCGGCTGATCCGCCTTGGCACCCAGCCTGCGCTTGCGATCCTGCTCATAGTCGGCGTAGTTGCCCTCAAACCAGACCACCTTGCTATCCCCCTCAAAGGCGAGCATATGGGTTGCAATGCGGTCCAGGAACCAGCGGTCATGCGAGATTACCACGGCACATCCAGGGAAGGCGAGCAACGCCTCCTCCAGTGCGCGCAGGGTTTCCACGTCGAGGTCATTGGTGGGCTCATCCAGCAGCAATACATTGCCACCGCTCTGGAGCAGTTTGGCCAGATGGACACGGTTGCGCTCACCACCGGAGAGATCACCCACCCGCTTCTGCTGATCACCACCCCGGAAGTTGAAGCGTGAGACATAGGCGCGCGAGTTGGTCTCATAACCGCCGATACGCAGAATCTCCTGTCCATCCGATATCACCTCCCAGACGCTCTTGTCGGGATCCAGCGCATCACGGCTCTGATCCACATGGGAGAGCTTGACGGTCTCACCGATATGGATCTCACCCGAGTCGGGCTGCTCCTCCCCGGTCAGCATGCGGAACAGGGTGGTCTTGCCGGCCCCGTTGGGGCCGATAATGCCGACAATGCCACCGGGAGGGAGATTGAAGTTGAGGTCATCGACCAGAAGACGCTCCCCAAACCCCTTTCGGACTCCACTCCCCTCAATTACCAGATCACCCAGTCGTGGCCCAGGCGGGATATAGATCTCCTGGGTCTCGTTGCGTGCCTGGGTACTCTGGGAGGAGAGCTCCTCAAAGCGGGCAATACGGGCCTTGCTCTTGGCATGTCTACCCTTGGGGTTGGAGCGGATCCACTCCAGCTCCTCCTTCATGGTCTTCTGTCGGGCAGTCTCCTGCTTCTCCTCCATCTGCAGTCGGTTCTGTTTCTGCTCCAGCCAGGAGGAGTAGTTCCCCTCCCAGGGGATCCCGCGTCCACGATCCAGCTCCAGGATCCATCCGGCCACGTTATCAAGGAAATAGCGGTCATGGGTGATGGCCACAACGGTCCCGGGGAAGTCGTGGAGGAAGCGCTCAAGCCAGGCGATGGACTCGGCATCGAGGTGGTTGGTGGGCTCGTCGAGCAGCAACATGTCCGGGTTGGAGAGCAGCAGTCGGCAGAGGGCAACACGGCGCCGCTCACCCCCGGAGAGTTTGGTGACATCAGCATTCCATGCGGGGAGGCGCAGCGCATCGGCCGCAATCTCCAGCTTGCGGTCCAGCTCCCAGGCACCGGCTGAGTCGATCTTGTCCTGCAGCTCGGCCTGCTCGGCAAGGAGGGCGTCAAAATCGGCATCGGGATCGGCAAACTGCGAGCTCACCTCGTTGAAGCGGTCCAGTAGCGCCTTGGTCTCCGCAATCCCCTCCTCAACATTGCCGCGAACATCCTTCTCGGGGTCCAGTTGCGGCTCCTGTGGCAGGTAGCCGATATTGATTCCCGGCTGTGGTCGGGCCTCCCCCTCAATCTCACTGTCGAGCCCTGCCATGATCTTGAGCAGGGTCGATTTTCCCGCCCCATTGAGCCCCAGTACACCAATCTTTGCGCCGGGGAAGAAGGAGAGGGAGATGTCCTTGAGGATCTCACGTCCGCCCGGCACAATCTTGCCGACACGGTTCATGGTATAGATGAATTGCGCCATTACTGCTCCATCA
>CAZYJG010000085.1:0-5295 GCA_964647745.1 uncultured Piscirickettsiaceae bacterium
TCTTTTTCTGGTTCTGTATTGCCTTTATCATCATCAGCGGATGGGTGATGCTCACTATCTAATAGAGAGGCAGCCCCTCTACCCGGACGCTCTACCTATGATGCAAGGTAGCCCCTGGCTGCTGCTACCGCCTCACCGCTATTAATCGGTGCCCCCATCTCCGTTAGCACGGCATCCAGTGCCCCCAGACAGGTGAGAATATTGGTCTCGTTGCTGGCATGACCCATCTGTCCGATTCTCCACACCTTGCCTGCCAGATCACCAAGCCCCGCGCCAATCTCAAGATTGAACTGATTGAGCAGTGTGCCGCGCACTGCAGCGTCATCGATCCCCTCCGGGATGGTTACTGCATTCAGCTGTGGCAGACGCTCACCCTCGGGAACTACAAACTGTAGCCCCATCGCCTCAATACCGGCACGCAGTGCCTCATGGTTGCGCTGGTGGCGTGCCCAGCAATTCTCGATCCCCTCCTGCTTGAGAATCACCAGGGCCTCATGCAGACCATAGAGTGCATTGATGGGTGCGGTATGGTGGTAGGCACGCTTGCCACCGCCATTCCAGTATCCCATCACCAGATTGAGATCGAGGAACCAGCTCTGTACAGAAGTCGTGCGATTCCGTACCTTCTCCAGTGCCGCTTCATTGAAACTGACTGGCGACAGCCCCGGGGTACAGGAGAGACACTTCTGACTGCCGGAATAGATGGCATCAATACCCCACTGGTCCACCTCCAGTGGAGAGCCACCCAATGAGGTGACAGCATCGACAATGGTCAGACAACCATGTTCATGGGCGATCCTGCAGAGCGTCTCAGCATCGGAGACCGCACCGGTTGAGGTCTCGGCATGAACAAAGGCGACAATCTTCGCATCAGGGTTGGCCTTCAGCATCTCCTCCAGTTTTTCCGGATCTACGGCTCGTCCCCAGGGGTCCTGCTGCATTACCACAATACCACCAGCACGCTCCACATTCTCCTTCATGCGCCCGCCAAAGACCCCGTTCTGACAGACAACCACCTTGTCACCGGGTTCAACCAGATTTACAAAGCAGCTCTCCATCCCCGCAGAACCGGGGGCAGAGATCGGCATGGTCAGTGCGTTTTCAGTACGAAATGCGTAGCGCAACAGCTCCTTCATCTCATCCATCATCGCCACAAAGACCGGATCCAGATGACCGACTGCGGGGCGAGACATCGCCTCCAGAATTCGTGGATTGACATCCGAGGGGCCTGGGCCCATCAAGGTACGCTGAGGGGGATGAAAGGACTGCGTCATGGTTAACTCCAAACTTCTGTGTCAGGCAACCGAAATGGTTATCGTTGTATGGTCACCCGCTCTTGGCTAATGGTAATTTCTAAATCGATGGCAGAGGATACCGAACCCAAAAATAAAAACCAACTGTTTTGTTTGGTTATTAACTCCGGTATGATCCCCTGCTTGATGAACTCCCAGAAACAACGGCAACTACTGCAGCAGATCCGGCAGATTGTTCCGAATGAGGCGCTACTGACGGAACCGGAGGAGCTGATCCCCTATGAGTGTGATGGACTGACCGCGCTCCGGGAACGCCCAATGGCGGTTGTTCTGCCGGAAGATACCACCCAGCTGCAGCAGATTCTGCAACTCTGCAATCGACTTCAGGTTCCAGTGGTGACCCGTGGTGCAGGCACCGGACTCTCTGGCGGAGCCCGCCCCTCATCTGATAGCCTGCTGATCGGGCTGGCAAAGCTCAACCGGATTCTGGAAATCGATTCCCAACAGAAGAGCGCAACTGTCCAGCCGGGTGTCACCAATCTCGCCATCTCCCAGGCGGTCGCCCACCTTGGGCTCTACTATGCCCCCGACCCCTCCTCACAGATTGCCTGCACCATCGGCGGCAATGTGGCCGAGAATTCCGGTGGGGTCCACTGCATCAAGTATGGACTGACCGTCCACAATGTCCTGCAGGTAAAGATGATGCGGATTGATGGTACCCTTCTCACCCTGGGGGGAGGCAGTCTCGACACCCCAGGGTATGACCTGCTCGCTCTCGCCATCGGCTCGGAAGGGATGCTTGGAGTCATCACCGAGGTGACTGTACGACTCCTCGACAAGCCACCCGAGACCCGACTGCTCCTCGCAGCCTTTGATCAGATTGAGGTGGCTGGTGATGCCGTGGGCTCCATCCTCACTGCCGGGGTCCTGCCTGCCGGTCTGGAGATGATGGATCAGCGCTCCATTCAGGCAGCCGAGGATTTTGTCCATGCCGGCTACCCCAGAGAGGCGAAGGCGATCCTGCTCTGTGAACTGGATGGGCGAACCCTGGAGGGGGTTGCTGCACTCTCAGAGAAGGCGCGACAGGTTCTCACGAAGTGCGGGGCAACCAAAATCATCGAAGCCACCGACAGAGCGCACCAGAACCAGCTCTGGGCCGGACGCAAGGGTGCCTTCCCGGCCATTGGGCGTATCTCTCCCGACTACTATGTGATGGATGGAACCATCCCGCGCCGCCACCTTGGGGCCGTGCTGAAGAGGATTGACCAACTCTCCGAAAAGTATCAGCTGCAGGTCGCCAATGTCTTCCATGCGGGAGATGGAAATCTGCACCCGCTGATTCTCTATGATGCCTCAGTACCAGGCGAGCTGGAGCGTACCGAGGCGTTTGGAACCGAGATCCTGAAGCTCTGTGTCGAGATGGGAGGAACCATTACCGGTGAGCACGGTGTCGGAATCGAGAAGCTGGATGCGATGTGCAGCCAGTTCAATCCGGATGAGCTGGAGACCTTTCATGCAATGAAAAAGGTCTTTGACCCGGATGGCCTTCTCAATCCAGGCAAGGCGATCCCCACCCTCCACCGCTGTGCAGAGTTGGGGGCGATGCATGTTCACCATGGGGAGCTGCCCCATCCGGAATTGGAGCGCTTCTAGTGGGAGAGCGTGATGAGTGATCAGGAACACCAGCTGCAGCAGGCGCTCCTGGAGGCCTACAACAACAGAATCCCACTCTGGATCCAGGGAGGGGGAAGTCACCGTGAACTCTCCCCGCCCAGTATTGCAACCCCATTGGAGCTGGGGATGCACAGCGGTGTCCTGAACTACCATCCGCAGGAGCTGGTCATTACGGTACGCAGCGGGACCCAGCTCTCGGAGATCAACCAGCTCCTCCATCAACAGAATCAGACACTGGCCTTTGACCCTCCTCGACTCTCAGAAAAGTCTACCATTGGGGGGGCAATTGCAACCGCACTCTCGGGACCTGGGCGCCCCTGGACCGGGGCTGTACGAGACCATCTGCTGGGGGTCAAGGTGTTGACCGGTCAGGGCAAGATCCTTAAGCTGGGTGGAGAGGTGGTCAAGAATGTTGCCGGTTATGACCTCTTTCGTCCGATGGCCGGTGCCCATGGCACCCTGGGGGTGCTACTGGAGATCTCCCTGAAGACCCTGCCAAGAGAGGAAGAGGAGGTGAGTTGGGCCGCCCCCTGTTACCACGCCGATGCATTGGAGAGGATGGATGAACTGCAACAGCAGCGGCTTCCCATCAGTGGCCTCTGCTGGTCACAGCGGCAGCTGCACCTGCGCCTGGCCGGTCCCGCCACTGAGATCACCCAATATCGTTCACTGCTCCAGTCACTGGGTTTGGGAATCGAAGAGGAGAGTCAGGTCTGGAGCACACTGAGGGACCGCAAGCTCACCCTGTTCGAGGGGGATGGTCCAATCTGGCGTCTCTCTCTGCCGCCAGCAACCCCACTGCTCCCTTTTGAGAGAGGGCAGGAGTCCCGCTCACTGATTGACTGGGGTGGGCGACAGCGCTGGATCCAGACTGATCTTCCATCGGAGGAGATCTTTAAGCTAACCGCTGCAGAGGGTGGACATGCCACCCGCTACCACTTCAGGGATCGAAAACTGCAGCCTCAACCCCTGCCTGCCTCCCTGATCTCCATTCATCGACAGATCAAACAGACAGTGGATCCGGCCAACATCCTCAACCCGGCCACCCTCTACCCGGAACTCTGAGACGAGCTGCCAATATGCAACTACAGCTACAGACCAGTCATCTACACTCCCTGCTGACACCTGAAGAGATCCAGCGGGCAGAAAAGATCCTCCGCAGCTGTGTCCACTGCGGTTTCTGTCTCGCCACCTGCCCCACCTATCAGCTGTTGGGAAGTGAACTGGACTCCCCACGAGGGCGCATCTACCAGGTCAAGCAGCTACTGGAGGGGGAGTCCGCCACCCGAATCACCCAACAGCACCTGGACCGCTGTCTGAGCTGCCGCAATTGTGAGACCACCTGCCCCTCTGGGATCCGTTTCAGCGAGCTACTCGATATCGGACGGCTGATTACAGAACGAACTGTCTCGCGTCCACAGCGAGAGAGATTGCTTCGAAAACTGATCAGCACCCTGGTTCCAGAACGGAAACGGATCTCTACACTGATCCGTCTCGGACAAATCTTCAAGCTTCCTCTGGCGCGCAGACTGCCAACAACACTCACCCGCCAACCAGTGCTCCCACCAAAACCCTCTCCGAACGGATCCCATCTGATTCTATTTCAGGGGTGTGTTCAGGAGGGGCTCTCCCCCTCCACCAACCGGCAGTTGAGGCAACTCCTCAGTCAGCTCGGCTACACCATCCACACCCCTCAGGGTGAGGGGTGTTGCGGGGCACTCTCCCATCATCTGAGCCAACAGCAGGATGCGCTGCAACAGATGCGCAACAACGTGGCTACCTGGCTGCCACTCATTGAGCAGCATCAGGCCAGGATTGTTATTGCCGCCAGTGGTTGCGGATCGATGATTCAGCAGTACCAGAAGATCCTGCCTGAAGAGGGTAATGCAACAAAGATCAGCGAATCGGTTGTTGATCCCGTGGAGCTACTGCAGGAGCATGCACCACAACTCTCCCGACACCCCAGCGGACCACAGAGAATTGTCTACCATCCCCCCTGCAGCCAGCAGCATGGGCTGCACACCGACAGCACGGTTGAGTCCCTGCTACAGAAACTGGGGTTTGAGCTGCAACCGGTTGGCGACCGACACCTCTGTTGTGGTGCAGCAGGAAGCTACTCCATTCTTCAACCCGGGCTATCCGACCAGCTACGTGAAAGAAAGCTGGAACAGCTGCAGCACGCCTCACCGGAGATGATTGTGACTGCGAATATTGGGTGCCAACACCACCTGCAGCAGAAGTCGGCTGTCCCTGTTATCCACTGGGTGGAGCTGCTGCAGGTCACTCCCCATTAGGGACAGTGTCAGCCGCTAGCCAATCCCCGGCAGCAACCCCTCCACACGCTGGAAACCTCGCGGCAACTTGCTCC
>CAZYJG010000086.1:0-5276 GCA_964647745.1 uncultured Piscirickettsiaceae bacterium
CTCGACCTGCTCGACAATGTGGCCGGGAATATTGAGGGGAACACCATCTGTGCCCTTGGGGATGCGGCGGCGATGCCGGTGCGCAGCTTCCTCAAGCACTACCGGGATGAGTTCCAGCACCATATCGACCACAAGCAGTGTCTGGTGAAATCGGACTGGTAGAGATGGATATGAGCAATTTGCACAAGTCCTGGGATCCTGCATCTATGGCCGTCTGTGTCCTGGATGGGCACGGTCGAGCGACACATGGATGTGCTCGAGCGCGCCATGGATGCAGGGTGCCAGGACGTTAGAAACAGTTTATGACTATGGATACGCAGAAAGATCAGGTCACGATTGAGATCAACGACACCCCGCTGCAGGCGCGGCAGGGACAGATGTTGATTGAGGTTGCAGATGCAAACGGGATCTCCATTCCCCGTTTCTGCTACCACAAGAAGCTCTCCGTATCGGCCAACTGCCGCATGTGTCTGGTTGAGGTGGAGAAGGCGCCCAAGCCGCTCCCCGCCTGTGCAACCCCCGTTACCGATGGGATGAAGGCGTGGACAAAGTCACCCCGGGCCATTGCCAGCCAGAAGAGTGTGATGGAGTTTCTGCTGATCAACCATCCGCTCGACTGCCCGGTCTGTGATCAGGGTGGCGAGTGTGACCTCCAGGAGATGGCACTGGGCTACGGCTCCGACCACGCCCGCTATGGCGAAAGGAAACGTATCGTAAGAGACAAGGATTACGGCCCACTGGTCTCCACCGAGATGACCCGCTGTATCCACTGCACCCGCTGTGTCCGATTCGGAACCGAGATTGCCGGCATTACCGAGATTGGCGGTACCGGACGCGGGGACCACATGGAGATCGGGACCTATGTGCAGAAGGCGCTGAGCTCCGAACTCTCGGGGAACATCATCGACCTCTGCCCGGTCGGTGCACTCCTCTCCAAACCCTTCCTCTATACCGCCCGCTCCTGGGAGCTGAAGAGCGTTCCCGGGATTGCCCCGCACGATGCGGTGGGCTCCAACATCCAGATTCAGACCCGCAACGGCAGGGTGATGCGTATCATTCCGCAGGAGAATGAGGCGGTCAACGAGATCTGGATCTCGGATCGGGACCGTTTCAGCTACCTTGGCCTCGACAGCAGTGATCGCATTACCCAGCCGATGGTGCGTGACAGCGAGGGCAACCTCGTTGAGAGTGACTGGCAGAGTGCACTTGAGCGGGTTGTCACCGGGCTCAAGGGGATTGCAGAGGGCGAGGGCGGTGACGCCATCGGTGCCCTCGCCTCACCCAGCAGCAGCGTTGAGGAGCTCTATCTGCTGCAGAAACTGATGCGTGGGCTGGGTTCGAACAATATCGACCACCGCCTCCTGCAGCAGGACTTTTCGGGTCAGTCTGTCCAGGGCGCCCCGCAGCTGGGCTGCCCGATCGAGGAGGTCGAGCAACAGGATGCAATCCTGATTGTCGGCTCCGATATCCAGCGTGAGCAGCCACTGCTCTCGCACCGGATTCGCAAGGCAGCAGTTGCCGGTGCTGTGGTCTCTGCCATCAATCCGCAGGGGATCGAATTCAACTTCCCACTCTCACAGAATATTGGGGCCAATCAACTGACCCCGTCACTCGCCTCCGTTGCCAGGGCGCTGATCGATCTTGGCAGGGGCGGCGATCTTGCCGGGCTCGAGACGCTGGTTGCCGATGCAACCGTGCAACCTGCCCACCAGGCGGTCGCAGAGTCGCTGCTCAATGGAGAGCAGACGATGGTACTGCTGGGTGAGTCAGCCTATCGTGATGCAAACCAGGCAGTCATTCATGCGCTGGCAGGCGCCATTGCGGCGATGACGGGCGCAACATTCAGTGTGGTTACCGAGGGTGCCAATGCGCTGGGTGGTGACCTCGCCGGTGCCGTTCCCCACCACGGGGCAGCCGGCGTGACACTGGAGACAACAGGTGCCTCAGCCGCTGCCATGTCGGCAGAGCCACCGAAGGGGCTGCTGCTGATGGGGGTCGAAACAGATCATGACCTTGCCGCTGGCGCCACAGCAACCGATGCAATTATTGCAAACAGCCAGTTTGTGGTCTCAATCGCCTCGTTCGGGGATCGGATCTCCAGCGAGAAGGCGGATGTGGTCCTGCCGCTGGCCGCCTTCAGCGAGAGCTCCGGCACCTTCGTCAATGCGGAGGGGCGGTGGCAGAGCTTTGGCGGTGCGGTTGCACCGAAGGGCGACGCCCGTCCCGGATGGAAGATCCTGCGGGTGTTGGGTACCCTGGCCAATATCGATGGCTTTGAGTATGACAGCTCCGAAGAGGTGGTGGCAGCGGTCAGGGGTGCAGTTGAAGCGGGTGAGACAAAATCCTGGTCCTGGCAGCCCCCTGCCGATCTGGGCAACACAGCATCACCGGCTGTAACAGCGAGAGCGATCTACTCGGTAGACGCCCTGGTGCGCCGCTCCGGGCCACTGCAGCAGAGCCCACTCGGTAGTGGAGCAGGGCAGATGGAAAGAGAGGAGGCGGCATAATGTTTGGACTCCCGGATGATGTGATCACCCTGCTCTGGACCCTGATCAAGATCGTCGCCATCGTGGCGCCACTGATGCTCGGTGTTGCCTACCTCACCTACGCAGAGCGCAAGATCATCGGCTATATGCAGATCCGTATCGGCCCCAACCGGGTTGGCCCCAAGGGGTGGCTGCAGCCGATCGCCGATGCCCTCAAGTTGATGTTCAAGGAGATCATTCTCCCGACCGGGGCGAACAAGGCACTCTTTATTATTGCACCGATCCTCTCGATTGCACCCGCACTGGCCGCCTGGGCGGTGATTCCGTTTGATGATGGCCTGGTGCTCTCCAACCTGGATGCCGGTCTGCTCTATATCCTGGCGCTCACCTCGGTGGGGGTCTACGGTGTCATTATTGCCGGCTGGGCCTCCAACTCGAAATATGCGTTCCTCGGGGCCCTGCGCTCCGCCGCACAGGTAGTCTCCTATGAGATTGCGATGGGCTTTGCCCTGGTGGGCGTACTGATGGCGGCGGGGAGCCTCAATCTGGGCGAGATTGTCCGTGCGCAGGAGGGGGGTATCCTCCACTGGTACTGGCTGCCACTGCTGCCCCTGTTTGTGGTCTATTTCCTCTCCGGGGTTGCAGAGACCAACCGTGCCCCGTTTGATGTGGCAGAGGGTGAGTCTGAAATCGTGGCCGGCTTCCATGTGGAGTACTCGGGGATGACCTTTGCGGTCTTCTTCCTCGCGGAGTATGCCAACATGATCCTGATTGCGGCACTGGCCAGCGTCCTCTTCCTCGGGGGGTGGCTCTCGCCATTTGCCGGGGTTCCGGTTCTGGGCGAGATGACCGCTTGGGTCCCCGGACTATTCTGGCTGCTGATGAAGATGTCGATCTTCCTCTTCCTCTTCCTCTGGTTCCGCGCCACCTTCCCCCGTTACCGCTATGACCAGATCATGCGCCTGGGGTGGAAGGCGTTCCTGCCGGTCACCATTCTCTGGCTCTTTGTCGAGGGGATTGCGATCTACGCAGAGGTCGGCCCCTGGTTTGACGGCGTACTGGGAGGCTGATCGATGGAGATGATCAAGAAAATCATTCAAACCTGGACCCTATCGGAGCTCTTCAAGGGGCTGAGCGTCACCGGCCGCCACCTCTTCAAAAAGAAGTTCACCCTCAACTATCCGGAGGAGAAGGCGCCGCAATCCCCCCGCTTCCGTGGCCTCCATGCACTGCGCCGCTACCCCGATGGGGAGGAGCGCTGCATCGCCTGCAAGCTCTGTGAGGCGGTCTGTCCTGCAATGGCAATCACCATTGAGGCGGCGCCGCGCGATGAGGATGCACCGGAGATCAACGGTGCTGGCAGATCAAGAAACTACGGCAACCGCAGGACAACAAAGTATGAGATCGACCTCTTCAAGTGCATCTTCTGTGGCTACTGTGAGGAGGCCTGCCCGGTGGAGGCGATTGTAGAGACACGAATCTATGAGTACAGCTTTGAGGCGCGGGGAGAGAACATCCTCACCAAGGAGGCGCTGTTGAGAATTGGAGATGAGCAAGAGCCACAACTGGCTGCTGATCTGGAAGTGGATGGGAGATACAGATAATGACAACCGTTCTATTCTATCTCTTTAGCGCAATTCTGCTCTTTGCCGCCTTCCGCGTCATCACCGCAAAGAGTGCGGTCCATGCGGCAATCTTCCTGATTCTCGCCTTCTTTACCACCTCTGCGATCTGGCTGCTGCTGGAGGCGGAGTTCCTTGCCATCACCCTGGTGCTGGTCTATGTGGGGGCGGTGATGGTGCTCTTCCTCTTTGTGGTGATGATGCTCGACGTCAATATGGAACCGCTGCGCGAGGGCTTTACCCGCTACTTCCCGGCAGGCGCGCTGGTGGCGATCACCATCGTCTTTGAGATGAGTATTGTACTGGGAGGGCGCTACTTCAGCAGCGAGAACTTCCCGGCGCCGGTTCCCCATGGGGCCGACTACAGCAATACCAAGGCGCTGGGTGAGCAGCTCTACACCACCCACCTCTTCTCCTTTGAGGTGGCGGCAGCGATCCTGCTGATCGCAATTGTTGCAGCCATCGGCCTCACCTTCAGACGCCGTGTGGAGAGCAAGAAGCAGGATATTCCGCATCAGCATCGGGTGGATAGCCGTGATCGGGTGCGGATGCTCGATATTCGTGAAGGAGAGGAGTCATGATCGAGCTCTCTGATTTCCTGATCCTGGGCGCACTGCTCTTCACCATCAGCATGGCCGGGATCTTTCTCAACCGAAAGAATGTCATTATCCTGCTGATGGCCATCGAGCTGATGCTGCTCTCGGTCAACATGAATTTTGTCGCCTTTTCACACTATATGGGTGATACCGCAGGGCAGGTCTTTGTATTCTTTATCTTGACGGTGGCCGCTGCAGAGGCGGCGATCGGGCTGGCGATTCTGGTACTGCTGTTCCGCAATCGCCGAACCATCAATGTTGATGATCTGGATGAGCTGAGAGGATAGGATTATGGATTCAATATATCTCGGTATAGTCCTGGCACCACTTATCGGCAGCATACTGGCCGGCCTCTTTGGCCACTGGATGGAGCGCAGGGTTGCCCATATTGTCACCATTGGTGGTGTCGCAATCTCCTTTATCCTCTCCCTGATTGTCTTCAAGGATACGGCGATCGATGGCAATACATTCAACGGCAACGTATATACCTGGCTGGTCAGTGATGGCGTCTCGTTCAATGTCGGTTTTCTGGTAGATCAGCTCACCGCAATGATGCTGGTGGTGGTGAGCTT
>CAZYJG010000087.1:0-5177 GCA_964647745.1 uncultured Piscirickettsiaceae bacterium
TGGCGGAGCGGACGGGACTCGAACCCGCGACCCCCGGCGTGACAGGCCGGTATTCTAACCAACTGAACTACCGCTCCACAATTCATCAATATATTTGGTGGGTGCTGCAGGGATCGAACCTGCGACCCTCGCCTTGTAAGGGCGATGCTCTCCCAGCTGAGCTAAGCACCCCATCCCGTGGAAACCCTTCGGTTCTCCACTCGGACAGCGCGCGCTAGTTTACGGTATCCTCCCCCGCTTTACCAGTTTAAAACCGGAGTTTTTTCAAAAAAACTGCCCCGAAACCGTCCGCGCTGGAGGTATCCTAATGGGTCTGAATCGGTGAGGATTCCGAACTCTCGGCAGCGTGGTTATCCCCGCTCTCTGCGCCCTTCTCTACACCCTCCTGCTCACTCAACGGCTGCGGTGAGTGCTGCAGCGCAATCTCCAGCACCTCATCCACCCAGCGCACCGGTTTTACCTCAAGATCCTTGAGAATATTCTCCGGTATCTCCTTGAGATCCTTTCTGTTCTCCTCCGGAATCAACACGGTCTTGATCCCTCCCCGATGGGCAGCGAGCATCTTCTCCTTGAGTCCGCCAATCGGCAGTACCTCGCCACGCAGGGTGATCTCTCCAGTCATTGCCACATCGGCCCGTACCGGAATACCGGTCAGCACAGAGACCAGTGCGGTACACATCCCGATCCCGGCACTGGGGCCATCCTTCGGAATTGCCCCCTCGGGGACGTGAATATGGATGTCACTCGTCTCATACTCGGAGGATTTGATGCCCAACACTGCAGAGCGACTCCTGACAACGGTCATCGCCGCCTGGATCGACTCCTTCATCACCTCACCCAGCTGTCCGGTTACAGAGAACTTGCCCTTGCCGGGCATCACTGCCCCCTCAATGGTCAACAGCTCTCCACCCACCTGGGTCCAGGCCAGCCCGGTCACCTGACCGATCTGATCCTTCTCGTCTGCCAGCCCATAACGGAATTTCTTGACCCCGAGATAGTGTTCGAGGTTGCGGACCGATACCGAGACCCTCCCCTTCTGTTTCTTCAGCACCAGCTCCTTGACCACCTTGCGCAGCACCTTGGAGAGCTCACGCTCAAGGTTTCGCACCCCCGCCTCGCGGGTGTAGTGGCGAATCAGCTGCAGAATCGCCCCCTCGCTAATGGTCACCTCTCGCTCCCTGAGACCATTGCTCTTCATCTGCTTGGGAATCAGGTAGCGCTGGGCAATGTTGAGCTTCTCCTCCTCGGTATAACCGGGGATTCGAATCACCTCCATGCGGTCCAGCAGCGGGCCGGGAATATTCATGCTGTTTGCGGTGGCCACAAACATCACATCGGAGAGGTCATAATCGACCTCCAGATAGTGGTCTGCAAAGGTATCGTTCTGTTCCGGGTCGAGCACCTCCAGCAGCGCCGATGCGGGATCACCCCGAAAGTCCATCGCCATCTTGTCAATCTCATCCAGCAGGAAGAGCGGATTCCTGACCTCTACCTTGCTCATGTTCTGGATGATCTTGCCCGGCATGGAGCCGATATAGGTACGCCGGTGACCACGAATCTCCGCCTCATCGCGCACCCCACCCAGTGACATGCGGACAAATTTCCGGCTGGTGGCACGGGCAATCGATTGCCCCAGTGAGGTCTTGCCAACGCCGGGAGGACCTACCAGACAGAGGATGGCCCCCTTGATCTTGCCGACACGTTTCTGTACCGCGAGGTACTCCAGAATGCGCTCCTTGACCTCCTCCAGGCCGTAGTGGTCCTCATTGAGGATCTCCTCGGCACGGGCCAGATCATTGCGCAGGCGCGAGCGCTTCACCCAGGGGACGCCAATCAGGGTCTCGATATAGGTGCGTACCACCGCGGCCTCGGCAGACATCGGCGACATCATCTTCAGCTTCTTGAGCTCGGATTCCGCCTTCTCCCGCGCCTCCCCGGACATTTTGGTCTCCCTGACCTTTCTCTCCAGTTCATCAGTCTCACTGCTGCCATCCTCAGACTCACCCAGCTCCTTCTGGATCGCCTTGATCTGCTCATTCAGATAGAACTCACGCTGGTTGCGCTCCATCTGCTTCTTGACCCGCCCCCGGACCCGCTTCTCCACCTCCAGGATATCGAGCTCCCCCTCCATCACAGAGAGGATATGCTCCATCCGCTCCTGCACATCGAAGGTCTCCAGCAGCTGCTGCTTCTCATCAATCTTGAGCGTCATGTGGGCTGCCACTGTATCGCTGAGTCGTGACGGGTCATCGATTCCGGCCAGCGAGGTGAGAACCTCCGGCGGAATCTTCTTGTTCATCTTGACGTAGTGCTCAAACTGCCCCTGAATGGAGCGCGCCAGCACATCAATCTCGGAGCCACCAGCCATCTGTTCACGGTGAACGGTCACCCGGGCACGGAGCTGCCCCTGCTCCTCCCCGATGGCATGGATCAGAGCCCGATTGACCCCCTCCACCAGCACCTTGACTGTGCCGTCGGGCAGTTTCAGAAGCTGCAGAATGGTGGCGACGGTACCGGCAGAGAAGAGATCCTCAACCTCCGGCTCATCCTTGCTGGCACTCTTCTGGGCGACCAGCAGAATCTGCTTCTCATCTGCCATCGCGCTCTCCAGTGCCGCAATCGAGCGCGGGCGACCGACAAAGAGCGGGATCACCATGTGTGGATAGACCACTACATCACGCAGTGGCAGAACGGAGTACTCCTGCTCCAGTGGATCGGAAAAATCCAGGCTCTTGCCTTCTGTTCCCATGTTGCTCGACTGCTTTCTATTCGGATGCCGCGAGCTTCTGCTGCTCGCCACCCTCAAAGATCAGCAGAGGCTCTGATTTCCCCTCAATGACCGAGGCGTCAACAACCACCTTCTCCACATTCTCGTAGGATGGGAGATGATACATGGTATCGAGCAGCGCGTGCTCAAGGATGGAGCGCAGGCCACGTGCACCGGTCTTGCGCTTGATCGCCTTCCTGGAGATGGCACGCAGGGCATCCTCGCGAATATCGAGCTCAACACCCTCCATCTCGAAGAGTTTGCCGTACTGTTTGGTCAGTGCATTTTTCGGTTCGGTCAGGATTCTTACCAACGCATCCTCATCCAGCTCCTGCAGGGTGGCCTCCACCGGGAGGCGGCCCACAAACTCGGGGATCAGCCCATACTTGATCAGGTCCTCAGGCTCCACATCGGTGAGGATCTCACCAACAGAACGCTCATCATCCTTCCCCTTGACCTCGGCAGAGAATCCAATCCCACTCTTCTCGGAGCGGTCACGAATAATCTTGTCCAGACCGGCAAAGGCACCGCCACAGATAAAGAGGATCTTGCTGGTATCAACCTGCAGGAACTCCTGCTGTGGATGCTTGCGTCCACCCTGTGGTGGTACGGATGCGATGGTTCCCTCGACCAGCTTCAGCAGTGCCTGCTGCACACCCTCACCGGAGACATCCCGGGTGATGGAGGGGTTATCGGACTTGCGGGAGATCTTGTCAATCTCGTCTACATAGATGATGCCGCTCTCGGCGCGCTCCACATCATAGTCGCACTTCATCAGCAGCTTCTGGATGATGTTCTCCACATCCTCGCCCACATAGCCCGCCTCTGTCAGGGTGGTGGCATCGGCCATGGTAAAGGGGACATTGAGGATGCGGGCCAGGGTCTCGGCCAGCAGTGTCTTTCCGGACCCGGTTGGCCCAATCAGCAACACATTGCTCTTTGCCAGCTCTACATCATCCCGCTTGTATCCAGACTCCACACGCTTGTAGTGGTTGTATACGGCGACCGAGAGGGTCTTCTTGGCCTGATCCTGGCTGATGACATAGTCATCGAGTGTTGCCCGAATCTTCTCCGGGATCGGGAGGGAGGATTCCGAGCTCTCGCCCTCCCCCTCATCCTGCTCCTCGCGGATGATGTCATTACAGAGCTCAACACACTCATCACAGACATAAACAGATGGACCTGCGATCAGTTTTCGCACCTCATTCTGGCTCTTTCCACAGAAAGAGCAGTAGAGCAGCTTGCCATCTTCGTCATGTTCACTCATTCAACCAGCACCTTCAATCTATTGTCATTAACCTGTAACAGAATCTCAAATCTTACACACTCGCCATGATCCTGCAAGTACCTGCATCAACTATGCACAACCCATTGATCCAACAGGAAATACCGACAGCTTCAGGCGACTGCCAGCAACCCCCTGCAGAACATTGGACAACCACCACTGAAAATAGTGCACTTATCTTTTCTGAACAGATGGTTACTGAGATAGCAGAACACAACGGCAGAAAAGCGGCAGCATCAGGAGTACTGCTTCCAATTATACAGAAAGAGCCTTCGAAAAAACCAACTACTACTGTTGGTTATTGGGAGCGGCTGGAGAGTACCTGATCAATCAGTCCATACTCGACCGAAACATCCCCACTCATGAAATTATCACGGTCGGTATCCCTGCGGATCTGCTCGATGGGCTGTCCAGTATGGTTGGCCAGGATGGTATTGAGGCGCTCACGCACATCCAGAATCTCCTTGGCATGGATCTCGATATCCGAGGCCTGCCCCTGGAAGCCGCCGAGCGGCTGATGAATCATCATCCTGGAGTGCGGCAGACAGAAGCGCTTGCCGTTGGCTCCACCTGCAAGCAGGAGTGCCCCCATGCTGGCCGCCTGACCGATGCACATGGTGCTGACATCCGGCTTGATGAACTGCATGGTGTCATAGATGGAGAGACCGGCGGTAACCGACCCCCCTGGAGAGTTGATATAGAGGTGAATATCCTTGTCCGGATTCTCCGACTCCAGAAAGAGGAGTTGTGCCACCACCAGATTGGCCATCTGATCCTCGACCGGTCCCACCAGGAAGATAACGCGCTCCTTGAGCAGGCGGGAGTAGATGTCATAGGCGCGCTCTCCACGCGAGGACTGCTCCACCACCATGGGGACCATGCCAAGATTCTCGATTGGTGAACTCATTTGTTTCCTCTTCCTCCAGATATTGTAAACCTACGCCGCACTACCGGCATTAGCCTTCTGCATCAGCTCCTCAAAGCCCATGCCCGCCTCAACAACCTCAGCACCCTTCATGACCAGGTCCACAACCTGCTCCTCGAGGGCCAGGTTCTGTACCCCCTCCAGATGCTGGGGGTTGTTTTTGTACCACTCAACCACCTCTGCTGGATTCTCATAACCGG
>CAZYJG010000088.1:0-5170 GCA_964647745.1 uncultured Piscirickettsiaceae bacterium
CCGCCAAACACAAAAAACCACCTGCAGGTGGTTTTTTGCTTTATGAGGCGAGACCAGGATCAGCAACTACTGCTCCAGGACAATCTCCGCATCCCGGTTCAGTGGAATCAGGTCATCGACGGACAGCTCCGACAGTGATCTCACCCCCATGGCGTGTTGCTGAACACGGATCATCTCCCCCACTCCATTGAAGAAGTTTGCAACCCGCTCGGTTGCTGTCTCGATATCGAGGCGTGATCTCAGCGCCTCATCCTGGGTGGCAATCCCCACTGGGCACCCCCCTGTGTTGCAGGCCCGGTAGTACTCACACCCCAGCGCGAAGAGTGCTGCGGTTGCCAGCGCACAACCATCGGCACCCAGTGCAATCGCCTTCATCACATCGGTCGGGGTACGGATCCCCCCGGTTGCGATCAGTGAGACAGGGCGCTCCAGTTTATTCTGGTTGTGTCGATCAATTGCTTTTCTGGCAATCCTTATTGCCCTGACCAGTGGCATCCCGAAATTATCACGAACATGAACCGGGGCCGCACCAGTGCCACCACCAAAACCATCAACAGTAATAAAGTCGGGGTTCAGTGAAAGTGCGGCATCCAGGTCATCCGCCAGATGGTTGGCTGCAATCTTGATCCCGATGGGTCGCTCTCCACCATCCAGCGAACGAACCCACTCTATCCTTTTCTCCAGATCCTCCAGGGTATCGATGTCGGGAAAACGGGAGGGGGAGTGGGCAGCAGCGCCCGCCTCGATCCCGCGCACTGCAGCAATCTCTTCGGTAACCTTTGCAGCTGGAAGCTCTCCACCCAGCCCCGGCTTGGCAGACTGCCCCAACTTGATCTCGATTGCATCTGCCTGCCGGATCGCCTCCTCACTCCAGCCAAAGTAGCCGCTGGCCATCTCCAGGATATAGAGTGAGGCCGCCTCACGCTCGCGCGGGTGCATCCCCCCCTCCCCGGATCCGATCATGGTACCGGCAGCAGCAGATCCTGCAGCCAGCGCCACCTTGGCCTCGACCGAGAGCGCTCCAAATGACATATGGGAGACAAAGGCGGGGAGCGCAATCTTCAGCGGCCTGCCTGCACCCGCCCCGATGGTTACCGAGCAGTCGGCACGCTCCTCCTCCAGCAGTGGCGGACGGCTGAGCTGTCCGGCGGCCAGATGGTAGTGGTCAAACCCGACCACATCTCTGAGAACGGTCTGCTCCGTTGGTGTGGCACCCATCGCCTCGACTTCACCACCTCTCCCCTTTGCCAGCAGGCGGATCTCATGGTGCCCCCGTGCATCCTGCGACCAACGCCGCCACTCCCCCTGATAGCCCTCAAAGGTGGTCTCGGGGAGTGGTGCCACCGATTCTGCATCAATCAGGACGGCACCCCCCTCAATGGTCACGGGGTAGGTTTTTATGCTGTCATTGGGGTTGTAGGGGGAGATGCCGGTCTCGAGATCAAAATTCCAGCCATGGAGCGGGCAGATCAGCTCGCCATTCCTCACCGAACCATCCGAGAGACACCCCTCGCGGTGTGGACAACGATCCTCCAGTGCATAGACCCTCCCCTGGTAATAGACCACGGCCAGGGGGCGCCCGCGAACCCGCCTCTTGATCTTTATTTTCTCTTTTAATACTTCAAGATCAGCGAGATATTCCATGTTCTTTATCTTGTTTATATGCTCTTTCGTGCCTTCTCAAGATCCTCGGCAGTATCAATGCCATGACCGGGATTCTCTGCAGCCTCACTGAGGTGGATCCTCTCCCCCTTCCAGAGGACACGCAGCTGCTCCAGTGACTCCTGCTGCTCGAGGGGGCTGGCGGACCACTGGCTATAACGGCGCAGAAAGCCGGCACGATAGCCATAAAGCCCTATGTGGCGGCAGTGGAGCTCAGCCTCTGCCTGGTCGGGATCACCAAAACTCTCTCGATTCCATGGGATCGGGGCACGGCTGAAGTAGAGTGCATACCCCTCTTCATCCATCACCACCTTGACCACATTGGGATTGAAAATGTCGGAAGCGTCAACAATGGGCTGGTAGAGGGTGGTGACGGAGGCATCGGGATGGGCCTCCATATCGGCAGCCACCTGGTGTACCAGTGACGCAGGCATCTGCGGTTCATCCCCCTGGAGGTTGACCACAATCTCGTCATCGGAGAGCTGCAGCTGCTCTGCAACCTCTGCCAGGCGGTCGGTCCCCGATACATGATCCCTGCGGGTCATGCAGACCTCGGCCCCCAGCCCGGCAACGGCCTGCTCAATCCGTTTGTCATCCGTTGCAACCAGCACACGCCCGGCCCCACTCTGCTCTGCACGCTCCCAGACATGGGCAATCATCGGTTTTCCGTTGATCTCCAGCAGTGGTTTTCCCGGGAGGCGGCTGGATCCATAACGGGCGGGAATGATGACCGTAAAACTCATTGGTACTTGTCAAGCTCCTCCAGGGAGACACTGCGTGCCTCCTCCTCAAGCATGACCGGAATATCATCCCGTACCGGATAGGCCAGGCGGTCGGCCCGACAGATCAACTCCTGTCTGGACTTGTCAAACTCCAGTGACCCCTTGCAGATCGGGCAGACCAGAATATCCAGTAATTTCTTATCCAACATTGTTCCTTGCTCTCTCCAGTTTTGTTTTCAGTAGCTGTTCTAGTTCGCTCTCAAGTTGAGCCTCTACCGGCACAACCCAGACTGTACGGCCCTCTCCAACCATTGTGCGACTGCACTTTACCGCATCCTTCTCGGTCATCAGGATGGGTAGCGTCTGATCGACCGGGAATTGGAAATCCTCCCCATTATACTGGTGATGATCGGGAAATGGATGGGGGATCACCCTCAGACCTGCGCCCTCCAGCATCGCAAAGAATCGCTGTGGATTACCGATCCCCGCTACCGCATGAACCCTCTCCCCGGCCAGTGACTCCAGGGGTTGCCGCTGCTCCGGGCGCTCCAGTCGGTAGAGTGGTTGAGGCTGAAGCCGCATGTTGTCGCCGTTGACAACCACCGCATCGACCTCCTCAAGACGGCTCCTGGGCTCGCGCAAGGGGCCGGCAGGAAGACAGAGCCCGTTCCCAAAACGACGCTCACCATCCACCACCACAATCTCGATGTCGCGCTGCAGCCGGTAGTGCTGCAGGCCATCGTCGAGAACCAGAAGATCACACTCCCCATCAGCCAGCGCCCGCTCGGCTGCAGTGACACGATCCACCCCCACATAGACCGGTACCCCACCCTCTCGAGAGATCAGCAGTGGCTCATCCCCAACCCTGGAGGCCTCCATCCCGGGGGTGACCTGCACTATCTCCTCTCCATGCGCTCCCCCATACCCCCTGCTGATAACGGCCGGCCTCATCCCCTGCCGCTTCAGCCACTCCACCAGCGCAAGAACCAGTGGGGTCTTGCCTGTTCCACCCACTGTAATGTTGCCTACCACAATGACAGGGAGGGCGACTCTGGTCCCCTGAACCAGGCCACTGCGATAACCGAGGCGACGGATAAAAACCAGAAGACAGAAGAGGGCCGAGAGCGGGAGAAGCGGTATCCGAAGCAACCAGGAGAGGAGCCCACCCCGATACCATATCCGCTCAAACAGCAATCTGATCGGGCTCAACGGCTATTCTCTGAGGCAATTGAGAGGTTTAGAATTCCAAGCTGCTGCGCAACATCCATCACACTCATCACAGCCCCATGCGGGGCCTGCCGGTCGGCACGGATTATCAGGGGACGCTCTCCACCAGCCGCCGCAATTGTGGAGAGCTGACCTCTCCACGCCCCATCCTCTGCCCCCTGCATCATAATCTCACCCGCTGCATCCACGGTGATCTCAATGGGATCACTGATCATGGAGTGGTCTGCAGCCGAGGTTGAGGGGAGCTCCACCCTGAGTCGCGCCTCTTTCTGAAAGGTTGTGGTCAGGACAAAGAAGATCAGCAGCAGAAAGACCACATCGATCAGTGGGGTCATGTTGACATCGACCCCCTCGCTCTTTCGGTCCTGCAGCCGCATCTCAGCTACTCCGCCCCAATGCCGGTTGCCTCGCGATCCCCATGGATAATCTCGACCACACGGATTGCCGCCTGCTCCATCTCAACCACCAGCTCGTCCACCCTTCTGCGCAGCAGACGGTGAAAGATCAGGCTGGGAATCGCAATCGAGAGGCCGGCAGCTGTGGTAATCAGGGCCTCGGAGATCCCGGTCGATAAGACTGTCGGGTCTCCAATCCCGTTGGCGGTAATCGCCTCGAATACCTTGATCATCCCGATTACGGTACCCAGCAGCCCAATCAGTGGTGTTCCCGCCGCAATGGTTCCCAGCGCACTGAGATAGCGCTCCAGCTCATGAACCTCATGACGCCCCGACTCCTCCAGACTCTCCCTCATCACCTCACGGGAGTGGTTGCGGTTGACCAGCCCCGCTGCAAGCATTCTGCCCAGTGGTGAGGAGTGGTAGAGGTGGGCAATATTGTCATCATCCAGCCGCTTCTCCCGGTGCCACCCCAGGATCTGTGACACCAGATGGGAGGGGGCCACAGCACTTCTGCGCAGCGCCCAGTAACGCTCGGCCACGATTGCAAGCGCAAGAACCGATGCCATCAACAGGGGCACCATCAGCCATCCCCCTTTCATTAGCCACTCAACCATTCAGAAGAAACTCCTCATCCTTTTGTAATAGAATCAAGTGTACTAGGAAACCCCTGAATAATAGAACCATTTTCATGATGGAAACGATCCTCTCCAGTCCACCGCTCCATCTCGCTACCCTGGGGCTCAGCTGGCTCCTCTACTTTGCCATCCATTCGGTTGCTGCATCACTCTCCACCAAGCGGTGGATTGCATCAAATCACCCACGACTCATGCCGTCATACCGTATCCTCTTTAACCTGCAATCCCTGCTGCTGCTCGCTTTTCCACTCTACCTGCTCTACTCATGGCGTGGCCCACTGCTCTGGGAGTGGAGTGGTCTAATACAGGTTGCGATCTACCTGTTGATAGCTGGGACAATAGCCCTGTTCATCTATACCCTGCGTGACTATGACTCTGCGGAGTTCTTTGGGTTTCGACAGTGGAAGAACAGCATCAGTGCGATCGAGGATCAGGAGCAGTTCATTCTCTCGCCAATGCACCG
Source organism: uncultured Piscirickettsiaceae bacterium (assembly GCA_964647745.1). Lineage (GTDB taxonomy): Bacteria > Pseudomonadota > Gammaproteobacteria > Thiopontia. The sequence continues at coordinate 5,108 of CAZYJG010000088.1, forward strand.
CTTGGTGAGGCATCCGTGGTACTTTCTGTTTCTGATCCTGATATGGACCCAGGAGATGGATGG
>CAZYJG010000089.1:0-5168 GCA_964647745.1 uncultured Piscirickettsiaceae bacterium
GTATGTGTTGATGAAGATGCCGAAGATCATTCAGGAGATGTTTCCGGCGGCCACACTGATTGGCGCACTGTTTGCCTTTGGGGGGCTGGCGCTGAGCAATGAGTTGACCATTATGCGGGCGACCGGGGTCTCGGTGCTGGATATGCTGTGGAAGGTTCGCAAGATCGCCCTGCTGCTGATGATGGTTGCAGTCATCAACATGGAGTGGGTTGTTCCGGTTGCCGAGCGTGGTGCAAAGGTGCTGAAGGCGACGGCACTGCATGAGCCGGTTGTGGAGCGTGCGGGCGATCTCTTCTGGCTGCGTGATGGTGACTATTTTGTCCGTATGCAGCATGTGGGGGGGGATGGCTCCGTGGCCGGGGTCCAGTGGATGAAGATTCCGCAGCATGGGGAGCTCACGGAGTTCAGTTTTGCAGGGCAGGCAACCCACAAGGGGGGCGATTGGCATCTGAAGGGGGTACGTTCAACCCTTGTCGAAGGTGACCAGGTGGGTACCCTGCACCTTGATGAGATGACCCACCAGTCGACAGTTACAGAGGATCTGATTCGGCTCGCCTCACAAAATCCTGTGGACCTCTCAACGACCGATCTGTTGCGCTACAGCAGCTATCTGGAGAGCAACGGGCTGGATGCCAGCAGCTACTGGCACACCTTCTGGTCCCGTTTGGCGATGCCGCTGGGGCTGCTGGTGATGCTGGTGCTGGCGCTGCCGTTCTCAATCAGTGAGGGGCGCTCACTCTCGACGGGGCGGCGGATTGTGATCGGTGTCTTTCTGGGGGTTGGCTTCTATCTGATCAACAAGGTGTTGATGAATACTGGTGAGATCTATCAGTTCAACCCGGTTGTGACTGTCTTCTCGGTCCCGCTGCTGTTTCTTGGTGCTGGTTTGTGGATGATTCGCAGACGGGGACTGTAGAGAGGTCAGGCCTGGGCGCCCGGTAGTTGTTCATGGGGGCGCATCTGCTCCGGGCTGGGTCCGGCACTGAAGTATTCGTCCGCCTCGTCGATATCCATCACCACCCCTTTCTCCCGGCAGTTACCACAGATCATCTCCTGCTCGTAGTCGTTCCAGCCACGCAGCCCGGTTCTGAGGGAGGAGACACTCTGATACCCCATCAGCTGCATGGTATGGGCGGCAAAGATGCTGCGGTTCCCGGAGCGGCAGACCACAACCACCTCGCGCTCGCGGGCGTTGACCAGTTCGGGTACGGTCTCCTCATAGTTCCACTCGCAGGCGGTCTCCAGAATCCCGCGCGGGACATTGAGGGAGTCACGGATATGCATTTTGGAAAACTCGTAAGGCTCGCGCACATCAAGAATCAGAAGATCACGCTCCTGTGCAAGTCGGTCAGTCAGATCCCAGGGGAAGATTTCGGTAACCAGTGGGGTCATCTCCTTGACCAGTTCGGTAAATAGCTTCATTGTTGGGCCCTCTGTAGAGATTTGTTAATCATTTCAATAGCTTTTGCAGTTCCTGTCTGCAGCACGCTCAAGCACATCCATGTGTCGCTCGACTGTGGACATCCTTGTCCACAGACGGCTGCTGAACAGGACTGTCAAAGCTATTGAAGTCATTGATGTTTAATTATGTTTAGTGATGCCACGCTCGACCGCGATCACGGCGGCCTCGACTCGGGAGTGGACATCCAGCTTGCGCAGGATCGATTTGACATGGAGTTTGACTGTGCCGTCGGAGATATCCAGTTCACGACCGATCACCTTGTTGCTCTGCCCCTCGGCAAGGTGGGAGAGGATCTCGTACTCCCTTGGGGTGAGCAGCGCCTGCAGATCATCACGCTGGTGGTTTCTGAGGATCTCTCCCTGGGCCACGCGTGCCAGCAGCGGGGTCATGGAGGGGGCAACAACAACCTCCCCCTTGAGGGTGCGCCCCAGTGAGGAGACCAGCTCCTCGGGCTCCATGTCCTTGAGCAGATAGCCCTGTGCACCATGCTGCAGTGCGGCCAGCAGATCCTGCTCCTCCTCGCTGGTGGTCAGCATGACGACAGGGAGCTCCGGGTGTTGCTGTTTCAGCTCGATCAGAACCTGGAGGCCATCCATCTCCGGCATTCGCAGATCGAGCAGAACGATATCAGGGTCCAGCTCGGTTGCCAGCTGTATCCCCTCCTCACCAGAGCCGACAGCAGCAGCGAGCTGGATGTCATGTCCCTGGAGAAGGGCCCCGATCCCGGTCCGGAACAGGGTGTGGTCATCAATAAGCAGAACCTTCATAAGAGCTCGAATATGTCCTCTTCGCTGCTGTTGCCAATGGCGCCGGTGATCAGGATGCGTGTCCCCTCGCCCGGCTCGCTCTCGATTTCGAGTCTACCATCGATCGCATCTATCCGTTGCTGCATTGCCGAGAGGCCGATGTGCTCCCCGGCTATCGGCACCTTCTCCCCCGGGGTGAAACCGATTCCGTCATCCTCAATCAGCACCCGGAAGCGCTGGTCCTTGATGCAGTCGGCAAGGATGCGGACACTCTGTGCCTGGCTGTGCTTGCGTACATTGGTCAGGGCCTCCTGGATGACGCGGAGCAGATGCCCCTCGGTCTCGGGGGGGAGCTGGATGGCTTCACACTGGTGCTGAAAATAGGTGTTGATGCCGGTCTCCTTGCGGAAGGTGTCGGTGAGGGTGGTGATGGCCTGGATCAGCCCCTGCTGGTGGATCGGGGCACGGAAGTTTGCAATCAGGCTGCGCAGCTCACGGTTGGCCTGGTGCAGCCCCTTCTGCAGGTGGAGAATCTCGTAGTGGTGTGTTCCCGTTACACTGTTCTCGGGAGCATGTTTCTCTGCCTGTTTCTGGTGCTCCTCCATGATCTGGGTGCGGATCCTGAGGCTGGCCAGGGTCTGTGCCAGTGAGTCGTGCAGTTCGTGTGCAATGTGGGCGCGCTCCTGATCCAGCTTGCTCTTCTGGGCCTCACGCTCCAGACGAAACTTCTCGATCGCCATTCCCAGATTCTGTCCGATATTGAGCAGCAGTCTGTCCATCTCCTGACTGATGTTCTGCCGCTCCGGGGAGACAAAGAGGGTGTAGACCCCCAGTATCCGCTCCTGGTGCTGCAGGGGGACAATAATGACCCCATTCTGGGAGCAGGGCAGCTCATTGCCCTCCTCATCCTGGCAGTCACAGGGGGCCTCCTGGTGGAGTATGGTCTGACCGGATAGCGCATCTCCGCAGAGGCTGTTGGCAACGGGGATCACCCCCTTCTGCTGGGCACGCTCCTCCTCCATGCCGATGCTGGAGAGCAGCTTCATCTGGTTGTCCGAGGTGAGCAGCCGAATGGTGGCGGCATCGGCACCCACCATCTCCTTGAGAAAGGAGAGAAAGCGCAGCAGCAGTTCGCGCACATTCTCCGAGCTGTTGAGGCTGGCAACCACATCATAGAGGATGCGCAGTGACGCAGCCTGCTGTGCCAGATGGCGTGTCTTGTTGCGGATCTGCAGCTCGGTCTCCTGTTCACGCTGTAACAGGCGCTGCTCCAGTTGATCGAGCTCCGGCACCTCACTGCCCTCGGGAAGGCGATGGCGCAGGTAGTCGATCAGGGTTGCTGTAGAGGGGGAGGCCATCAGTCTATACAAAAAGACCCGACAACTGCCGGGCCTCTAATGTTACCGCTCAGCGAGGAGGCTTTAGTAACCACCCTTGCGGCGTGACTCCGGAAGCCCTGCAATCTTTCCTGCCTGCTTGGAGGGCTGCTTGGGGAAGAGGGTGTAGAGATCCTTGGAGTTGATCTTCTCGCTCCACGCCTTGGACATCGCCTTGACCATGCTGCGGTCATTGGGCTGGTTGCCACCATTGTTGAAGAACTCGTCACGCAGATAGTTGACAACATCCCAGTGCTTGTCGCTCATCTCAACCCCTTCCTCTGCTGCAATGACAGCTCCGACCTCTTCGCTCCAGTCATCCTGGTTCTCGAGGTAGCCATTGGGGTTGGTTTCGATCGTCTGTCCATTGACTTCATAGCTCATTGTTCGTTTTCTCCTAAATCAGCTGGTTTCAAGTTTTCCACCACGGCCTAATCGGGTGGTGAATGAAGTTATCTTAAGGTGAGCGCGAGCACTGCTCGCAGTGTCATCTCTCCGAAAGTCGATTTTCTACTGTTTTATGGGGTAAAAACAACCCACATCCAAAATCTTTTCCCTCACTGAGCCCCATCTGCTGTAGTGAAATGGCCTCTTGCGGGGTGAGATCGGCAAGCATCAGGCTCTGGGTGCGCAGTATGTTGTCCCCGGTCCTGATCAGGTTTTTCAGTCCACAGATCATCTTTGTGGGGTGGATGTCACGTGCTGCCAGCTCCTGCCGGATTCGCTGCAGGAACTCCTGTTCAGACTCATCTTCATGAAAAATGGCGAAGCGGGTGTAGAGGGTGGTCAGTTTGCTGAGCAGTCGGGTCTCTGGCTGGCTCAGTGTGATTGGGTGCCCCCCAACAGAGAGGGTGGTGCCATCCAGTGCCTCGATGGCCTCCTCCACCCGATGTTTTGGAAGGCGTACCATCAGCCGGGTTCGACGTGAGGGGTAGAGCAGGGCATCCCCCTTTTCGGGAGAGAGCCAGCCATTTCCCGATTCGGCCACCAGGATCTGGTGGAGTGCGGCGTTGGGCTCCTCGGGCAACCAGGGGAGTATGCGGATAACGGCCTGGCTCAGTGGCCAGCCATGGTCGACGGGGAGGCTCCTGCAGTGGATTCGAAAGCTGAGATCAACAACTGCATCCGAGATCTCCTCCAGCTCCCTCTCCTCTTTCTCTTCCCAAAACGCCATGTCTTAGACTCTTCCTGGACAGGTTATTTCGGCAGCGCGGTCCGCAGGGCATCACGGTCTATCCACCAGGTTCCATCGGCCAGTGCATCGACGGCAGCGGAGAGTTTGGGCAGAAAGGAGTCGGGGTTGTCAAACTCATTGCCCACCATCCAGATCTCAAACTCCTCCTGACTCTTGATGTTGCGGTGTTGTGCCGCAACCTCGGCCAGTCGCTGGCTGGTAAAGAAGAGCAGATTCTCGCCCTCCTGCCCCTCAGCACGGCGCTGGTCGGCCAGAAAGTGTGCGGTAACTGCAGCGACGGCAGCGGTATCCGACCCTACGGGAGATTCATCGACCATATGTTGCAGGATTGCAGTGGTGGTCTCCGGGTTGATGGGGTAGGTGACGCCGAGCCAGATGCCGTGGGCCAG
>CAZYJG010000090.1:0-5056 GCA_964647745.1 uncultured Piscirickettsiaceae bacterium
CTCAGCCATTGCAGTGCATCCTCTCTGGGGGTGCCACAGATTGCGGGGCTCTGGTGGAGTGTTGCGATCAGATCAAAGATGGTGTTGGCGTCGCTCTCGTTATCCTCTCCCAATTCACCACTGATTGAGGTCAGCAGGTGCTGGATGTTCTCCAGCTTGTGAATCTGCGGCCCTTGAGGGATTGTCATGTTGTGGCAGAGGGGGGTGAGCTGATGGTCAATGGCATCAACGACCAGCTGGTGCTCATGGCGCAGCTTGGGGTCTGCAAGCAGTTGCTGTCCCAGTGCATCCTCCTCGGCAGGGGTCGATCCACGGGGGAGTGTCCCGGCCAGTGCATCACAGTGGACTCTGTTGCCATGTTTGGAGAAGAGCTTCTCCGGTGGGGCGGCGATAAAGTGTCTGCCCTGGTTGGAGAAGGCAAACACTGCACTCTCCGGGCTGCGCTGCTCCAGCTGTTTCAGGGTCCTCTGCAGGCTCAGCGGCCGGGTAAAGTTGAAGCGGTGGCGCTCCCCGATGACGATCTTCTTGATAGTGCTGCCCCGGGTTGTAGCGATGGCCTTGCCCAGTAGCTGCAGTGATCCAGGCGAGGAGGGTGGTTCAGGGATCCGTTGAGAGGGGGTGGTTTCCGGGGGGTGGTTGCCTGTCAGCCCCTGCAGCTCCTCCAGGTCTCTCTTCCACTGCTGCAGGATCTCCTCTCTGGTGGTTCCTCCGGTCGCGTGCGAGAAGACAATGCTCTGCAGCCCGCACTGGTTGATCAGTTCGACTCTGGGGAGCAGAAGCAGGCTGTTGGGGAGCCCCTGCCACTCCTGCTCCATCGGATCATCCTCCGAGAAGGCATACTGAAAGAGGATTCGCGGGGTGGTTCTGGTCTCTTCAGGGTCGAAGCGCTGCCATGAACTCAGCAGTTGCTGAAACGCCTCCCTGGCCTGGCTGAAACGGCTCTCTCCCTCAAGCTCAATCCGCCAGCTGTGATGCAGGGCCAGCATGCGTGTCTTGCCCCATGGGCTCCGCCAGTAGACCCCGTTTTCCAGTGGTGGTGGGGTGGTAAAGGGGCGCTCATTGAAGGGGAGTATGATGCTGATCAGTGATGGTAGAGCGGATCCAGTTCCATAAACAAGATCAAGTTCTCTCTCTAACATATTGAGTATCATTAGATATTGACAGATGAAAAATGTCTGCCTACAGAGCCTTCAGACTCAGGGTCTTCGCTTGAACTTGTCAAACTCGGGGGGGCGCTTCTCATTGAAGGCGTTGCGCCCCTCCTGCCCCTCCTCAGACATGTAGAAGAGGGCGGTGGCATTCCCAGCCAGCTCCTGAATCCCCGCCAGCCCATCGGTATCGGCGTTGAATCCCGCCTTCAGCAGACGCAGCGCAGTGGGGCTGTGGCGCAGCATCTCACGGCACCAGGCAACGGTCTCGGACTCCAGCTGCTCTGCCGGGACAATCCGGTTGACCAGCCCCATCTCCAGCGCCTCCTGTGCGCTGTATTGGCGGCAGAGAAACCAGATCTCCTTCGCCTTCTTGATCCCTACGGTTCGCGCCAGCAGCCCGGCACCGAGCCCGGCGTCAAAGCTCCCCACCCTGGGACCGGTCTGCCCAAAGATGGCGTTTTCGGAGGCGATGGAGAGGTCACAGATCAGGTGGAGCACATGGCCCCCACCAATGGCGTAGCCGTTGACCATTGCCACAACCGGTTTTGGGAGGGTACGGATCTGGCGTTGCAGGTCGAGCACATTGAGATGCTGTTCACCCTGCTCATCATTGTAGCCACTCTCCCCCCGGATCTTCTGGTCTCCACCGGAGCAGAAGGCCTTGTCACCGGCACCGGTCAGGATGATGGCGCCAATCTCCGGGTCCATATGGGCATGGTGGAAGGCATCAGCCATCTCGTTGACGGTCTCCGGGCGGAAGGCGTTCCGGACCTGGGGGCGGTTGATGGTGATCCTGGCGATCCCCTCGCTCTGCTGGTAGAGAATATCCTGGTAATCGTGTTTTGGATGGCTTTCCCACTGGATCATTGCAGAGACTCCCAATAGTGTTGGTGTACGCGGTTGCTGATGGTGCGTTGAACCCCCAATTCTATCAGCTTGGGGTGGGGCTGTTGCAGTGCGGTGGCAAGCTGCTGCTCAAACGCCTTCCCCTCTTTTGTATGGCTGTATTCAACCCCATAGAGCGCTGCTGCAGCAGAGAAATCGACCGATGTGGGGGTGAGCCAGAGTGACTCAAACTCGGGCAGGGTGGACTGTGGCAGGTGGCTGAAGATATTCCCCCCCCCATTGTTGATCACAAGGATGGTGAGGTTCCTGTTGATCTCTGCTGCAAGGTGGAGGGCGTTGAGATTATGGATCAGGGTCAGATCCCCGAGCAGGGCAACCACCGGGAACTCGGCAGGGGTCGAGGAGCGGATCCCACAGACGGTCGCAAGGTTGCCATCAATCCCGCTTGCGCCACGATTGGCGATCAGATGGAGGGAGCTGCTGCGGGGTGCCAGCCAGCTGTCGATATCGCGAATCACCATGGAGTTGCCGCTGAAGAGGGTTGTCTCTGCCGGTAACTGCCGGTGCAGAATCTGCATGATCTGATGCTCATTCAGCAGCTCTTCGCTGCAGTCCCAGCTTGCGGCTCTCTGTTCCAGTTTTCCGAGAGCCCCGCTGTTGCCGGGATGGGGGTCTCCCTCATCTCTGTGATCGATCACTCTCTGGCAGAATGCAGCGGGCTCCATCTCGATTCGTCGGGTTGAGAGGGAGTGGGGGTCACTCCAGGGTTGTTGATGATGAACGGTGATGAACGCTGCAGGGGGGTGTTGCTCCAGGTAGCGCCCAACCGATGCAGAGATGGGAAACTTTCCAAACTGGATGATCCACTCCGGCCGGAACTGCTGCTGGAGTGAGCGGTTGCGAAACCACCCATCATGGTGGCTCAGCAGACGCTCCTCCCTCTCCTGGCCCCAGCGCAGATTGGAGAGCGGATCGGCAACGATCATGCAGTTGAGGTGGTCGGCAAGATCGAGCAGCAGGGGGTGGAACGCCTCCGAATAGTGGGCCTCGCCACAGAGGATCAGACCACTCCTCCCCCGAATATCCCGCTGAACACCCTCCAGATCATGCTCTGTTTGATCCGTGCTACCGCTGCTCTCCAGCCTCTGCAGGGTTGGGTTCCACTCAATCGCATCTGGATCGTCCGCCAGCAGCGGCTCACGGAAGGGGATGTTGAGGTGAACAGGGCCCGGTATCGCCCCTGTCATCTCCTGGATCATGGTGGATACCAGGGGAGGGAGCTGCTGTTCGGGCGCCTCAATCTCATCCGCTGGGGGGGTGGAGTGGCTGGCACGCACCTGCTCTCCAAACAGGTTCTGCTGCTCGATGGTCTGGTTGGCTCCACAGTGGTGCAGCTCCGGCGGGCGGTCTGCCGAGAGCAGCAGCAGGGGGATTGCAGAGTGGTTGGCCTCGACCACGGCCGGCAGCCAGTTGGCGACCGCACTGCCGGAGGTACAGATCAGGGCGGATGGCTGTCGGCTCTGCCGTGCCTGTCCCAGTGCAAAGAATGCGGCATCGCGCTCATCCAGGATGACCCAATGCTCCGTGTTGGGGTTGCGGGAGACCGCAAGTGCAAGCGGGGTGGAGCGGGATCCGGGGGAGATGACAAAGCGTCTGACCCCTGCCTCAACCAGGAGTTGTATCAGGATTGCAGACCACTGCAGATTGGCCTGGCCTCTCTCATCCATGCTGCTGGAGGAGCTCCAGAAGTGGTTTCGGGATGGGGGTTGGTCTGCCACTCTGGTTCAGGGTCGTCACATGGGTGGTGGAGACCTCGGCACAGCAGGGCTGCTCTCTCCCACGGGTCACGTTATCGACCCGGGTCGTCAGGGTAAAGGCGCTCTCCCCAATCCGCTCCACCTCTATGGTGAGTTGCAGTGAATCCTCCAGCCGGACCGGGTGGTGGTAGTCGGCCTCGGCATGCACCAGCGGGATGGAGTACTCTCCCTGCTGGATGGTCTGCTGTAGAGAGAATCCACTGGCCAGCAGCATCTCCTCATAGCCGTTGTGGGCAAGGGTGAAGATCTGGGTGTAGAAGAGAACCCCTGCACCATCGACCTCATGCAGACGCACCCGGTGGTGGTGGATGAAGTGGTGACCAGCCTGCGGCTGTTTGGGAGGGGACTGGTTCATGGGATGGTAAGTATCCCATGTCTGATTCGGGGTGCAATGGCAAGATCCTCTGCCAGCCATGAGCTGGTTGCCAGGCCATGGGCCTGACTCTGCCGGGGGTCAACGGCAGCAGCGCAGTGGGCGGCTGAGATAATGCCGATACTACTCTCGAGGGCTGAGGAGATGACCACCTCAATATGGTGGCTGAGGAACTGCTGGGCACTCCGGTAGGTGGTCCAGGGGCCACCCAGCAGGGTGGGCTTGAGTACAACCCTTCTGACGCTGCCACTCTCCAGGATTGGGTTGATGCCAAGCTGCGGAATCGACTCATCGAGTGCGATCGGGATGGTGGTCATCTCCTGTAGCCGGTGGATGGCCTGCAGGGTTGGGTCTGTTAACGGCTCTTCGACGGACTCTATCGGGAGTGGCTCGATCCCAGCGATGAATCGGGCAGCCTCCTCCTCGCTCCACCCCTGGTTGGCATCGAGTCGAAGCTGCTGTTCTGGTGCAAGGGTGGATGCAAATCTCTGGAGCCGCTCCAGCTCCTCGGCAACCGGGCTGATCCCCACCTTGAGCTTGAGAATGGGGCCGCCCACTGGGGCGATCGTGGGGTGCTCCAGGGTGCCGATACTCTGGTTAACACGAATGGAATTTGGTGCCTCTGGATTCATCCATTGGTGGGGTGGCAGTCGGGTCTGCTGTGCCAGCAGGCTGACCAGGGCAGACTCTACCCCGCAGCAGGCTGCCGGTGCTGTGGACCGATGGTTATCGAGCTCCTGCAGCAGGTTGTCGGGTGACTTTCCCTCTGCCAATCGCTTCAATCGGGTCAGGGTCTCCTCACACTGCTGCGCTGTCTCGGTTCCCATCTCCGGGAGCGGGGCACTCTCCCCAACCCCCTCTCTTCCATC
>CAZYJG010000091.1:0-5019 GCA_964647745.1 uncultured Piscirickettsiaceae bacterium
GGCGGCCTGATCAACATCTTTACCGACGATGCCTCGATTCGTGACAACAGTGAGGATGAGGATGGCCTGATCCCTGCCCCCTACATCGGGATGGACCGTTACGATGCCAGGAAGCAGGTCCTGGCAGACCTTGAGGCAGAGGGTCTGCTGGAGAAGACCGACGATCACAAACTGATGGTCCCGCGTGGCGACCGCTCCGGTGCCGTGATTGAGCCTTACCTCACCGACCAGTGGTATGTGAAGGTGGAGCCCCTTGCAAAGCCCGCCATCGAGGCGGTGGAGAATGGCTCCATCCGTTTTGTGCCGGACAACTGGAAGAACACCTACTACGAGTGGATGCGCAACATCGAGGATTGGTGCATCTCGCGCCAGATCTGGTGGGGCCACCGCATCCCCGCCTGGTATGACGCGGAGGGCAATGTCTACGTGGGGCGCAGCGAGGAGGAGATCCGCAGCCGCCACAACCTCCCCGATGACCACCCGCTGCAGCAGGACAGTGATGTGCTGGATACCTGGTTCAGCTCCGCACTCTGGCCCTTCTCCACCCTCGGGTGGCCCGAGCAGAGCGAGCGCCTGAAGAGCTTCTACCCCACCAGCGTACTGATTACCGGTTTTGACATCATCTTCTTCTGGGTTGCACGGATGATCATGATGGGGCTCAAGTTCATGGACGATGTCCCCTTCCACGAGATCTACATCCACGGCCTGGTTCGTGACTCCCACGGCCAGAAGATGTCCAAGTCGAAGGGGAATGTGCTGGATCCGATCGACCTGATTGACGGCATTGAGCTGGAGGATCTGGTTGCCAAGCGTGCCACCGGACTGATGCAGCCGCAGATGCGCAAGAAGATCGAGCAGGCGACCCGCAAGGAGTTCCCGGACGGGATCCCCTCCTTCGGCACCGATGCACTGCGCTTCACCTTTGCTGCACTCGCCTCCACAGGCCGTGACATCAACTTTGACCTGGGCCGTATCGAGGGCTACCGCAACTTCTGCAACAAGATCTGGAATGCGGCACGCTATGTTCTTCTCAATACGGAGGGGAAGGATTGTGGACAGGATGGCGGCGAGGTGGAGCTCTCCACCGCCGACCGCTGGATCATCTCCCGCCTGCAGCAGACCGAGGCCGAGGTAGAGCGCGCCTTTGGCGACTACCGGATGGATCGGGCAGCCAGCGCCATCTACGAATTCACCTGGAACGAATATTGCGATTGGTACCTGGAGCTCTCCAAGCCGGTCCTCTACAGTGACGAGAGCAGCGAGGCGGCCCTGCGCGGCACCCGCCGAACCCTGGTCCGTGTACTGGAGACCCTGCTCCGCCTTGCCCACCCGATCATGCCCTTCATCACTGAAGAGGTCTGGCAGCGGGTTGCACCGCTCGCCGGCAAGCCGCTCATCGAGGGTGAGTCCACCATCATGCTGGAGCCCTATCCCTCTGCTGACGAGTCACGGATAGACCCCGCAGCCAATGCAGAGATGGAGTGGGTCAAGGCCTTTGTACTCGGTATCCGCAGCATTCGTGGCGAGATGGACATTGCACCGGGAAAACCGCTCTCCGTACTGATTCAGGATGCATCGGATAGTGACCAGTCAATCGTGGAGAGCCACCGTTCAACACTCAACGCACTGGCACGCCTGGAGTCGATCGAGGTTCTGGAGAGCGGCAGCGATGCACCGGAGTCGGCCACTGCACTGGTGGGAGAGATGAAGATCCTGATCCCAATGGCCGGGCTGATCGACAAGGATGCCGAGATCCAGCGCCTGGAGAAGGAGATCAGCAAGGTTGAGGGGGAGATCTCCCGCTCCGAGGGCAAGCTCAACAACGCCAACTTTGTCGATCGCGCCCCCGAGGCAGTGGTTGAGAAGGAGCGCAATCGTCTGGAAGAGATGCGTGGGCGGCAGCAGCAGCTGCAGGCCCAGAGGGAGAAGATCGAGGCACTATGATGCGTGTGGGCAGAACCCTGGCAGCCGGCCTCACATTGGTGGCCATCCATCTCTCTGTCAACGCCGCGGAGTGGTATGTTGCCGGGGCCCCCATCCCACTGCGCGCAGAACCTGACCCATCCAACCGCCAGATACTTCAGCTGCTCTCTGCGGGTGACAGGGTCACCCTGAACAACAAGAGCAGGAACGGCTTCTCTCTGGTCACCACCCCCTCCGGAGGCAAGGGGTGGATCCCCAGCCGCTACCTGACCAACAAGCCGCTCCAATCCCCTGCCTCCACCCCCTCCAGTGGAAAAGAGCGGGTGCAGATTGAGCTCGAGAACAGCCGCCTCAAGAGCCAGATCTCCAGCATCCGCCAGGAGAGACAGATTCTGGAGTCGGAGACCCAGAAACTGCGTGAACAGTTCCGCAAGGCGAACCAGGAGCTATCTGCAATCCGCAGTGCCAGCGGCAATGTACTTGAGCTGGAGAACCAGCACCACCTTCTCAAGGACCAGGTCCGGGTTCAGAAACGGGATCTGGAGGCGCTGCAACAGGAGAACGAGGCACTACAGGACAGAAAGGATCGGGACTGGTTTCTGGTTGGCGCCCTGGTCGCCTTCCTCGCCCTGCTGACTGGATTCTTTCTCTCAAGACTTCGTAACGGCAATATCAGAAACCGCTCCCCGATCTGATACTGCTCCGTCCCCCATAGCCTCTGCGCGTAGTAATGTTTAAGCAGACACTACCCTATGCATATTGCAAAGCAATCACACAATATGCATACATGAAAAACCCACCGCAAGGGTGGGTTTGATCGCAAAATAGTCAGCTAGACTATTTCTTTTCGGCTGCCGCCTTTGCAGCTGCTGCAGCTTTCTGCCTGGCCTGTGCCTGGGCACGCATCAGCGCCATACGCAGTTTGTTTGTACCAGCGACAAGGGAGTCATTTGGGTTGTTCTTGCAGTGGGTTGCCATCGCGCCCCATGCCTGATTTGCCGTGATGTTAAGTTGTGGTCCACGCTGTGCCATTGCAACCTGGTTCATTGCAGTAATATATCCATGAACCCAACCCCCGTAGGTCATGACTGAGGCCTGCTGATTCTTCTCAACCTGCTCACTTACTGCCTTGCATGCAGTCTGCCCCAACCCCAACACCTGCAGTCTGGGACCCTGTTGTTGTGCAGCCTGGGCTGCCTGCTCCTGTGCAGTAACTGTACCGGAGACAGCCACTGCCGCTACCATTGCCCCAAGAATTATCTTTTTCATCATCTCCACCTTCATAGCAATCACCTCATTAAGATTTATACAGCTACATACTCAAGTATCACACATTTACATACAAAAACAACCCTTATTGCCAACGAACAATCACAATCTATTATCGCTCCCGCATCGACTCCTCCATCGACTCCATAAACGGGGAGAGCAGATAGTCCAGCACCGTCCTCTTGCCGGTGATGATACTGGTGGTCACCTGCATCCCCGGCAGCAGATGGTAGCGCAGGTCGCCTCGCTCAAAATAGCTGCGCTCGGTCTCCACACGCACCCGATAGTAGGGATCCCCCTCCTGCGGCACCATGGTGTCGGGGCTGATAAAGATCACCCTGCCATCCAGTTTTCCAAGGCGTGCAGCATCACTCGACTGCAGCCGTACCTGAGCCGGCTGGTCCACCTCTACATAGCCGACATCCTGTGGCAGCAGGCGGGCCTCCACAATCAGCTGATCTCCGGCCGGTACCACCTCTGCCAGCACCTCACCCGCCTTGACCACCCCCCCAACGGTGTAGATATTGAGGGTCTTGACCACCCCATCCACCGGAGAGCGCAGGGTGGTGCGCTGCAGGCTGTCCTGCAGCTTGTTCATCCGCTTGGAGAGCTCACTGTGCTGACGGCGCGACTCCTCCAACTCCTTGCGCGCCTCCTCCTCAAACAGGTAGCGGATCTGCTCATACTTCTGCCGTGCCTCCACCAGTGCCGACTCGGCCCCGCTAAGAGCAGCTAGATCCTCCTCCAGCTGCCCCTGCATCGTCTTCTCCTCGCGCAGCAGGGAGAGGTGGTTGTAGCGGTTGGTGAGCTCATCCTTGAGCAGATCCTCACTGATGCTGATCTGCTCGCCAATCAGCTCCAGACCCGGGCGCAGGCTGGCGATCCGCGCATTGATCTTGCCGATCTCCTGCTCCTTCTGCTTGATCTGCTCCTGCTGGGTATCCCGCTCACTCCGGTAGCGGGATCTCCGCTGCTCAAACTGCATCTGCGAGCGGGCAACCAGTGCAGGGTGCAGCGACTCGAATTCAGTTGGGTACTTGGGCTGCTCTGCCCCACTGGACTCCGCCTCCAGCCGGAAGAGATCCACCCTGAGCCCATTGAGCCGCACCTCCAGCTCCTCCACATCGGCCATGCTGGCCGTCGCCTCGAGCTCAAACAGCGGCTGCTCGGCACGCACCTGCTCCCCCTCCTTGACCAAAATATTACTGAGAATCCCCCCCTCCAGATGCTGCACATACTTCACATTGGTGCTGGGGATCACCTCCCCCTCTGCGACACTGACCATATCGAGCTCGGCCAGATACATCCACCCCCCGGCAGAGGCAACCAGTGCCATAAGCAGTAGAAGCAGGGCGGTTGCAGAGGCGCTGCTCTCTCTCTTCTGTGGATGATGCTGCTCTGCCACCACTACCCTGCCCCCTTCTGACCCACTGCAGCCACACTCTTGTTCTGTTCTGCACTACCGCCACTCTGTCTGGCCTGTATCCTGGGGGTTGGCTTGACCCCAAGATCCATCAGGTAGTCCGCAATCTTCAGGAACTCCTGATCGTGCGAGACCACCACAATGGTCTTGCCCTCACCTCTGAGTTGCTGGAAGACACCATAGACGGCACGCCTCCCCTCCGCATCCAGCCCCTCGGTGGGCTCATCGGCAATAAAGAGGTTCCCCCCTGTGGCCAGCGCCCTCGCCAGCGCCAGACGGCGCCGAATCCCCAGCGCCAGATGCCTGCCCCCCTCGCGAATCACCATCGACAACCCCTCCTGACTGCTGTCGAGGAAGGGGCGCAGCCCGGAAACCCGGATCACCTCATTCAACTGCTCCGGGGT
>CAZYJG010000092.1:0-4817 GCA_964647745.1 uncultured Piscirickettsiaceae bacterium
TGAAGAAGCAGTATCCGGGCCATGCCAAGCGGGTGATGATGGGGGTCTGGTCCTTTCTGCGACAGTTCATGTACACCAAGTTCATCATTGTTACCGATGATGATATCGATGTGCGCAACTGGCAGGATGTGATCTGGGCGATGACTACCCGCATGGATCCGGCCCGTGACACCACGCTGGTGGAGAACACCCCGATCGACTATCTCGACTTTGCCTCACCGGTCTCGGGGCTGGGCTCCAAGATGGGGCTTGATGCCACCAGCAAGTGGGAGGGGGAGACCACACGGGAGTGGGGCAGTGCCATCACCATGGACCCGGAGATCAAGGAGCGGGTCGATCAGCTCTGGGACGAGCTGGGGCTGTAGTCTCTCCGCCACTCTATCAGCGACAGAAAATCGCTTGAATCGAAGACAATAACATAGCAAAATAGTCGGTCTTTGTGGGGGGGAGCGCTATCTGCCGCCCTGCATGATCAACCGAATAACAAAAAAAGGAAAAAGGATGTCTAATCGCGTTCAACTGCAGCCAAGTGGCAATGAGTTTGAGGCCACTGAAGGTCAAAATATTCTTGATGCCGCGCTGGAGCACGGTATTGGTTTTCCGTTTGGTTGCCAGAATGGCTTTTGTGGTGCCTGCAAGGCCAGAGTGGTCTCTGGTGAGGTTGAGTATCAGGATGGATACAGTGCGCAGTCATTGACCGAGGAGGAGATGGCGGCTGGTGTTGTGATCTGTTGCAAGGCAGAGGCCAGGAGTGACCTGGTGGTTGAGGTCCATGAGGTGGCGGGTGTTGATGAGATTGAGATTCGTACCCTGCCGGTCAAGGTCTCAAGGATTGAGCGCCTGGCCGATGATGTAATTCGCCTCCATCTGAGACAGCCGGAGGATGAGAGCCTGCAGTTTCTGGCAGGGCAGTATATCGAGGTCATCCTGGAAGGGAACCAGCGTCGTGCCTTCTCCATTGCCAACGCCCCCCACAATGGCGAGGAGATCGAGCTCCATCTGCGCCTGGTGGATGGTGGGGTATTTACCCCCCATGTTTTCAATGAGATGAAGGAGAAGGAGATCCTGCGCATTGAGGGGCCACTGGGGAGCTTCTTTCTGCGTGAGGAGACCGAGAATGAGCTGGTTCTGGTGGCAGGGGGTACAGGTTTTGCGCCGATCAAGGGGATGGTCGAGCATGCGATTGAGCTGGGGATGAGCAACCCGATTACCCTCTACTGGGGGGTACGCTCCGAGGAGGATCTCTACCTTGACGAGCTGGCCAGGGGGTGGGCATCAAGTCATGAGAATATCACCTATGTCCCCGTCCTTTCCGACCCTGATGTGGTGGAGTGGAGTGGTCGTACCGGCATGGTTCATCAGGCCGTGGTGGAGGACTATCCTGACCTTTCCGGGGTCGACCTCTATATGGCGGGCCCACCTGTGATGATCGAGGCAGGCAGGAGTGCATTCAGTGCAATTGGGCTAACTGAGGATCGTCTCTATTTTGACTCGTTTGAGGTTGCCGGGGAGGCTGGGCGCTAGCCTCCTGGAGGCTGTTTCGCAGCAGGGCTGCCTCATTCTCAATATAGTCAAGGGCGGCCCCGGTATCACCACTATCTCTCTTGAGTTTGGCCATCTGCCGGTACCCCTCGCTGCTTGGATCAATCTGTAGACTCTCCTCCAGATGGTGCTCGGCCTGACCCCAGACCTCCTTTCTTAGATAGAGGCGTCCCAGGGCAAGGTGGAGTGCGGCACTCTCGGGGTGCTGCTTGAGCCACTTCTCTGCTGTGTGAAGCTGGTCATCAACCGACTCTGTAGAGAGTCTCCCGTAGAGCGCAACCAGTTTGTCGGACCATTGACGCTGAATCTCCTTGCGCAGCAGCTCCTCGCCAAGTGTCGCCTTTCCCTGCTGGTCGAGCAGGGAGGCGTAGCGATGAATCAGATCCGGGTGGTGACGGTCCTTGCGTGAAAAGAGTCTCCACTGCTGCTCCAGGGTGCTCCCATCCTCCCCCTCTTCACTGTGGGTGAGTAGCTGGAGCTGGCCCTGTTTTTCCAGCTGAGAGAGCTCCTCCTCACCAATCGCCTTCTGCTTGCGCAGCAAGGGGACCAGTTTCAGCAGCTTTCCCCACTGCTGCTGTCTGGCAAGTGCCTGTGCCTGCAGGTAGAGCAGCTTTGGATGGTTTGGCTTCTGTTTTCCCAGCTGCTCCAGGGTAGTCAGTGCCTCATCAACCTGCTGGTGGGCCAACTGCTGTTCAGCCTGGGTGAGCTGAATCACAAAATCTGCACCTGGAACCTCTTCCCGCGCCAGCCTGAAGTAGTGGTCGCGCCGTTCATCTGCAAACTGGTGCTGTGCTGCATTGGCGGCGCCCAGATAGTGCATCAGCGGGCTCTCGCTATAGGTTGCCGAGCGCCCCAGCAGTTTTTCCGCCTTTTTCCAGTTCCCCTCTGCCAGGGAGATCATCCCGGTGGTGAGCTCCCTGCGTGCGCGCCGGGTTCTCTGTGCCCTTCTCCAGAGTCTCAGGTTGCGCGGTGCATGGATGAATCCGGATAGAAGACGGATCAGGAGCAGCAGCAGTGAGAAGAGCAGGAGCATGGTGAGCAGGGCAAAGCTGAGGCTGGTCTCAATGCTCCACTCTCCAAGCTGCAGCAGGATGTATCCACTGCTCCCCCGCAACTGCAGGGCGATAACACTTGTAACAACCAGCAGCAGGGTGAGAATCAGGATGCGTCTCATGGAGCCTGGCTTTCCGGGGGCTCTGCAGAGGAGAGGGGGGCGCCGTCCACTACTGCCTTCAGCCTCTTGTGGGCCAGGCCGATCACTGGCAGTTGTGGAGAGAGATCCAGTGACTCAAGCCGGGTCAGTTGTTGGCTGATGGAGTGCACCTGACTGTCCTGCTGATCAAAGATCTTCAGCCACTGCTGTACACTCTGAATTCTCTCCCTGAAGAGGCTGCTGTCCCGTAGCAGCAGGGCACTCTGGGCCTGCTCCAGACGGAGTTGAAGAATCTGTCGGCTGATCCGCTCCTCCGACTGGGTTGCAATGAGAGGGAGCTCCTGTGTCTTCTTCTCAACGCGAACCAGCGTGAGAATATCACCCCAGATCTTATTCAGGATCGCCCGCCAGTTCCACTCGGATGGCGGATCAGTTGCAACAGGGGTCGCTGCTGGCCCCTCCTGCTGCAGGCCGGAGGTTCGTTCAGGGATCTTCAGGCTGTCAATCGTGGAGATGATTTGACTCAGTTCGCTCATCGGCCCATGGAGATCCGGTATGGTGGTCTGGTTGATGAGGCGAATCTCCTCCCGAATCACTCCCTGGATCGGAAGCAGCAGGGGGTCGCCGGTCTCACTCAGCTGGCGCCCGGCCTGGGCCAGCGCCTGCTCTGCACCATCGAGGTTGCGGGCAATCAGTAGCTGCTCCTCGGCGATCTGCAGGAGACGCAGTGCAGAGGAGAGGTGAAGGTTGTCCTCCCGGCGGTTAACCCGCTGCGCAAGGGCGGCTACGCTCTGGTTCAGCTGCCGGTTCTGCTCCTGAAGGGGTTGGGTTGCCTGCTGGAGCGCCTGTTGCATCTGCTCCTGCTGCAGGTGGAGTCGTTCGCTGATCTGTTTTTCCTGCGCTTCGGACTGTTGCTGCTGTCGCTCCAGCAGCTCCAGCCCGGATTGGTTGCTGCTCTCCACTGCTCTCTTGAGCCCCTGAATGGCCTCTTCCATCCTCTCCTGCAGGGTACTGATCTCCCGACTGTTTGTTGCGGCTTGCTCCGCTGCAGATGTCTCCTCCTGCTGGAGGGACTGGGTCAGAAGCCAGACGATACCGGCAAGGATGGAGAGGGCAAGCAGGATGGCCCCGATGATGGTGGACTGTTTTGTCGATAGCAGGGAGGATCCGCTCTGTTCGGAGAGAACCTCGGCATCAATAATCTCTTCTCTGCTCCTCTTCATGGTGTTGCTGGCTGCCCCCTGCCGCTCTGGTATTAGGTGCTCTTTTGCTGTTCTGGGTTATCAGTGATCCAGTGGGTGAGTGTATCAAGGATTGCCTCATCACTGGGAGGCTGTGCAAGGATTGCCCTATGCTGGAACCCCAGCTCTGCGGCCACCTCCCGGGTACGTTCACTAATGACGATCAAGGGGGTCCTTAACAGGTAGGGTCTTCCCTCCTCGCCAACCATCTGCAGCAGGTTTTTCAGGCTCTGGTTGCTGGTGACGATTGCGGCATCAATCCTCCCCTCTCTCCAGGCGGCCATGATGGGGGCGGGGTCTGATTCAGGGATAATCCTGCGGTAGGTCTCTGTATAGGTCACGGAAGCCCCCCGTTCACGCAGCGTCTCTGCCAGCAGCTCCCTTCCCCCCTCTCCGCGCACAATCAGGATCTCTCTCCCTTCGACACGCTGCAGCTCCGGGGTGGCCAGCAGCCCCTCACTGTCGAAGCGGTCGGTTGGCAGGATCTTCGCCGGGTACCCCAGCTTCTCCAGGGCACCTGCAGTGGCGTGCCCCACCGCAGCAAACAGGAGTGAGGGGGGGATGATCCCCTCCTGCAGCATCAGCTCCACCCCAATGCGTGCGGCATTGGCACTGATAAAGATCGCAATATCAAAACGGGAGAGATCCCTGAAGAGTGCCCTGGCAGGAGCGATGTTGTGCGGTGGAACAATCTCCATCACCGGAAAGGGGTAGACGGTACCACCCAGTGACTCGATGGTTCGGCTCAGTGTGGCGGCCTGATGGGCAGGGCGTGTAACCAGAACCCCGATACCGTCCAGGACTCCTGCGGCAGATTCAGTCATCTTCCCTATGCGCTGTCATAGAGCTCCTGCAGGATCTCCCTTGCACCACTGGCCAGC
>CAZYJG010000093.1:0-4767 GCA_964647745.1 uncultured Piscirickettsiaceae bacterium
GGGGTCTGCACTGACTTCTCCGGGGGGGGTGACTTTCTGGAGAGCGGAAACATCATTGCCGGTGGCATCGACCTCCATCAGGTCATCCAGAAGAGCATTGCCCCACTGCTCTCCGAAGAGCTGAAGAGATAGGTCAGGAAAAGAACTGGCGCGCAAAGATCAGGGCATCCTCACGCCTCCCCCCCGGGACCCGATAGTAGTCTCTGCGCATTCCAATCTCGTTGAAACCGAGCTTTTGATAGAGGCTCTGGGCAACACTATTGGAGAGCCTGACCTCAAGAAAGATCATCTCCGACTCCCGCTTGCGGGCCTCCTCAATGAGCCAGCGCAACAGGATCTCCCCCATCCCCTCCCCCTGAAGATCCGGGGAGACTGCAATATTCAGCAGCTGCGACTCACCTGCCGCACTGGAGAGCACCCCATACCCGACAATCTGCCGGTTGCGCTCCATAACCACAAGCAGGGTCCCCGCCTCCATTGAATCGGTAAAGATCTGCCTGGACCACGGGAACGGATAGACCATCTGCTCAATCTCGAGGACAGCATCCAGATCATCGCTGCACATCTCGCGAATAACAAAACCTGACATCGGTAGACTCAGACGACGGCAATCAACTGACGCACCCTCTTCAGGGCCTCCCAGGCCGCCCTCTTCTCTTCCGGGTGTTGCAGCAGGTGTGCAGGATGGTGGATCAGAGTCACCAGCGGGTGGTTCACCCGCTCCCCCCCCAGCTGCAGAATGGAACGGGCAGTGGCCTGATCGACGCGCTGCATCAGATAGTGTTGAAAGAGCTCCTGGGAGAAGAGTGCCTGGTCGCTGACAATCAGCCGATGCACTCTATTGGCATCAACATCAATCGCCTGCAGCATCGCACTCAACAGGTGCTGCTCCTCCTCCCCAAGGGTAGAGGTGAGCACCAGAAGGGGTGTGGTCGGCTCCCCCTGCTCTTCCACCAGCTCTGAGAACTCACTCTCTGCCTCACTTTCCGCAACAGCGGAAACAGATTCACTCTCACGCTCCCGGCGCACCCACTGCTGAATGCCCATCGCCTGAAGATAGTAAGCGTGGTCCATTACAGGATTACCTTCTGATCATCCAGACAACCCACCCCACCACTGCCAGCAACAGCAGCAGTTCAACGGCGGCAAAGATCATCCTGGATTCCTTGGTTGGACGTGCCAGAGTGTGCGACCAGACAAGTGCAGGGCAAGGCACAACGACGCGGAATAGCCTGCTATTGCAAGGAGTTGTAACGCAGTCATGTGCTTGTCTGGGCGTGCAATCTGGCTCGTAGCGGACTTCATTCAATGGGTGAAGTTGGCTTTGTGAAAAATGTCATGTATCACAATATGTTACAAATACTTCAAGCGATCAACTGAGGATTCCAGGATCATAGTTGCGGATGTTCTCGCCCATCGGACTGGGCCACACGATTCAGGGCATGGATATAGGCCTTGGCAGATGCAATGACGATATCGGTATCGGCGCCCTGCCCGTTGATGACACCACCATCCTTCTCAAGACGCACACTAACCTCACCTTGGGCATCGGTCCCCTCGGTAATGCTGTTGACTGAATAGAGGTCCAGCTTGGCATGACTCTCAATGATCGACTCAATGGCACCAAACACGGCATCCACGGGGCCTGCTCCGGTTGCCTCTGCGGTTCTCTCCTCACCATCAACCAGCAGGGTCACCTCTGCCTCCGGGGTCTCCCCGGTCTCGGAACAGACACGCATGGAGATCAGCCGGTAACACTCATCGGCACACCACTGGGCAGACTCCGCCACCAGCGCCAGCAGATCCTCATCATAGATCTCATGCTTCTTGTCCGCCAGATCCTTGAAGCGGGCAAAAGTCTCATTGAGATCCTCCTGGGAATCAAACTCAACCCCCAGATCAGAGAGCCTGGTCTTGAATGCATTTCGTCCGGAGTGCTTGCCCAATACCATGCGGTTTGCTGACCACCCCACATCCTCGGCACGCATGATCTCATAGGTCTCGCGCTGCTTGAGGACACCATCCTGATGAATCCCCGACTCGTGAGCAAAGGCATTGGCCCCAACCACCGCCTTGTTCGGCTGCACCGGGAATCCGGTAATGCCAGAGACCATCTTGGAGCAGGGGACAATCTGCGTGGTATCGAGACGGGTATCGCAATCAAACAGGTCCTGCCTGGTGCGTACCGCCATTACCACCTCTTCCAGTGAGGCATTTCCTGCGCGCTCCCCAAGTCCATTGATGGTGCACTCCACCTGACGTGCGCCATTGAGGACCGCAGAGAGTGAGTTGGCCACCGCAAGCCCAAGGTCATTGTGACAGTGGACCGAAAAGACCGCCTTGTCCGAGTTGGGGATGCGCTCAATCAGCTCACCAATCAGGGCACCAAACTGGTGTGGAAGGTTATACCCAACAGTGTCGGGAATATTGAGCGTGGTTGCCCCTGCATCAATCACCGCCTCAAGAATACGGCAGAGAAAGTCCGGTTCGGAGCGTCCTGCATCCTCCGGGGAGAACTCCACATCATCTGTATACTGTCTGGCCCACTTCACGGCCTGTACCGCCTGCTCTACCACCTGGTCCGGGGACATCCTCAGCTTCTTCTCCATGTGGATTGGAGAGGTGGCGATAAAGGTGTGAATACGCCCCCTGGCCGCCGGCTTCAGTGCCCTGCCGGCAGTCTCGATATCCCGCTCCAGCGCACGCGCAAGCCCGCAGACCGTACTCTCCCTGACTGCCTCTGCAACTGCCTTGACCGACTCAAAGTCTCCCGGGCTGGCAATGGGAAATCCGGCCTCAATCACATCCACCCGCATCTTCTCCAGGGCACGGGCGATCCTCATCTTCTCCTCCATGTTCATGGAGGCACCAGGACTCTGCTCCCCATCTCTCAGGGTGGTATCAAAAATGATCAACTGATCTGCAGTACTCATCGCTCTTCCTATCGGTTATTGCTCATTGGATGGTGGATTGGAATCCTCGGCACTCAGACGCCGCTTGCGTTCTGCCCGCCTCCTTTTCAACTCAACAAGGTTTGAGATTGGTCCCCACAGTGCGTAGATCAGAAACCCTCCAAACAGCACCTGTGGTGGATCTATGGAGATCAGGACAATCACCGCAACAATCAGGATCATCGTCACAAAGGGGATGCGATCCTTCAGATTAAGCTCCTTGAAGCTGTGGTAACGGACATTGCTGACCATCAGCAACCCCGCCAGGGCAGTCAGCAGTGCTGCCACCCAGCTCAACTCCTTCGGCAGCACCTCACCCATAAATCCATAGTCCACCGCAACCCAGACCAGACCTGAGACCACGGCAGCGGATGCAGGGCTGGGCAGCCCCTGAAAGTAACGCTTGTCTGCACTGCTGACCTGGGTATTAAAGCGGGCCAGACGCAGTGCCGCACCTGCCGTATAGACAAATGCCGCCAGCCACCCCAGTTTTCCGAGCGTACTCAACCCCCAGAGATAGACCACCAGCGCAGGCGCAACACCAAATGAGACCATGTCGGCAAGGCTGTCATACTCAGCCCCAAACTCAGTCTGGGTATTGGTCATCCGTGCCACCCGCCCGTCCAGCCCGTCCAGGACCATGGCCACAAAGATTGCACTGGCCGCAATCTCATAACGCCCCTTGATCGCAGAGACAATTGCAAAAAAACCGGCAAACAGTGCTGCCGTAGTAAACAGGTTTGGAAGAAGATAGATCCCCCTTCTGCGCTGTCCGCCTTGCTTTGTATTCATGCCACCCATTATCGCCGATGAAAACTGCTCATCACAAATAAAAAAAACGCCCACACCGTATCTATTCAGCGCAGGCGTCTTTCTTGTCTCCCGCATCCACGGGAGGAGGTTTAGTTCTTTGTCTTGTCGACAATCTTGTTCGCACTGATCCATGGCATCATGGAGCGAAGCTGCTCACCGACCACCTCAATCTGGTGCGCCGCATTGTTACGACGATGCGCAGTCATCTCTGGGTAGTTGGCCATCCCCTCGAGGATAAAGCGCTTGGCATACTCGCCGTTCTGGATGTTGGCCAGCGCCTCCTTCATTGCCCAGCGGCTCTCCTCATTGATCACCTGTGGACCGGTCACATACTCGCCATACTCCGCATTGTTGGAGATGGAGTAGTTCATGTTGGCGATTCCACCCTCATACATCAGATCCACAATCAGCTTCAACTCATGGAGACACTCAAAGTAGGCCATCTCGGGGGCGTAACCACCCTCAACCAGGGTCTCAAAACCGGCCTTGACCAGCTCAACCGCACCACCGCAGAGAACCGCCTGCTCACCGAAGAGATCGGTCTCGGTCTCATCCTTGAAGGTGGTCTCGATGATTCCGCTACGGCCACCACCAATTGCAGAGGCGTAGGAGAGGGCGATCTCCTTGGCGTTACCGCTGGCGTCCTGCTGAATCGCAATCAGGTCGGGGATACCGCCACCGTTTACAAACTCATTGCGTACCGTATGGCCAGGTGCCTTGGGTGCAACCATGATTACATTAAGGTCGGAACGGGGAACCACCTGGTTGTAGTGGATCGCAAAACCGTGTGCGAAGGCCAGGGTTGCTCCCTGCTTCAGTGAGGGCTCAACCTCATTCTTGTAGAGCTGGGACTGGAACTCGTCAGGAGTCAGAACCATTACCAGGTCGGCCTCGGCAACCGCCTCGGGTACGCTCTTTACTGTAAGACCCGCAGCCTCCGCCTTGGCGGCAGAGCCAGATCCTGGACGAAGAGCAACAGTAACGTCTACGCCGGAATCCTTCA
>CAZYJG010000094.1:0-4720 GCA_964647745.1 uncultured Piscirickettsiaceae bacterium
ACGTTGTCGAGGAGGCGGTTGAGGCGGGTGCCGAGGAGATTATTCTGGTCTCCCACCCAGACAAGGGTGCGCTGGAGGAGCACTTCAGGGAGAATCCCAGGCTTGAGTCTGTGCTGGAGGAGAGAGGCAAGGATGAGCTGCTTCAGAAGGTGCGTTCCATCCTTCCCAAGGGGGTCACGGTTTCTGTTGTTTACCAGCATCAGCCGCTGGGGCTTGGCCATGCTGTTCTCTGTGCTCGGGATGCAGTGGGTGATGAGCCGTTTGGGGTGATTCTGCCGGATGTACTGATCTACAATGCCGACAGCGGGTGCATGGGGCAGATGGCGGAGGCCTATGAGCAGAAATCCTCCTCTATTATCGGTGTTGAGACGGTTCCTCGTGAAGAGGTGGATAAGTATGGAATCGTCTCACTTGCCGAGGGTGAGGAGGGCAGGTTGCAACAGATGGTTGGCGTGGTCGAGAAGCCGGCCATTGAAAATGCACCCTCGCAGCTATCGGTTGTTGGACGCTACATCCTCACCCCACGGGTGATGGGGCTGCTGGGGTCTACCCGTGAGGGGGCGGGTGGTGAGATCCAGCTCACGGATGCAATTGCATACCTGATGGAGGAGGAGCCGGTCTATGCCTATACGTTCGATGGGATCAGTTATGACTGTGGCTACAAGTTTGGCTATATACGGGCAAATCTGGAGTACGCGTTGAGGGATCCGGAGATCCGGGATGAGGTCCAGGGGCTGATCCGAAAACATGTGGGGGAGCAGCATGACCAATAGTCTGGTTACAGATACACCGGCCTGGCAGGCGCTGCAGCGTCACGCCTCCGGGATGAAATCGGTCCATTTGCGAGATCTGTTCCAGCAGCAGCATGACCGGTTTGACCACTTCTCCACCCAGCTGGAAGGGCTCCTCTTTGACTACTCCAAGCAGCGGGTGGATGCAGAGACCATCCAGCTCCTCACTGCACTGGCCAGACAGCAGCAACTGCCTGAGAGGATCCATCAACTGCTGCAGGGAGAGCCGCTCAACCGGACCGAGGGGCGCTCCGCGCTACATACCGCACTGCGCAGCAGATCCAGTGAGTCGATTGTGGTGGATGGAAACAATGTGGTTGAGGCGGTACACGCCGTTCTCGGCCAGATGCACGATTTTGTGGAGCGGGTTCGTGGTGGACGCTGGCGGGGGTTTACCGGAAAGCGGATTACCGATGTGGTCAATATTGGGGTGGGTGGGTCCGATCTGGGCCCCAAGATGGTCTGCCGGGCGCTGCGAGCCCAGGCAGACGGGACGATTGATATCCACTTTATCTCCAGTATCGATGGGGCACATGCAGCGGATATCCTGCCCCGACTCGATCCGGAGACCACCCTCTTTGTGGTCTCCTCAAAGACCTTTACCACCTCGGACACCCTCTCCAATGCGGCAGCAGCCCGCGTCTGGCTGACCCTGGCTGCGGGGGATGTCAGGGCCATTCCGCTCCACTTTGTGGCGGCAACGGCAGACCCTGCCGAGGCGATGGCCTGGGGGCTTCCGGAGGAGAATATCTTCCCATTCTGGGAGTGGGTCGGGGGGCGTTATTCGATGTGGTCCTCAATCGGCCTCCCCATTGCCCTCTACCTCGGGATGGCTGCATTTGAGGAGATGCTGGAGGGGGCATGGCAGGCAGATCACCATTTCTCTACGGCGCAACTGGAGCAGAACATTCCGGTGCTGATGGGGCTGATCGGGATCTGGAACAGCAACTTTCTGGGGATGCCGGGCCATGTGGTGCTCCCCTATGCCGCACACCTCAACCACCTCTCCGCCTATCTGGAGCAGCTGGAGATGGAGAGCCTTGGAAAGTCGGTGACTCAGGAGGGGGAGCAGGTTTCATACGATACAGGCCCGATTGTCTGGGGCGGGGTGGGCTCCAATGCGCAGCACGCCTTCTACCAGCTGTTGCACCAGGGGACCCGCATAGTGCCAATGGATTTTATTCTTCCGATCACCCCGGCGGGGGCAGATCCAGAGCAGTATCAGCTTACCATCGCCAACTGTCTGGCACAGAGCCGTGCATTCATGGTGGGTCAGGAGAGTGGTGAGCCGCAGCACAGGCATGAGGGAAACCGCCCCAGCACTACATTCCTGCTGGATGCACTGTTGCCGGAGACCCTTGGCATGCTGGTGGCGCTCTATGAACACAAGGTCT
Organism: uncultured Piscirickettsiaceae bacterium; assembly: GCA_964647745.1. Classification (GTDB taxonomy): domain Bacteria; phylum Pseudomonadota; class Gammaproteobacteria; genus Thiopontia. The sequence goes on from CAZYJG010000094.1 coordinate 2,186, forward strand.
TTGTCCAGAGCGTAATCTGGGAGATCAACCCCTTCGACCAGTTTGGTGTGGAGCTTGGAAAACAGATTGCACTGCAGATGCATAAGGATCTGTTGGACGATAGCCCACTATCAGAAGGGTACGACAGTTCAACGGCCGGGCTACTGAAAAAGATACGGAGCCACAAATGAAGATCACTATATATGGTTCCAACCCATCTGCCCTGGTGAGTGCTGCCTGTCTGGCGGATATTGGCAATGAGGTGCTGCTGGTCTCCTCAACTTCGCCCTTCTCCGGTACTCTGGAGGGGGTTCAGATGGCTGAGCCGGGACTGAAAAGGTTGTTGCAGGATCAGCTGGATGGGGGGCGACTGAGTCAGTCGAGATCGCTGGAGGAGGGCGCAGGATATGGCCAGATTCACTACCTGGTCCTGGACTCTGATGATCTGGGGCAGGCGATTGAAATTGCCCGGCAGGTTGGGGCGGTGATGGATGAGGATCAAGTTCTGGTCAGCCGCACTACATTTCCGTTGGGCTCCTCAGATCAGCTTCATCAAGTGGTGCAGAAGGAGTTGAATAGGCGTGGCGTCTCTTACCGCTGTCATCTGGTTGTGGAGCCCGACTTCATGACCGAGGGGCGGATGATCCAGAACTTCCGTCGCCCTGACCGTATCCTGTTGGGCAGCGATTCGGTAGAGGGGGTGGAGATCATGCGTGAACTCTACGCCCCCTATAACCGTAACCGTGATGTGGTGATGGTGATGTCGCCACGCTCTGCAGAGCTGACCAAGTTTGCCTCCAACGCCATGCTGGCAACTCGCATCAGCTTTATGAACGAGATGGCAGATGTGGCGGAGGATGTCGGTGCCGATATCGAGGAGGTGCGCAGGGGGATGGGATCGGATCAGCGGATCGGATATGACTACCTCTACCCGGGCACCGGTTTTGGAGGCCCCAACTTCGCCAAGGATGTGGCTACCCTGGCAGAGACCATTCGTGCTGCAGGCTCTGCCGGACAGCTGCTGGATGCGGTACTGGAGATCAATGAACAGCAGAAAGAGGTTCTCTTCCGCAAGGCGTGGCGCCACTTTGGGATGAGTATGAAGGGCAGGCGGTTTGCGATCTGGGGGGTTGCCTACAAGCCGGGCAGCAGTGATATCCGCAACTCCCCTGGTGTGCGACTGGTGGAGGCGCTGCTGGGGCAGGGGGCATCGATACAGCTCTATGATCCCGAGGCGCTGGGGAGTGCCCGTAACCATTTCGGAGAGGAGGCGGCGATCAGTTATGGTACAGATCGTGATGCTGTGCTTGAGGGTGCTGATGCACTGATGGTGGTCACCGAGTGGAAGGCCTTCTGGTCCCCTGATTTTGACCAGCTGGTGGAGCAGATGAAGACTGCGGTCATTTTCGATGGCCGCAACCTCTACTCGCCAGAGAAGATGCGATCACTGGGGATCACGTACTACGGCGTAGGCCGATAGTGGGGTCAGGCCTGACCCCATCTTTTCGTTAGAAACGGGCAGCCCACCTCTGTACACTTACAGTTTTGCCACAGCCTCATCGTTGGCTGGAAGGGTGGATACGTTACATCAATTGATAGAGGGATGATGATGGGAGAGAGTGTTTCAATCTCGGTGACCGGTGCGGGTGGTCGCATGGGGCGTAGTCTGATCGAGGCGGTGGCGGAAGAGGGGTCCGCCACGCTGGTCTCAGCGATCGAGCATGGCGAGAGCAGCTATCTTGGTGTGGATGCCGGGGAGCTGGCCGGCATTGGTAGGGTCGGTGTTGCTATCGGTTCTGATATGCCATCTGCACTTGGTGGTGCGGACGTATTGATCGACTTCACCCGCCCCGCAGTCACCCTGGCCAATATCGAGCAGTGTCGCAGCCAGGGGACCCGGATGGTGATTGGTACCACCGGTTTCAGCGATGAGGAGAAGGCGCTCATTGAGGCGGCCTCAGAGGAGATCGCCATCGTCTTTGCCCCCAACATGAGTGTCGGGGTCAACCTCTGCTTCAAGCTGCTGGATATGGCTGCCCGTGTAATGGGCAATGAGGTCGATATCGAGGTTGTCGAGGCGCACCACCGCCACAAGATTGATGCCCCCTCCGGGACTGCACTGCGGATGGGCGAGGTGGTGGCCGATGCCCTTGGGCGTGATCTCAGTGAGTGTGCAGTCTATGGGCGTGAGGGGAATACCGGCGAGCGGGAGCGTGGAACCATCGGTTTCGAGACCATCCGTGCAGGGGATATTGTGGGTGACCACACAGTACTGTTTGCAGACATTGGAGAGCGGGTAGAGATTACCCACAAGGCCTCCAGCCGCCTCACCTTTGCCAAGGGGGCCGTGCGTGCCGCCGGTTGGCTGATGGATAAGCAGTCCGGACTCTTTGATATGCAGGATGTTTTGGGATTGCGTTGATGGCTCGTCAGACGGATTCCGCTCTGCTGCATCAGAAAACACTAATTTTTCACGGGCAGACCATGGACGTTTTGGGGCGCTCGGAGTAGAATTTGCCAAATCTCCCCATTCTGGGCGGATATTTGGACCGACTG
>CAZYJG010000095.1:0-4699 GCA_964647745.1 uncultured Piscirickettsiaceae bacterium
GGAGCTCCGGAACGTTGTTTCTGATGACCGCCATGCGGGAGACCACACCACCGGCGGAGTGGCCGATCAGGTAGATCGCTTCACCAGGGTGGTTTCTGGAGAGGGTGGTCAGGATCTGCTCCAGTAGTTCACTCTGCTGCTCAAGAGGGATCAGTGTGGGAACATCTGCAAGGTAGAGGATCCGGTTGCCCCGACTCTTTTCAGGTGGTCTGGAGATCAGTACTCCGGTGGGGCCACCCACCTGGGCACGTCCGGCGCGCTCCCATCCCATCTGCTCCAGTGCATCGACTGCACCACTGCGCTCCCAGGAGGAGCTGTTGTTGAGCAGGCCGTGGAGCAGTACGGCAACCTCGGCATGGGATGTCTCACTGAGCAGCAGCATCAGAGGAAGCAGGACAAGAGTGGTCAATCTTCTCTTCATGCGGACAATTTTACCCTACTTCCCGGATCCGCATATAGAATCGCGGATGAGAGCTTGTGCTATCGTCGTGATCTCTATGTGCCGATTCGGGTACCTGTTCGGTTGGGGTCTTAGAGCCCAAACAGTTGACTAACGTTTGATGTGGTCTGCAGGGCAACCTGCTCGACAGACTCACCCCTGAGATCAGCAATATGGTGGGCGATGGCGGGAAGATGCTGCGGGGAGTTTCTCTCCCCCTTTGCCCAGATTGGAGGAAGATCGGGGGCATCACTCTCCAGGGCGATCGATTCCAGCCCAATTCCCCGTACGGTTCGGTGCAGTTTGTGGGCATTGGGCCGTGTTGCGACACCACCCACCCCGACCAGAAATCCCATATCAATATATTGTTGGGCCTGCTCCAGGCTGCCGCTGAAGGCGTGTACTATGCCCCGGTGGTGGTCATGCTTCTGAAGTATCTCAATGACCTCCTGGTGTGCCTTGCGGACATGGAGCAGCAGGGGGCGATTGTGGCGATGGGCAATCTCCAGCTGTCGGATAAAGAGTGAGCGCTGACTGCTGCGGTCAACATCCGGCAGATAGTGGTCCAGCCCGATCTCACCAACAGCAATAATCTCCGGGGCCCTCTCCAGCAGGGCGTCCAGTGCAGCCAGATCTCCCTCCTCATGCTGTTGCAGAAAGAGGGGGTGAAGCCCGACTGCGGGATGGAGAATCGGTTCGTGGCGGCTGTAGTGCAGAGACCGTTCCCACTGGGATCTGGTGACGCCGGGGAGGATCAGGTGGTGGATGTTGTGGGAGCGGCACCACTGAACGATCTCTTCCCGATCCCTGTCGAAATCGGGGAAGTCAAGATGGCAGTGTGAGTCGATCAGTGGGGAACCGATGCTGCTTGCACGTGTCATTGGATCTGGAACCATCGGCTCATCTCACTTTCCGGTTGATAAATATCAAATGGCTCCTTGGGTTACTGTGGGATGATCGCAATTGAAATGGCATGGGAGCCCCTGAATAGGGGGCAGCCAATAAAATTAGTGACAATTGGCAGTTTAACAAATAAAATAACTCTTCAGAGTGATACGTATGGAACAGATATCTTCAATTATGGCACACCATCACCGTGAGTGTGATGAGTACTTTTCCAGTATGGAGAATGCAGTATCGGCAGGAGAGTGGGAGGCTGCCGAGCGTGCATGGAAGGCCTTTCAGGGGAATATCCTGAACCACTTTGCAAGTGAGGAGGAGACCCTCTTCCCCGCCTTTGAGGAGGTGACGGGCAATAGCCAGGGGCCAACCATGGTGATGCGAATGGAGCATGAGCAGATGCGTTCACTGCTTGACGGGTTGAAACAGGCGATGGAGAGTCGCCATGCAGAGCAGGTTTTGGGAGTTGCAGATACCATGATGATGCTGATTCAGCAGCACAACATGAAGGAGGAGCAGATTCTCTATCCGATGATTGATGATGCACTCCAGCAACCGGCCCCCATTATTGAGAAATTGAATCTTGCAGGATAGAAGAGATGCCACTTCCCGAGGGTGAAATCATCTGTGATGTTCAGGATCTTCCGGCACCGGAGCCGATGCAGAAGATCCTTGAGGCCGTTGCAGACCTTGGTGAGGGGCAGTATGTACGGATGATGCACCGCATGGAACCCTATCCACTCTATTCGGTCCTTGAGGATATGGGATTCCAGCACCAGCTCTATCTTGAGGGGGAGGCCCCCTACGAGATCATGATATTCGGCAAGGGTGACAAGGTTGCTGCACAGCGCATAGAAGCATCATACGGGGAGTAGTGGGGTATGCATCATGCTTGCTACTGCTGATGTATCGGTAGAGAACTCCCCACGGATCACCATACCCTTCCGCTTTATCCTTACCGCCCCCCTCTTCGGGATGCTCTTCTCGATCATCTTTCTCCTGTACGGTCCCGGGTTGATTGGCAGTCGATGGGACCCTGCCCTGATCGGGACGCTGCACCTGATCAATATTGGGGTCTTGATGATGATTGTCACGGGGGTTCTGTTTCAGGTGCTTCCGGTTGTGGGGGGGGTTCAGTTTCCATGGAAGAGCATCATATCCAGGCTGATCTATCTCTCACTGGTAGCGGGCGGAGCCATCTACTTTATCGGCTTTTTCCTCCTTGAGCGGCAACTGCTGCTGCTTGCAGGAGTAGTTCTCTCCGTGGGTCTTCTCCCCTATCTCTCACTGCTGGTTGTCGGCATCTTTCGTCTGCACCATCCTGCGGAACCCATTCGGCTGCTTCGATATTCGGTTCTCTTTCTTCTTCTGGTTATGGGATTGGGGATCTCCCTGCTGATGGGGTGGGGGAGCAGTGCCGTTCAGCTGCACCGGGAGTGGACCGATATCCATGCAGTCTGGGGGCTGGGAGGGTGGTTTACCCTGCTTCTGATGGGGCTCAGTTTTCAGATGATTCCAATGTTCCAGGTGACACCTGATTTTCCTCCCTGGCTCAGGAGATGGGGGGTGCCGGTGACGGCGCTGCTGCTCCTCTCCTGGGGCGTTCTATCCATTATGCAGCTGGGGCAGGGACTCTCTGCCCTCCTGCTTGCTGCAGCTGCAGGGGTGATGGTGCTCTACGGCATGATTGCACTGTGGGTGCTCCACAACAGAAAACGAAAGGTCTTTGATGCAACAGTTCGCTTCTGGCAGCTGGCCTTCCTGGGGATGGCGTCCGGGTCACTGCTGCTGATCTTTTTCCTGCTCTCCGGGCAGGTGATCCCCGGATGGCTGGCTATCCTCTGGATTTTCGGTTTTCTGTTGCCCATGCTCTCGGGCACCCTGCTGAAGATTGCCCCTTTTCTCGTCTTTCTCCATCTGCAGCAGAAGGTGATCAAGGATCCGGAACAGATGGCCAATCTGGTCAATATACCGAACCTGTTTCAGATTCTCCCAACCCGCAGAGCCAGAACACTGCTGCTTCTCTTTCTCCTCTCCATGGTCTCGTGGGGTGGGGCGCTGCTCTCCCCTCTGTTGGCCCACCTGACAGGGCTGCTGTTGCTGCTCTACTTTTCCTGGATGGGGTGGATCGTCTTCAGCTGTTACCGGACCTACCTGATGAAATTAAGTGAGTTTGGGATTGAAAATACGTAGATCTACGTATTTCCTCTGGTTGATGCAGCGCATAACCTTGTCACTACCTTAGGTTGTATGATTCCTTCCTATATTCACCCGCCACCATGGCGGGTTTTTTTTGGTTAAGAAATAGCCCCATAACCATTGGGCTGAGTGAGTTGAAGCGTTGCTGGAGGTGGTGACCTTATTCCCCAATCCTTCTGAGTAAGTTTACAAATAACTTTTATAAGTTTACAATAAAGTAAATTTCAGCGATAAAAGGTTACAATGCCAAAGAACATCACCAAGCGAACTCGAACCATCAGAAGATATCTGATCGATGCGGTTCGTAAGGGGCACCGAGATGTTGTTCAAATGGCCTCTGATGCTTTTGGTATCTCCCGGCAATCCGTTCATCGTCATCTGACTGCCCTGGTGAATGAGGGTTATCTGGAGGCAACGGGGAAAACAAGATCCCGTCGATATTCACTGGGGCCAATCCGGGCGCATGTGGCGACCTATCCGCTGGAAAACCTTGATGAGAGTCTGGTGCATCGTCAGGACTTCTCTTTCATCTTTGAAGGGGTTCCTGGCAGCGTATCAGAGATTTGCCACTACGGCTTTACCGAGATCCTCAATAATGCAATTGACCACTCCGAAGGGGGAGAGGTCGTGGTGGTGGTCAGACGTAACCTGGAGGGGATTGGAATCTCCATCTCAGATAATGGCGAAGGGATTTTCAAACGCATCGCGCGACTGCTTGAGCTGAATGACCCAAGAGAGTCACTTCTTGAACTGAGCAAGGGGAAGCTGACAACTGATCCGGTCAACCATACGGGGCAGGGAATCTTCTTTACCAGCCGCTCATTCGACAACTTCGTTATTGAGTCGGGCGAGTTGAGGTTTGATCATGATGACAGCATCAAAAATGATTTCCTGCTTCATCATGAGCATGAGAGCGAAGGGACACAGGTGATGATGTGGATTGCCCTTGACAGCGACAAGGACCTGAGAGAGGTTTTTGATGAATACAGTGGTGGACCAGATGATTACCGGTTTGAGAAGACGGTGATTCCACTCAGGCTGGCGCTGTATGAGGGCGAAAGCCTGGTTTCAAGGTCACAGGCGAAAAGGATTCTGAATCGTGTTGAAAAATTCAGGACAGTGATCCTGGACTTTGAGGGAGTAGAGATGATTGGACAGGGG
>CAZYJG010000096.1:0-4623 GCA_964647745.1 uncultured Piscirickettsiaceae bacterium
AAAATTCAGGACAGTGATCCTGGACTTTGAGGGAGTAGAGATGATTGGACAGGGGTTTGCAGATGAGGTTTTCCGGGTGTTTGCGAATCAGCATCAACAGATTGAGTTGATCCCCGTGAGTGCAGTGCCCCGGGTTCAACAGATGATTAATCGAGTCTATGTGGAACAGCGTGATTAAGGTGCAGTGGAGAACCTCCCAAGGTTGCAGGATCAGAGTGGCTGTACTGTCACCGGAACAGACCCATCCTCCTCAAAGGTAACATCACCCGATTCGGCAACAGCGGTCTCAATAACGGCCAACCCCTCCCAGACCCCATCCCCATCCCTCTCTATCGATACAACCTCTCCGGCACCCTGTGCAGAGCTGGAGGCGCTGGAGTAGAGGGGGTCACCACTCTCTGGGGCGGCCTCCCCCGGCAGGGTGATTCGATACATCTTGCGCTTCAGTTTTCCAAGATACTCCATTCGTGCCACCACCTCCTGACCCGGATAGCACCCCTTGGTGAAGCTGAGTCCATTGATTCCCTGCAGGTTGACCATCTGCGGGATAAAGGACTCCTGTGTCTTCTGGACAACAGTGGGGATGCCGGCACGAATATCCAGCAGCTGCCATGGCCCGCTGCTGACAGGGGTTGCCTGTACATCGAGATGGGACCAGAGCCTTTTCCCGCTCTCCAGGTCGGTGAGGATCAGAAAGCGGGGGTGGAGCGCCGGATGGAGGCGTACAACGGTTGTGTTGCCGTGGGTAACAGCACCATCGATCTCATCTGGGGGAATATTGTCTGCCGTGGCAAGCTGTTGCTCCGAGTCACCCCCGGAGAGCCCGATCCGGATCAGCGCCTCGCTGAGGTCGGTAATGGTTACCCTGGAGCGCATCACAAACATCTGCAGCCGTCTCTGTGTGGAGTCAAGTAGCTCATGTGGAAACAGCAGCAGGAATCGGTTGCTCTCGATTCGGACCACCTGGAAGAGTGCCAGCAGGCGCCCCTTGGGTGTGCACCAGCCATCCAGCTGGCTCTCTCCGGGGCTCAGTGCAGCGACATCATTTGTGAACTGGTTCTGCAGGAACTCTCCACTCTCCTCACCGCTAACCTCAAGTACGGCAAGGTGAGAGAGGTCGCACATGATATCTCCGCTGGAGACCACATGCCGCTCCTGTTCAGGGTTGCCAAAGCTGATAATGCGTTGCCCGTCAAACTCTGCCCCAGCCGATTCAAGAAATGCTCTCCACTCGCTGTTCATCTGTTCAATCTCCGTCTTGTTGCAACTTCCCAATCGGTCCGTTACTCTCCATGGTGTCTGCAGCCATCAGTGCAACAGCATGGCCGCAGAGACAATAATAACCACAACTGGAGTACCATGGAGAAGATTTCGAGGCCCCGTTTCCTCAATCTGCTGCAGATCCGTTTTCCGGCAACTGCCGTGGTTTCGGTCTGTCACCGCATCTCCGGGGTCCTGCTGCTGGTGCTTGTTCCACTATTCCTGCTGCTCTTTGAGCGTTCACTGCAGGGCGCTGATCCCTTTCAACAGGTTCTTCAACTCTGGGACCATCTTCTGGTCCGTCTGATCGTTGCCGCCGGTCTCTGGGCACTTATCTACCATCTGATCTCCGGGGTCCGCTTCCTGTTGCTGGATATTGGGGTGGGGCTCAACAGGGGGGCTGCGCAGGGCAGTGCATGGCTGGTTGCCGGGGCTGCACTGCTGGCACTGCCCCCGATTCTCTGGTTGCTGCTCTGATGACGCTGCTGAGCGGGGTGCGTGCCTGGACCATACAACGCCTCAGTGCGGTGGTTCTGCTGCTTGTGCTGCCCCTGCTGCTCTACTCTGCCGCACAGATCGAGGTGCTCGATTATGAGCACTGGCATGCGTGGGCGGGGGGTGGCCTGAATCCGGTCTGGATCGTTTCGGCCTTCACTGCGCTGCTGTTTCACTGCTGGATCGGGTTTCGTGATGTACTGCTCGACTATATTCACCCCTACTGGTTGCGTGTGACACTGTTGGGGGTGGTGGCCTCCGCGCTGATTGTCCTCGGGCTCTGGCTGGTATTGATTCTGGTGAGGATACAGTGACCATGCGGCGCAGAACCTTTGATACTGTGGTGGTTGGTGCCGGAGGAGGGGGGCTGCGTGCTGCGCTGCAACTGGCCAGCGAGGAGGTGCGTGTTGCAGTGGTCTCCAAGGTCTTCCCGACCCGCTCCCATACCGTGGCGGCACAGGGGGGGATCAATGCCGCCCTCGGCAATGTGATGGAGGATGACTGGCGCTGGCATATGTATGACACCATCAAGGGGAGTGACTGGCTGGGGGACCAGGATGCGATCGAATACATGTGCCGCTCCGCCTACAAGCTGGTGACCGAGCTGGAGCATGCCGGGGTTCCCTTCTCGCGCCTTGAGGATGGCACCATCTACCAGCGCCCCTTTGGCGGACAGAGTCAGAACTATGGGGGTGCGCAGGCGGCCAGAACCTGTGCTGCAGCGGACCGTACCGGTCATGCCATTCTCCACTCCCTCTACCAGCAGAATCTGGCAGCCAAGACCCACTTCTTCGATGAGTACTTCGCGCTTGATTTGCTGCGTGATGAGGTGGGGCGGGTGGTTGGGGTTCTGGTGCTGGAGATTGCAACTGGTGAGCCACTGCTGCTTGATGCCAAGACCGTACTGCTGGCCACAGGTGGGGCAGGACAGATCTTCAGGACCACCACCAATGCGATGATCAATACCGGGGATGGAATGGCGATGGTGCTGCGTGCTGGCATCCCGCTGCAGGATATGGAGTTCTTTCAGTTTCACCCCACCGGGATTGCCGGCAAGGGGATGCTGCTCTCCGAGGGGGCGAGGGGAGAGGGGGGCTATCTGATCAATGGCGAGGGGGAGCGCTTTATGGAGCGCTATGCCCCCAATGCAAAGGATCTGGCCAGCCGGGATGTGGTCAGTCGTGCCATCTTCCTGGAGGTGGAGGCGGGGCGTGGCTGTGGTCCTGAGAGGGATCATGTGCTGCTGAAGGTGGACCATCTGGGTGAGGAGGTGGTAAAGAAGCGGCTGCCGGCCATTCGTGATCTTGCGCTTACCTTTGCCCATCTCGATATGGCCAGAGAGCCGATACCGGTCTATCCAACAGCCCACTACACAATGGGGGGCATTCCCACCAACCGTTTTGGCGAGGTTCTGGGGCAGGATGGGGACCCCGAAGCCGCTGTTCCCGGGCTCTATGCGGTAGGGGAGTGCGCCTGTGTCTCGGTCCATGGGGCCAATCGGCTGGGGGGAAACTCACTGCTCGATATTGTGGTCTTCGGGCGCGCTGCCGGGAAGCGGATTTTGCAGTATCACCGTCAACAGAAGCACCGTTCGGCCATTCCAGAGGCTGCAGTGGGCGCAGCCATCAGCCGTCTTGAGCGCTGGCAGAGCGGGGCTGCAGCGGGCGGGGAGTCTGTTGCAGCGTTGCGGGATGAGCTGAAGGAGGCAATGGAGCGCTACTGCGGGGTCTATCGAACCGATGAGGTGCTGCAACAGGGGGTGGAGAGGATCAGGGCCGTCCGCGAACGGGTCAGTCGCGCCTCGATAGGGGATCGCAGCAGGGTCTTCAACACGGCACTGATTGAGGCGCTGGAGCTGGAGAATCTGGCCGATGTGGCACTGGCCACTGTGGTCTCTGCGGCCGCCCGCAGGGAGAGTCGCGGCGCACACTCCAGAATCGACTATCCGCAGCGGGATGATGAGAGGTGGATGATCCATTCACTCTTCTCCCTGCAGGGTGAGCAGCTCCACTACAAGCCGGTCAACATGAGGCCGGAGACGGAACCACCAGTCCCGCCCAAGGCGAGGGTTTACTGAGGTGACAAGGAGTGATCTGCAACCCCGACTCTTTGGTTGGCTGCAGCCAATACAATCCGTGACACGCGGTGGATACATCCCTGTACGCTTGACGGTAGCGTCTCTGCTACCAACAGTCATGGACTGTACTCCCCGCACCAACCCCAATTACAGATATTCAAGATGAAGTTCTCAATATATCGCTTCGATCCGGAAAAAGATGACTCTCCAAGAATGGAGGCCTATGAGCTTCCGGAGAGTGAGATCAGTGATGAGATGATGGTGCTGGGGGCACTGAAAAAACTAAAGGAGATTGATGAGACCCTGGCCTTCCGAAAGTCCTGCGGTGAGGGGATCTGCGGTTCAGACGGGATGAATATCAATGGCCGGAACCGCCTCGCCTGTATCACGCCGCTCAGTGAGCTGCGTGAGCCGATCGTGATTCGCCCCTTTCCCGGACAGCCGGTCATACGGGATCTGGTTGTCGACATGGACCCCTTCTTCCGCCAATATCGGGCGGTCAAGCCGTGGCTGACGGTTCATGGTCAGGAGCCGGAGGTGGAGTACCGGCAGTTGCCAGAGGAGCGGGAGAGGCTGGATGGGCTCTATGAGTGCATCCTCTGCGGCTGCTGCTCCACAGCCTGCCCCTCTTTCTGGTGGAATCCGGACCGTTTCCTCGGCCCCGCAGCACTGCTACAGGCGCTACGCTTTGTTGCCGACAGCCGGGATCAGGCAACCACGGAGCGTCTGAAGGCGCTGGAGGGGCCGTTTGCACTCTTTCGTTGTCGTACCATCATGAACTGTACCAACAG
>CAZYJG010000097.1:0-4221 GCA_964647745.1 uncultured Piscirickettsiaceae bacterium
GAGTGTGACGCCAGGCAGCAGTGAAGGGACAACACGCTCACAGGGTGGTCTTGGTGCGCGTTCAAACCAGCGCTCTAGAGGGAGATAGTCATGAAGGGAATCAAGTTTATTGTTGGCCTTGTAGTTGTGGCCGTGGTTGTGATCTCGCTCTCTGCATTTATTGTTGATGAGCGTGAACTGGCGATCAAGTTCAGACTGGGACAGATTGCAGAGACCGATTACAAGCCTGGACTCCATTTTCAGGTTCCCATCGTCAATAACGTGCGCAAGTTTGACAAGCGGATCCAGACACTGGATGCCGACCCTGAGCGCTATCTGACGGTTGAGAAGAAGAATGTACTGGTGGACTCCTTCGTCAAGTGGCGGATCGGCAATGTCGAGACCTTCTTCAAGTCGGTGGGTGGTGATGTCTGGGTTGCCAACCAGCGTCTCTCTCAGGTGGTCAAGGATGGTCTGCGTGGCGAGTTTGGCAAGCGCTCCGTTCAGGAGGTGATCAGTGGCGAGCGTGACGAGATCATGAAGGCCATCACGGAGATTGCAGCGCACCAGGCCAAGGAGTTTGGTATTGAGGTGGTGGATGTGAGGATCAAGCGTGTTGACCTGCCTCAGGAGGTGAGCAACTCGGTCTTCCGTCGCATGGAGGCAGAGCGTGACAGAATTGCCAAGGAGTTCCGTTCAAAGGGTGCTGAGGCTGCAGAGAGAATCCGTGCAGACGCAGATCGCCAGCGTACGGTGATTCTGGCGGAGGCCAATCAGAAGGCAGAGAAGATGCGCGGTGAGGGGGATGCCAAGGCGACAGAGACCTATGCCAATGCATATGGAAAGAACCCGGAGTTCTACGCCTTCTATCGCAGCCTGGGCGCCTATGAGAATACCTTCCGCAACCAGAGTGATCTTCTGGTACTGGAACCGGACAGTGAGTTCTTCCAGTACTTTACCGGAAAGAAAACCCAGTAGGGTGATGGTTGCTGAGGATGGTCTGGTCAGATCTCTTTGCTGCACTCGGTCTTGTGCTGGTGATTGAGGGGATCCTGCCGGCTCTCAATCCGGATGGCTGGAGAGAGACAATGAACAGGCTCTCCGGGATGGATAGCAGACAGCTCAGGAAGATGGGATTAATCAGTATGGTGGCCGGTGCAGGGCTGCTCTATTTTGTGAGAATGGTATGAAGTCACAGGAGAGAGGGATGCAACAGTCGGTGGAGCGCTGGAGGCTTCCGGACGGAATTGAGGAGTTGCTGCCCTCAGAGGTTTCCGGAATTGAGTCACTGCGCAGAGCGGTCCTGGATCTCTTTCACAGCTGGGGGTATGAGACCGTCATCCCTCCACTGATTGAGTACCTGGAGTCACTGTTGACCGGTACGGGAAATGATCTGGACCTGCAGACATTCAAGCTGACAGACCAGCTCACTGGACGCATGATGGGGGTTCGTGCCGACATGACCCCACAGGTTGCCCGGATTGATGCACACCGCCTCAATCGTGAGGGGCCGGCTCGTCTCTGTTATCTGGGATCGGTGCTGCACACCCGCCCGGAGATCTCGGGTGCAACCCGCAGCCCCATTCAGGTGGGTGCAGAGCTCTATGGTCACTCCGGTATTGAGAGTGACCTGGAGGTGATCCGGCTGATGCTGGAGATGCTGAAGCTTGCCAAACTGCAATCCATCGTGCTCGATCTGGGCCATGTCGACATCTACCGGAGTCTGGTCGCAAAGGCAGGGCTCAGCAGTGATCAGGAGTCACAGCTCTTTGATGCCCTGCAGCGCAAGGCATCGACCGAGATTGTTGAACTGGTCAATGGCACGGTCTCTGATGAGCCATTGCGGAGCCAGCTGATTGCGCTCAAGGATCTCAATGGTGGAGTGGAGACGCTTCAACAGGCGCGAGAACTCTTCTCTGCAGGTCAGGAGATGGATCCTGTCATTCAGCAGGCAATCGAGAGTCTGGAGCAGATTGCTGCGATGGCCTCAGATCAACAGTGGGCTGTTGAGCTCCATTTTGATCTGGCAGAGCTGAGGGGGTTTGACTACCACACCGGCGTTGTATTTTCGGCCTACGTTCCCGGAAGGGGGGAGGCTGTTGCCCTGGGGGGACGCTATGATAATGTGGGCGCTGTCTTTGGGCGTTCCCGTCCTGCTACCGGCTTCAGTGCAGACCTGAAGAATCTCGTTGCAATTGGTTGGGAGCAGAACTATCCTCCATCAGCGATTTTTGCCCCCTCCAGTGAGGAGGAGCCGCTTCTGCAGAAGATTGGGGAGCTGCGCAGTGGCGGTGAACGGGTAATCGTGGAACTGCCTGGACAGGGTGTGAGTGGCTCCGAAATGGGATGTGATCGTCACCTGGTAAAGAGAGAGAGCGGCTGGGTGGTTGAGTCGATTGAATAGGGAAGAGGGGATCACCAGGAATCTGGTGAATAGTGGTGAGTCAGGGCGCCTGTCTGCTGAATGGATTCAGAAACATATTGTTAATTTTAGAGAATGGAACAGATGGCTAAGAATGTTGTAATTATCGGATCCCAATGGGGTGATGAGGGAAAGGGAAAGGTCGTTGACCTGCTGACAGATCGTGCCGCTGCAGTGGTGCGTTTTCAGGGCGGACACAATGCTGGCCATACCCTGGTGATCGATGGTGAAACTACGGTTCTGCATCTGATCCCATCCGGTATTCTGCGTGACAACGTAACCTGTTTCATTGGCAATGGTGTGGTGCTGGCACCCGATGCGCTACTCAAGGAGATCCGGATGCTGGAGGAGAGCGGGATCCCGGCGCGTGAGAGGCTGCGCATCAGTGAGGCCTGCCCCCTGATCCTTCCCTACCATATTGCGCTGGATCAGGCGCGTGAGGTTGCCCGTGGCAAGAAGGCCATCGGAACAACAGGGCGCGGGATTGGCCCCGCCTATGAGGACAAGGTCTCCCGCCGGGGAATCCGTCTGGGTGACCTTCTTGATGAGCAGCGTTTCAGTGAGCGTCTGCAAGAGGTGATGGAGTACCACAATTTTGCCCTGGTCAACTACTTCAAGGCAGACCCGGTGGACTATCAGGAGGTCCTTGAGAGTTCACTTGCAATGGCAGAAGAGCTGCGTGGAATGACGACAGATGTTACCGATGAGCTCTTCCGGCTCCAGGATGCAGGCAAGGGGCTGCTCTTCGAGGGGGCGCAGGGGACGCTGCTCGATATTGACCATGGAACCTACCCCTATGTCACCTCCTCAACAGTGACGGCGGGCGGTGCCTCGGCAGGAACTGGTGTAGGTCCTCGCTACATGGATTACGTTCTCGGCATTACCAAGGCCTATACAACACGCGTCGGTTCCGGACCTTTCCCAACCGAGCTCTATGACGGTGATGGGCTCTGTGATGAAAATGGTCAGCATATGGCTGAGAAGGGGCATGAGTTTGGCGCCACTACGGGCCGCGCCCGTCGCTGCGGCTGGTTTGATGCCGTTGCGCTGCGCCGTGCAGTTCAGATCAACAGCTTTACAGGGCTCTGCATTACCAAGCTGGATGTGCTGGATGGGCTGGAGAGCCTGAAGATCTGTACCGGCTACCGGATGGATGGCGAGGTGAGGAACTCCCCACCGATTGGTGCAGATGCCTTTGAGGCCTGTGAGCCCGTCTATGAGGAGATGCCGGGGTGGAGCGAGTCCACGCTTGGAGTGCGTGAGTATGATGCGCTGCCGGAGAATGCAAAATCCTACCTGAATCGCCTGCAGGAGCTCTGTGGGGTACCGATTGACATCATCTCAACCGGTCCGGACCGTGAAGAGACGATTGTCCTCAACCACCCCTTCTCCTGAGTCATAGCGGGCGTAATCACTTCTCCAGTGTGATCAGCTCCAGAACCTCGGATGGAGGGGTAGGGTCTCGTCGGTCGATCACTCCATCCTCATTGATTGTGACCCACATCGGCGCCTCTTCAACATCATAATCGTATGCGATATTCTCATCATCGTCGGTATAGACAGGGAGCAGGTTGATGAAGTGTCTTCGGGTCAGTTCATAGACGGCAAAGTTCTGTTTATCGACATCAAAATTGTCATCATACATTACGATGCCTGCCATATTCAGCTCTTCACGCACCTTGTCCATCCTCTCAAGATTGACCCAGCAGGGCTCGCAGTCCATGGGGAGAAAATAGAGATGGATCCTCTGTCCCTGCAGATTGCCCATCACAACAGGTGCGGCTGAGGTGGCTATGGTTCCCTTCAGTTCCGGTGCTACA
>CAZYJG010000098.1:0-4208 GCA_964647745.1 uncultured Piscirickettsiaceae bacterium
CATCTCTCCCTGAAGGTGCGCAAGGATATACGGAAGCGCTTTTTTCCGCAATGGAAACTTTGGTGGCAGTGGGGGTTATCCGGCCAGTATCCGGGGCCAGCGCTCATGCAGGGCACTCTCCATCTCGGGCTCAATGGTCACCACATAGATCCGTATCTCGTTCCGTTCCTGTGCGAGGAGCCCCTGAATCCAGTGTCCCGGGGTGATATCAAACCAGTGGCTTATTCCTTCGATATCCCGCTCCATAAAGCTCAGCAGCGGTATTTTCACCGGTTTTGGAAACCAGCGGTCCCAGC
This sequence comes from uncultured Piscirickettsiaceae bacterium, assembly GCA_964647745.1. GTDB lineage: Bacteria > Pseudomonadota > Gammaproteobacteria > Thiopontia. The sequence continues at coordinate 297 of CAZYJG010000098.1, forward strand.
GCCCGGAGTAGACAGAGTCGAGACGTGCCCACCCCCCCAGGGGAAGGTTGCCCGGCTGCTGTTTTCTCCTCCCCCAGGGGAGAAGCAGGCTCTCTCTGTCTCGCCGCTGTACCGGAAGCCGTGCCTGTGGATTGGGAAAGTAGACCCGCTGAGGCTCACCATTGAGCAGATAGTAGGCACCGCCACACATGGTCAGATCGTCCTTCTGTGGCCGTCGGGGCGCCATGCGGGGGAGATGACATTGGGCATGGAGGAGCGGTTCAGTATGGAGGCTGGGGCGAGTGTGAACTCACCATAGCGCCGGTTGATTTTGTCGGTCACCTCATTGACCCGTTCTCTATCATTCAGGGGTTCTGCAAAGAGATCCAGCTGCTGGTGTTGCAGCTCTACCGGATTCAGTGCTGTTACCTGAACCTGATGAACACCCTCGCCCGACCAGAGGGATTGCAGTGTCTTCCGGGACAGCTGGTAGATGTGTGCGCCATCATTGGTAGGGGAGGTTCTCGGTTTTTCACTCTGCCACCCCTGGCTGGATCTGATCCCTATATGGAAACGGGAGGCCACCATCCCATGTCTGCGCAGTCGTGTCCCCACCTTCTCACTCATGTGGTGCAGGTAGACAAGTATGGTCTCCCTGTCGTTGGTGTTGGGAGGGATCACCTTTCCGTGCCCAATGGACTTGGGGGGTGCGGTACGGGTGATCAACGGTTCAGGATCCTGCCCCTGCGCCATCAGCCAGATCCGCTTTCCCAGGTTGCCGAATCGTCTGGAGAGAACATGGATCGGGATCCTCTTCATCTCTCCACAGCGTGTTACGCCATATTGTGCCAGGTAACTGCCAATTCCCCGGTTGATCCCGCAGAGCTCTGTTATGGGCACACTCCTGAGCCTCTCTTCAGCCTCCCATGGCGGGATGATGGTGAGCCCGTTGGGCCTCTTCTGTTTGGCTGCATACTTGGCGCTGCTCTTGTCCCCACTGATTCCCACCGAACAGAGCAGGCCGGATGCATCAAAAACGGTCTGCCTGGTCAGTGTCCCAATCTGTTTGGCATCTCCCTGGAGTCGCTGGCAGTGGGTTACATCAAGAAATGCCTCATCCACCGAGAAGACCTCGATCGTTGGGGTGATGGAGTAGAGCGCCTCCATGATTGCTGTTGAGACCGCTGCATAGTGGTTTGGGTGGGAGGGGATGCGGATCAGCTGGGGGCAGAGCCTCGCTGCCTCCGGAAGCCGCATTCCTGTTTTTACACCATAGGCTCTCGCCTCATAGGAGCTGGTGATGATGGTGGTCCCCTCAGCTCCATTGGTGATCACCACAGGCTGTCCCTGCCACTCTGGATGGTCCCTCTGTTCAACAGAGGCAAAGAAGGCATTCATATCAACCAGCAGGATCATGCGATCCCAGTATTCTATCTTGGACATTACATTGTTCTCTGTTTGTTCCCTGTCAGGATAAGGCAGAGGGCTGTGATCTGCAATAGGGGTCAGTGCCGGAATTTATGGTGGGTGGACTGCCTAAAAAATAGGCAATTCGCTGATGTGTGAAAATAACCATGCAGAATTGTAGAAAATTGGGGTTATCTACAGTGTTATCCACAGGGGGTGTGGAGAACCCGATTTCTCTTCATGGCACCATGTGATTAGAAAATCGAACCAGAATACAACTTATGAAGTCTGTGTAACTCACTGAATATGCGTTGGATTGAAAAATTATTTTTCAGAGAGTTCATGTTGATTCTAAGTCACTGTTTTTACATTTTCGTCCCCCTTTTTTGTGAGATTAATCATTAGATGACCCTAATATCCACAGGATGGAAGTTCAGGTCTGGTCGCCGGTTATTGTGTACACTCGGCGGGTGCGTGACTGGTATCTCTATCTGCTTGAGTGTGAAAACGGTTATCTCTATGCGGGGATCTCAACCGATGTGGAGCAGCGTTTTGTGCAGCACCGGCAGGGGAAGGGTGCGAAGTTTACCCGCATCAATCCGCCGATCCGCATTCTTGGTCAGCAGCCCTTTTTCGACCGAAGTGGGGCCTCGGTTGCGGAGTATCAGCTGAAGGGACGCTCCAGAGAGGAGAAGCTGGAGTGGGCAGCCGCCCACCCGGTAGCGGAAATTGGAGAATTGAGTTGATCAACCGCTCACCAGATTTGTTATGATTGGGCGCCAAAGTTTTATGGTCGACCGTATCGGTCCCCTCGCAATGACAGGTTGTGAACCCCGTCAGGCCCGGAAGGGAGCAGCGGCAGCAGCGGACTCATGTGCCGGGGTGTGGCTGATACGGGAGGCCGCTCTTTTTTGGTTGTCCGGATGGTTGCCGGATGACAACAAGACAGAAGAATTGTAATCCAGCAATGTCATACCAGGTTCTTGCGCGCAAATGGCGTCCCCGTAATTTCAGTGAGATGGTGGGGCAGGAGCATGTCCTGCAGGCCCTGATCAATGCGCTGGACCGGGATCAGCTACACCACGCCTATCTCTTCACCGGCACACGCGGTGTGGGCAAGACCACCATTGCGCGGATTCTTGCAAAATCCCTCAACTGTGAGACCAATGGGGTCAGCTCAACCCCGTGTGGTGAGTGCAGTGCCTGCCGGGAGATCGATGAGGGGCGCTTTGTTGATCTGATTGAGGTGGATGCAGCCTCCCGTACCAAGGTGGAGGAGACCCGTGAACTGCTTGAGAATGTGCAGTACATGCCGAGCAAGGGGCGTTACAAGGTCTATCTGATTGATGAGGTCCACATGTTCTCCAACCATAGCTTCAATGCACTGTTGAAGACGCTGGAGGAGCCCCCACCGCATGTGAAGTTTCTGCTGGCAACAACGGATCCACAAAAGCTGCCGGTTACCATCCGCTCACGCTGTCTCCAGTTTAATCTCAAGCGTATCCCGCAACAGAGAATCGAGGAGTATCTGGACCATCTGCTGCAGCAGGAGGGGATTGAGTCCGAGGGCGGTGGTCCCGCATCCATTGCCAGGGCAGCGGAAGGGAGTATGCGTGATGCCCTGAGCCTGCTGGATCAGGCCATTGCCTTTGGTGGCGGGGCACTGCGTGGAGAGGAGGTCTCTGCGATGCTGGGGACCATCGAGCAGCGTCAGCTGCTGGAGATTGTTCGTGCCCTCAGTGAGGGCGATGGTGCCGGGATATTGCAGCAGGTGGAGGCGCTGGCCGAGCAGGCGGCAGACTTCACGGCGGTACTGGTGGAGTTGATTGCACAGCTCCACCAGATGGCACTGCTGCAAACGATTCCAGAAGTGGCGGAGGATCGTGGAGTAGATCAGGAGTGGGTTGATCTGGCCCAGAAGGTCAGCCCCGAGGATCTGCAGCTCTTCTATCAGATTGCCCTGACAGGGAGGAGAGATCTCCCATTGGCGGCAGACCCCCGTAGTGGCCTGGAGATGGTGCTGTTGCGGATGGTTGCATTCAGGCCGGAAACAGCTGGCAGTGGTGGCCGCAGCCATGCGGCAAAGCCGCTGGAAGCGGCACAACCCCCTGTATCCAGCGGGCAGAAAAAGACGGCACCTGCCCCACAAAAGGGGGGTTCCGGCAGCGCCATCGTGCTCTCTCCCGAGAGGTGGGAGGAGCATGTGGATCGCCTTGGGCTGAAGGGTGCAGCCGGGCAGTTGGTGCGGAATACACAGTTTCGGGAGCAGAAGGGGGGGCGGCTGCTTCTCGAGATCGGGGAGGGGAACGAGATGTTGCTGAACAAGGCCCGGCAGGGGCAGATTGAGCAGGCACTTTGCGGATATCTTGGAGCAGAGATCGCCCTCACCATTGCGGTGAGGCAGGACAACGCTCTGGATACCCCGGCCCAGCGGGCGGAGGCACGGGCCGATCGTGCAAGAACTGAGGCGGAAGAGGCGATTCAGCAGGATGAGACTTTTCAGTCCCTGCAGAGTGCCTTTGGCGG
>CAZYJG010000099.1:0-4121 GCA_964647745.1 uncultured Piscirickettsiaceae bacterium
GAGAGATCGTTCACGAACTGAATAAACATATCGTGGGTCAGGATGAGGCCAAGCGAGCGGTCGCAATTGCACTGCGCAACCGCTGGCGCCGCATGCAGGTGGATGAGGCACTACGCTATGAGATCACCCCGAAGAATATTCTGATGATTGGCCCCACAGGTGTCGGCAAGACCGAGATTGCACGCCGTCTTGCACGCCTGGCCAATGCCCCCTTTATCAAGATTGAGGCAACCAAGTTTACCGAGGTGGGCTATGTGGGGAGGGATGTGGAGTCCATCGTCCGTGATCTAGCCGATATTGCCATCAAGAAGGTGCGTGAGGAGGCGGTGGCTGCGGTTCGGGTGCGTGCAGAGGATGCGGCCGAAGAGCGCATCCTGGATGTGCTTCTGCCACCAGCAAGGGGCACCACATCGGAGGAGACGGTAGAGGAGGAGTCACCCACGCGTCAGAAATTCCGCAAGAAGCTGCGAGAGGGGGATCTGGATGAGAAGGAGATCGAGATCGAGGTTGCAGCACCCGCTCTGGGGGTAGAGATCATGGGGCCACCGGGGATGGAGGATATGACCTCTCAGCTCCAGAACATGTTCCAGAACATGGGAACCAACTCCTCAAAGCGTCGGAAGATGCGTGTTGCAGAGGCGCTCAGGATGCTGATCGAGGAGGAGTCTCACAAGATGGTGGATGAGGAGGAGATCAAGGCAGAGGCAATTGAGAGCGTGGAGCAGAACGGCATTGTCTTCCTCGACGAGATCGACAAGGTGGCACGCCGCAGTGAGGGTCACAGTGGTGGCGAGGTCTCCCGCGAGGGGGTGCAGCGTGATCTCCTGCCGCTGGTGGAGGGGAGCACGGTCAGCACAAAGTACGGGATGATCAAGACCGACCATATCCTCTTTATTGCATCGGGCGCATTCCACCTCTCCAAGCCATCGGACCTGATTCCGGAGCTGCAGGGCAGGCTGCCAATCCGTGTGGAGCTCTCTGCCCTGAGCGTGGATGATTTCAAGCGTATCCTCCTGGAACCAGATGCATCACTGACTGAACAGTATACGGCGCTGATGGATACAGATGGCGTGGATCTCCGTTTTGAGGAGGAGGGTGTCCACCGTATCGCGGAGTTCTCGTGGCAGGTCAATGAGCGGACAGAGAACATCGGTGCACGACGTCTCCATACGGTGATGGAGCGCCTGCTGGAGGAGATCTCGTTCGAGGCCGCCGACCATTCGGGTGAAACCGTGGTGGTTGATGCAGACTATGTTGATCGCCACCTCGCTGAGCTGGCTGAGGATGAGGATCTCAGTCGCTATATACTATAGGCAGCAGAGTAGAAAAGTTTGAATCGAAGAGATCTCAATCGAAGGAGATTGAAGCAATGAGTGAAAGCAGTCATCAGGTACCCACAGAGATCCGTTACGACAAGGCGTCGAGGACCCTGACCCTCAGCTATGAGGATGGAAAGTCATGGAGCTACAGTGCCGAATATCTGAGGGTCTATTCACCCTCTGCCGAGGTGCGTGGCCACGCCCCGGGTGAAGAGATCCTGCAGGTTGGCAAGGAGGATGTGGCAATCGAGAAGATCGAGCCGGTAGGACGCTATGCAGTCTCCCTCAAGTTTGATGATGGCCACGATACCGGGATCTACTCCTGGGACTGGCTCTACCAGCTGGGAGAGAGGATGGATGAGTACTGGCAGGATTACCTCTCACGGCTGGAGGCGGAGGGGATTGAGCGCATGACCACCTCGGAGCGTCTGGCGACATAGCCCATCAACAGGCCAGGGAGAGAGAGCATGAGTGAGAAGACCACCCATTTTGGTTACGAGGATGTTGCCGTTGGGGAGAAGGCGAATCGGGTGCGCGGGGTCTTCGACTCCGTGGTGGACAAATATGACCTGATGAATGACCTGATGTCGATGGGGATCCATCGATTCTGGAAGAAGTTTGCAATCGAGATGAGCGGTGCCCGCGAGGGGCAGGAGATTCTTGATCTTGCCGGTGGAACCGGCGACCTCTCGCTGCAGTTCTCGAAGATTGTTGGCCCGAAGGGGCGCGTGGTCCTCTCCGATATCAATGAGAGCATGCTGCGCAAGGGGAGGGAGCGGCTGGTCAATGAGGGGGTGCTGGGGAATGTCGAATATGTGCAGATCAATGCAGAGGAGATCCCCTTTCCCGAGAACAGTTTTGACTGCATCACCATCTCCTTTGGTCTGCGCAATGTGACCGACAAGGAGAAGGCGCTGCGTTCCATCTGCAGGGCGCTCAAGCCGGGGGGGAGACTGCTGGTTCTGGAGTTCTCCAAGCCAACGGATGAGAAGCTGAAATCGGTCTATGACTTCTACTCCTTCAAGATCCTCCCCTTCATCGGCAAGATGGTTGCCAATGATGAGTCCAGTTACCGTTATCTGGCGGAGTCGATCCGCATGCATCCAGACCAGGATACCCTGCGTGAGATGATGGAGCAGGCCGGCTTTGATCGCACCGAGTATTTCAACATGACGGGTGGGATTGTGGCACTTCACCGCGGCTTCAAAAAATAGACGATGATCCGTCCCAGACAACTCTTCAGGCTGCTTGCGATCCAGCGGGTGCTGGCGCGTCACCGTCTGGATGAGATCATTCTCGCCATCCACCTCTTTCGCCCGCTCCGTTTCCTGCTCTATCTCTCCCCGCTCTACTGGCTGAGGCGGGATCGCGGCCCTGCCGTGGATTCGGTCAAGGGAGAGCGAATTCGTCGCGCACTGGAGGATCTGGGGCCGGTCTTCGTCAAGCTGGGGCAGATGTTCTCGACCCGGCGTGATCTTCTGCCGGACGAGGTTGCCGATGAGTTGGCCAGGCTTCAGGACTCGGTCCCCCCCTTCTCCGGGGAGAAGGCCAAGGAGATCATTGCGGCCTCTCTCGGTGATTCGGTTGAAAATCTCTTCGCCTCCTTTAATGAGACACCGCTTGCCTCGGCCTCCATTGCGCAGGTCCATGAGGCACGTACCCGCGATGGACGTGAGGTTGTGGTCAAGGTGGTGCGCCCCGATATCGAGCGGCAGATCCGTCGTGATGTTGGGCTCGCCAAGCAGATGGCAGCACTGGCGGAGCGCTACTGGTCCGAGGGGCGTCGCCTCCACCTCTCCAGGATTGTGGCCGACTATGAGCAGGTGATCCTCGATGAACTGGACATGATGCGGGAGGCGGCCAGCCTGTCGCAGGTCAGACGCAACTTCTCCAGTGGGGAGCAGGTTCTGACGGTCCCGGAGCCGGACTGGAGCCTGACCCGGGAGAATATTCTGGTGATGGATCGGGTGCACGGAATCCCGGTCGGAGATATCGAGGCACTGCGCAGCCGCGGGGTTGATCTGAAGCGGCTCTCGGAGCTGGGGGTTGAGATCTTCTTTACCCAGGTCTTCCGTGACAACTTCTTCCATGCCGACATGCACCCCGGCAATATCCTGGTCGATGCCACAGACCCCGCCAATCCAAAGTATGTTGCAGTGGACTTCGGCATCATGGGGAGCCTGACCGAGGAGGATCAACGCTATCTTGCAGAGAATTTCCTCGCCTTCTTCAATCGGGACTACCGCAGGGTTGCACAGCTCCACCTCGATTCGGGATGGGTGCCGGAGACGGCAGAGCTGGGGGAGCTTGAGGCGGCATTCAGAAGTGTCTGTGAACCGATTTTCGAACGCCCATTCAGCGAGATCTCATTCGCCCTGCTGCTGCTGAAGCTGTTCCGCACCGGCCGACGCTTCGGCATGGAGGTTCAGCCACAGCTGGTGCTGCTGCAGAAGACCCTGCTCTACATCGAGGGGCTGGGCAAACAGCTCTATCCCGATCTCGACCTCTGGGCAACGGCAAAGCCATTTCTGGAGAGGTGGATTGAGCAGCGCAAGGGGTTTGAGGGGTTGAGGAAGAAGGCGCGGCAACATGGCCCAGAGCTGCTGGAGCAGCTGCCGGAGATCCCGGGAATGGCCTATGAGCTGTTAAAGCAGGCGCGGGATGGGAAACTGACACTGGAGTGGAAGTCATCCGAGCTGGAGAAGATCCGCAGAGAGCTTCGCAGCAACCGCCATGCACTCTACAGTGCCATTGCCGGCGGCAGCATGTTGATTACCAGTGCCCTGTTGCTCAATTTCAGCT
>CAZYJG010000100.1:0-4049 GCA_964647745.1 uncultured Piscirickettsiaceae bacterium
TCAAGATCATGCTCGTCTGCAGCTACAATTCTGACCTTCACGAGGTCACCTCTCTCCACTCCAGTGACCCCCGGCAGGTGAACCTCACCATCAATCTCTGGTGCATCCCCCCGGCCACGCCCAACAGCACCCTCACTGGTTGCGCTATCAATAATAACCGTTTCAGTTCTGCCAATCCTCCTCTGCAATTTTCGGGCGCTGATCTCACTCTGCAGCTGCATGAACTGCTCCAGCCGCTGCTGCTGGATATCCGGATCAACAGGGTCGGGGAGTTGGTTGGCAACGGCCCCCTCAACCGGTGAGTAGGCGAAGGCGCCCGCACGATCGAGCTCAGCCTCCTCCAGAAAGTCGAGCAGCTGCAGAAAGTCATCACTGCGCTCACCCGGAAAGCCGACAATGAAGGTGCTGCGAATGGTGAGATCGGGGCAGATCTCACGCCAGTTCCGTATACGCTGCAGCATGTTCTCGCGATCAGCGGGCCGCTTCATTGCCCTCAGAATGGCGGGGGATGCATGCTGCAGGGGGACATCCAGATAGGGGAGGATCCTCCCCTCCGCCATCATCGGGATTAGCTGGTCGATTACCGGGTAGGGGTAGAGATAGTGGAGTCGAATCCAGATCCCCAGCCTGCCGAGCTCCTCTGCGAGGGTGGCGATGCGGGTAGAGAGCACCCCCCTGCTGGTGATCTCACTGCGGTAGCGCAGGTCGGCACCATAGGCTGCACTGTCCTGAGAGACCACCAGCAGCTCCTGGACGCCACTCTCCGCCAGCCGTTCTGCCTCACCCAGAACCTCACCGATGGGGCGGCTCACCAGTCTGCCGCGCAGGTTGGGGATGATGCAGAAGCTGCACTGCTGGTTGCACCCCTCGGAGATCTTCAGGTAGGCGTAGTGGTTGGGGGTGAGTCGTACCGCCCGATCAGGTAGTAGCTCAGAGAGGGGGTTCTGTGGTGGTGGCACTGCGTTGTGAATTGCATCCATCACCTCCCCGGTTGCATTGGGGCCGGTCACCGCCATCACAGCGGGGTAGTTGGAGAGAATCCTCTCCCGATCCCCTCCAAGGCAGCCGGTTACGATGACCCTGCCATTCTGTTCCATCGCCTCTCCAATGGTGTCCAGTGACTCCTCAATGGCGGCATCGATAAAGCCACAGGTGTTGACCACAACCAGATCCGACTCACCGTAGCTGTTGGCCAGCCGGTACCCCTCTGCGCGGAGCTGACTGAGTATGCGTTCGGAATCGACGGTTGCCTTGGGGCAGCCGAGGCTGACAAAACCGATGGTGGGGGTTGAGTGCATCGCGGGATTATACCCCGAATCCGCACATAGAGATCACGGCGATAGCACAAGCTCTTGATCTGTAAAGCAATCCTTGTTCCTTTGGGTGTATCAACAAGTACACCGCGCAGTCACAAGGTTGCTTTACGAATCAATATCATGCGCTCTCATCCGCGATTCTATATGTGGATCTGGGTATACCGTCTCAGCCGGGCTCGCTGACCAGATCTTGAAAAGTGGAAAGTTGCCCCCATTACAATGGGAGATCAAGAATTATTGGAGCAACATACCCATGCGATTGGACAAGTTAACGACAAAGTTTCATGCCGCGCTATCGGATGCGCAGTCCCTGGCCGTAGGGAGGGATCACCAGTTTATTGAGCCGATTCACCTGATGCTGGCACTGCTGGATCAGGAGGGCGGAACGGTTCGTCACCTGCTGACCCTGGCCGGGGTTCAGGTTAATCCAGTGCGCTCCAAATTGGGGGAGGCGCTCGATCGTCTCGCCTCTGTCGAGGGGGTTGGGGGCGATGTGCAGCTCTCCAATGACCTTGGCAAGTTGTTGAATCTAACGGATAAACTGGCCCAGAAGCGGGGGGATCAGTACATCTCCTCGGAGCTCTTTGTGCTGGCTGCGGTGGAGGACAAGGGGGTTCTGGGCGAGCTGTTGAGAGCTGCCGGGGCGGCCAAGGGCTCCCTGGAGCAGGCCGTTGAGCAGCTGCGTGGCGGCGAGAGTGTGGATGACCCCAATGCCGAGGAGCAGCGCCAGGCGCTTGAGAAATATACGATTGACCTCACCGAGCGGGCAGAGCAGGGAAAACTGGATCCGGTGATCGGGCGTGACGACGAGATTCGGCGTGCGGTCCAGGTGCTGCAGCGACGCACCAAGAACAACCCGGTACTGATTGGTGAACCTGGGGTTGGAAAGACCGCCATTGTTGAGGGGCTGGCACAGCGCATTGTCAATGGTGAGGTCCCGGAGGGGATCAAGGGGAAGCGTCTGCTCTCGCTCGATATGGGGGCACTGATCGCCGGGGCAAAGTTCCGTGGTGAGTTTGAGGAGCGTCTCAAGGGGGTTCTGAATGATCTCGGCAAGCAGGAGGGTCAGGTGATCCTCTTTATCGATGAGATTCACACCATGGTGGGTGCCGGCAAGGCTGAGGGGTCGATGGATGCCGGCAACATGCTGAAGCCGGCGCTGGCGCGCGGCGAGCTCCACTGTATCGGCGCCACCACCCTGGATGAGTACCGCCAGCATGTGGAGAAGGATGCGGCCCTAGAAAGAAGGTTTCAGAAGGTGCTGGTGGATGAGCCCTCGGTCGAGGATACGATCGCCATCCTGCGTGGACTCAAGGAGCGTTATGAGGTCCACCACGGGATCGATATCACCGATCCCGCGATTGTGGCAGCGGCCACCCTCTCACACCGTTACATTTCCGATCGTCAGCTCCCCGACAAGGCGATTGACCTGATGGATGAGGCAGGTTCGCGCATCCGGATGGAGATCGACTCCATGCCGGAGGAGATGGATCGGCTCGATCGCCGCGTCATCCAGTTGAAGATTGAGCGCGAGGCGCTGAAGAAGGAGAGTGATGAGGCCTCCAGGAAGCGGCTCGGGGATCTGCAGCAGGAGCTGGACCGCCTGGAGCGGGAGTACTCCGATCTGGAGGAGATCTGGAAGGCGGAGAAGTCTGCGGTACAGGGGACAACCCACATCAAGGAGGCGCTGGAGCACTCCAGGATTGAGCTGGAGACGGCACGCCGTGCCGGCAATCTGGAGCGGATGTCGGAGCTGCAGTACGGAAAGATCCCGGAGCTGGAGCAGCAGCTGGCTGCTGCCGCAGAGGCCGAGGCGGAGCAGAAGGAGCACCAGCTGCTGCGCAACAAGGTGACCGATGAGGAGATCGCAGAGGTGGTCTCGAAGTGGACAGGGATTCCGGTCTCCAAGATGCTGGAGGGGGAGCGGGAGAAGTTGCTGCGGATGGAGGAGGCGATCAGACAGCGGGTGATTGGCCAGAATGAGGCGGTGGAGGCGGTCTCCAATGCGATTCGCCGCTCCCGTGCCGGGCTCTCGGACCCCAACCGCCCCAACGGCTCCTTCCTCTTTCTGGGCCCCACCGGTGTCGGCAAGACCGAGCTGACCAAGGCGCTGGCACAGTTCCTCTTCGACAGTGAGGAGGCGATGGTGCGGATCGACATGTCGGAGTTCATGGAGAAGCACTCCGTGGCACGGCTGATTGGTGCCCCCCCCGGCTATGTCGGTTATGAGGAGGGGGGATATCTGACCGAGGCAGTGCGCAGAAAGCCCTACTCGGTGATCCTGATGGATGAGGTGGAGAAGGCCCACCCCGATGTATTCAATGTGCTGCTCCAGGTGCTGGATGATGGGCGTCTCACCGATGGGCAGGGGCGCACTGTCGATTTCCGCAATACGGTGGTGGTGATGACCTCCAATCTGGGATCCCAGCAGATTCAGCAGCTATCGGGTACTGAGAATTACGATGCGATGAAGGAGGCGGTGATGGAGATTGTCGGCTCCCACTTCCGTCCAGAGTTTATCAACAGGGTGGATGAGTCGGTGGTCTTCCATCCGCTGGGGCAGGCCGAGATCCGTGCCATTGCCAAGATCCAGGTGGAGTATCTCCATCAGCGTCTGGCCGATCGGGAGATCGGTCTGGAGATCAGTGATGCCGCACTGGACCGCCTTGGTGAGGCGGGGTTTGATCCCGTCTATGGGGCACGTCCACTGAAGCGGGCCATCCAGAACCGGAT
>CAZYJG010000101.1:0-3949 GCA_964647745.1 uncultured Piscirickettsiaceae bacterium
CCGACCAGAATTACCTTGTTGATCCCTCTTCCCATCTTCCTTTTCCCCTCTCTAATCCATTCTGCCTGTAACTTTCCTATGTTCTCATGCCGAGACAATTGCTTCCAGTGATTTTCGGTCCAGAAGCTTCTCGTTCACCTTCAGGTAGGCAACCCGGTCCTCTGCGATCACCACCGCCTCGCTAACCCCTGGCACCCCAAGAAACTGTGCTGCCAGCAGCGCCGCCTGTGCCTGGTCCATCTCCCCTACACGCACCAGTTGTGTCTTCACCGCCTGTGGACGCTCCATGCTGTTTGCAATCAACAGCCACAGCACGGCCAGCCCACCGGAGAAGAGGAAGACCGGCGCAATCTCCAGCCCATCCGACCAGCCAAGAATCCAGCCTCCGAGCAGACCGCCCATGAAGGCGCCAAAAAACTGTGAGCTGGAGTAGAGCCCCATCGCTGTTCCCTTCTTGTCTACCGGTGCCATCTTGGAGATCATTGAAGGGAGCACCGCCTCCAGCAGATTGAATCCACTGAAGAAGAGCACCATGAAGAGCAGGATCCCCCAGAGTGATCCAGACATCTGCCAGAGGCCAAACTGTGAGAGGGCGATCAGCCCAATGGCAAGGGTGAAGATCTCCTTCATCCGACCTTTTTTCTCTGCCTGGATAATCATCGGCACCATGAACAGCACCGCAACCAGAACCACTCCAAGATAGACCATCCAGTGCTGACCCGGGGCCATGCCGGCATCCCTGAGGCCAATCGGTATCACCACAAAGATCGCGGTCAGAATCAGATGGAGCGCAAAAATTCCGAAATTGAGGCGCAGCAGCTGAAAATCCCCCAACACCTCCCGGATCTGGGAGAGGTCTGCCTCTGCATCATGGTGCATATGGCTATGGGTCGGGGTTGGGACCACACGAAACAGCATTACGAGCCCCAGCAGGGCGAGCAGGGCCGTGAGCCAGAAGATCCCGGAGACCCCAATCCAGCTGTTGAGTACAGGGCCAAGAATGAGCGCCAGGGTGAACGAGATGCCGATACTCATGCCAAAGGTTGCCATCGCATGGGTCCGGTACTCCTCACGGGTCAGATCTGCCAGCAGCGCCATGGTGGCAGCGGCAATGGCCCCCGCCCCCTGGATTGCGCGCCCTATAATGACCCCCTCAATGGTTGTGGCCAGTGCGGCAACCACACTCCCCACTGCAAACAGCAACAGTCCTGCAGCAATCACCCGTTTGCGTCCAAGCCGATCCGAGAGCATCCCAAAGGGGATCTGCAGCAGCGCCTGTGTCAGTCCATAGATGCCGAGGGCGATGCCCATCAGCATCGGGGTTGCCCCAACAAAGCTCTCGGCATGGAGTGAAAGGACGGGAAGGAGCATGAAGAGGCCCAGCATCCGCATCGAGAAGATCCCTGCCAATGAACCGGCCGCCCTGCGCTCCGTGGGCAACATTCCCTGTTTCTCACTCTTCCTCATCCAATCCTCCGGGTCTCTCATCCATGATGGGCGGCTCACTGGCACGCTCTTATTCTGTTCACTCTATCTCCAGCCCAATCCCGTTTCGGGACAATAGGGGTCGAGCTGAAATAAAAGTTGAGCTATATTATCAGGTTTTCCGGTTGCAAAAAGCCATATCATCGATCATGGACAAGATTCTTATTCGTGGGGCCCGTACCCACAACCTCAAGAACATCAATCTCGATCTTCCGCGGGAGAAGCTGATTGTCCTGACAGGGCTCTCCGGCTCGGGCAAGTCCTCCCTTGCCTTTGACACCATCTATGCAGAGGGTCAGCGCCGCTATGTGGAATCACTTTCGGCCTATGCCCGCCAGTTCCTCTCGGTGATGGAGAAGCCGGATGTGGACCATATCGAGGGGCTCTCCCCCGCCATCTCCATTGAACAGAAATCGACCTCCCACAACCCGCGCTCAACCGTGGGAACCGTTACCGAGATTCACGACTATCTGCGTCTGCTCTATGCCCGGGTTGGAACCCCTCACTGTCCACAACATGACACGGTCCTGGAGGCACAGCCAATCAGCCAGATGGTAGACCAGATCCTCGCACTGCCCGAGGGGAGCAAGATCCTGCTGCTGGCGCCACTGGTGCGGGGACGCAAGGGGGAGCACCAGCAGCTGCTGGAGGAGCAGCGTGCCCACGGTTACCTGAGGGTGCGGATTGATGGGGCACTTTATCAACTGGAGCAGCCCCCTGCGCTGGATGGAAAGAAGAGACACACCATCGAGGTGGTCGTCGATCGACTGAAGGTACGACCCGATATCCGTCAGCGGCTGGCCGAGTCACTGGAGACCGCCATCGCACTCTCTGATGGCCTTGCATCTGTCTCCCTGATGGATGAGCCGGAGAAGACCCTGCTCTCCTTCTCTGCACACTTCAGCTGCCCGGAGTGCGGATACAGCCTGGATGAGCTGGAGCCCCGTCTCTTCTCCTTCAACAACCCTGTGGGGGCATGCCCCTCCTGTGAGGGGCTTGGGGTACAGCAGTTTCTCGATCCGGAGCGGGTTGTCACCCATCCGGAGCTCCCCCTCTCTGGTGGTGCAATCCGTGGCTGGGACCGCAGGAATGCCTGGTATCACCAGACACTGCGCTCACTTGCCGACCACTACCAGTTTGACCTGGAGATCCCCTTCAACCAACTGCCGGAGAGGATCCGGAAAATCATCCTCAATGGCTCAGGGGATGAGGTAATCGAGTTCAGCTACTTCAACAGCCGTGGCGGGGTGACACGAAAAGAGCACACCTTTGAGGGGATACTGCCCAATATGGAGCGCCGCTATCGTGAGACCGACTCCAGCTCGGTTCGAGAGGAGCTCTCAAGGTATCTCAATAGCCGCCCCTGTCCGGAGTGTAGCGGGAGCCGCCTGCGGAAGGAGGCTCGTCACGTCTTTATCGACAACCACCCCCTGCATGAGATCAGTAGCCTCTCCATTGGGGGCGCGGCCCGTTTCTTTGAACAGCTGACCCTCCCTGGATGGCGTGGGGAGGTGGCCACCAAGATCATCAAGGAGATCTCGGAACGGCTCGGTTTCCTGGTCAATGTCGGGCTCAACTACCTCTCCCTGGAGCGCAGTGCAGACACCCTCTCCGGTGGCGAGGCACAGCGTATCCGCCTTGCCAGCCAGATCGGTGCCGGACTAGTGGGGGTGATGTATGTGCTGGATGAGCCTTCCATCGGCCTCCATCAGCGTGACAACCAGCGCCTGCTCGATACCCTGATCCGTCTGCGTGATCTTGGTAATACCGTCATTGTGGTCGAACATGATGAAGAGGCGATTCAGAGTGCCGACCATGTGGTCGATATCGGCCCCGGTGCAGGCACCCACGGGGGGCAGATTGTGGCCCAGGGAACCCCTCAGGAGGTGATGAACAATCCGCAATCCCTGACCGGGCAATACCTCTCGGGAGTCCGCTCCATCGCCACACCACAAAAGCGAACTGCCCCAAAAAGAGGGCAGCAACTGACCATACAGAGGGCGAGCGGAAACAATCTGAAGTCGGTCAATGTGGCGATCCCGGCCGGGCTGATGGTCTGCGTGACCGGGGTCTCCGGCTCCGGGAAGTCGACCCTGATCAATGACACCCTCTACCGCTCCGTTGCCCAGCGGCTCAACCGCTCAACAGAGAGCCCGGCCCCGCATGGGCAGATTGACGGGATTGAGCTCTTCGACAAGATCGTCAACATCGACCAGAGCCCCATCGGACGCACCCCGCGCTCCAATCCGGCCACCTATACCGGACTCTTCACCCCGATTCGTGACCTCTTCTCTGGGACCGAGGAGTCACGTGCCCGCGGCTATACCCCCGGTCGCTTCTCCTTCAACGTCAAGGGGGGGCGCTGCGAGGCGTGCCAGGGGGATGGGGTTATCCGGGTGGAGATGCACTTTCTGGCCGATATCTATGTCCCCTGTGATGTCTGCAAGGGGAAACGCTACAACCG
>CAZYJG010000102.1:0-3904 GCA_964647745.1 uncultured Piscirickettsiaceae bacterium
GCTGGTTGAGATTTGTGGATTGACGACAGAGGTCGTTTCCTCGATCATTATGCGCCTTGAAATTCAGGGGGATCTGGAGTCACTGCCCGGTGGACGGGTGATGCGCCTGCAGAAGTGATAAGCAAATGCTCGATGTATTAATGTACCTTTTTGAAAACTACATCCATGAGGATGTGGAGCAGCACACCTCTCCTGACCAGCTCGAGGATGAGCTGGTCCGTGCCGGTTTTGCGCAGCAGGAGGTGGCACGGGCCTTTGTCTGGCTGGAGGGGCTCTCCAGCCTCAAGGGTGGCACCCCCCATCTGTCTGCAGAGCAGAAGAGGACAGAATCATTCAGGATCTTCTCTATGGAAGAGCAGCGATCCATCGGCCCGGAGGGGCAGGGGCTACTGCTCTATCTGGAGCAGATTGGCGTTCTCAACTCCGAGGCCCGGGAGGCGGTGATTGACCGCGTGATGGCGCTGGAGTCGGGGCGGGTTGATGAGGAGCAGCTGAAGTGGGTGATACTGATGGTCCTCTTCAATCAGCCTGGTGCGGAATCTTCCTATGCCTGGATGGAGGATTTTGTATATGATGGCGCCCCTGATCAGCTGCACTAGAGTAGAGTGAGCCACAATTGTGAGTAAGAACCTCGTTATCGTAGAGTCCCCTGCGAAGGCAAAGACCATTGAGAAGTTCCTCGGAGAGGGGTTCTCGGTGATGTCGAGCTATGGCCATATTCGTGACCTTGCAGGCAGGGGGATGGCGGTTGATATTGAGAATGGATTTGAGCCCAATTACGAGGTCAGTGAGGACAAGTCAAAGGTAATCAATGAGTTGATGCGAGCCTCCAAAAAGGCCGAGATGGTCTGGCTGGCATCGGATGAGGACCGCGAGGGGGAGGCGATTGCCTGGCATCTGGAGGAGGTACTGGGGCTGAGTGAGGAGAACAGCCAGCGTATCGTCTTTCACGAGATTACCAAGCCGGCGATTCTGACAGCGATCGAGAACCCGCGCCATATCAATCGGGATCTGGTCAATGGACAGCAGGCGCGCAGGATTCTGGATCGGCTGGTCGGTTTCGAGCTCTCCCCGGTACTCTGGAAGAAGATTCAGACCGGTCTCTCCGCTGGCCGCGTACAGTCTGTTGCGGTCCGAATTGTTGTAGAGCGGGAGCGGGAGATCGATGCCTTTGTGCCGGTCTCCTCATTCCGGGTTACTGCACAGCTCTCCAATGGTAGTGGAGAGCGGGTTGAGGCGCGACTGCCGAAGGATCGGGAGAGCATCGAGGATGCGGAATCCTTCCTCTCCGGAGTCAGGGGTGCTGCCTTCCAGGTCAGCAGGATTGAGAAGAGGCCGGCAAAACGGTCACCACGCGCACCCTTCACCACATCCACCCTGCAGCAGGAGGCCTCGCAGCGCCTCGGCTTCTCGGTGCGACAGACCATGATGGTGGCGCAGCGCCTCTATGAGGCGGGAAAGATCACCTATATGAGAACCGACTCGGTCAACCTCTCCGCCCTGGCCCATGAACAGGCCGAGGAGGTGATTGAGGAGCGCTTTGGCAGCAACTATCTCCAGAGTCGCCAATACAAGACAAAATCGGCAAGTGCCCAGGAGGCACACGAGGCGATCCGCCCCACCGATCTGGCCAGGCCAACGGTAGCGGGGGAGAAGAATGAGCAGCGCCTCTACGAGCTGATCTGGCAGCGCACCATCGCCTCCCAGATGGCAGATGCCCAGCTGGAGCGGACCACAGCCACCATCGATATCTCCACCATGGAGGACTCTCTGGTCGCCAAGGGGGAGGTGCTGGTCTTTGATGGCTTCCTCAAGGTCTATCAGGACCGGAGCAAGGAGGATGCGAAGCGGCTGCCACCCCTTGCCGAAGGGGAGTCCCTGCAGCTTGATTTGATGCGGGCCCAGGAGTCCTTTACCCGCCCGCCTGCCCGTTTCACCGAGGCAAGCCTGGTAAAGAAGCTGGAGGAGCTGGGGATCGGGCGCCCCTCCACCTATGCCCCGACCATCTCCACCATCCAGAACCGTGGCTATGTGAGTCGCGGGGAGCGGGATGGGGTTGAGCGTACCGTTCGGGTGCTGGCACTCCATGGTGATGAGATTCGCAGTGAGGATCGGGTTGAGATGACCGGATCCGACAAGGGAAAACTGATCCCGCAGGATATTGCAGGGGTAGTGACCGACTTTCTGGTGAAGTACTTCTCCGAGGTGGTGGACTACAACTTTACCGCCCGGGTTGAGGCAGAGTTTGACGAGATTGCCGCCGGAAAGCTCGATTGGCGTGAGATGCTGGGTGAATTCTATGCCCCCTTCCACCAGGATATTGAGGGGGCTGCAGAGGTCTCCCGTGAGGAGGCGTCGCAGACCCGCCACCTCGGGACCGACCCCAAGAGTGGACGTCCGGTGAGTGTAAAGATTGGTCGTTACGGCACCTACGCGCAGATTGGCACCAAGGATGATGAGGAGAAGCCACTCTTTGCCGGTTTGCGCCCCGATCAGCGCAAGGACAGTGTCACGCTGGAGGAGGTGCTTCCGCTCTTTGAGCTGCCACGCCAGCTGGGGACAACCCCGGATGGTGAGGCGGTGATGGTCAATACCGGGCGCTTCGGCCCCTACGCCAACTTTGTCGATGAGGCGGTCCGTGACTACCTCGCAGAGAACGAGGTCAAGGGGATTGATCTGGTGGCGCAGAATGTCTCCATCGAGCCAGAGGACCCACACACCATCGAGCTGGAGCAGGCTGTCAAATTTGTGGAGCAGAAGAAGGCAGGAGACCTGGAGAAGGAGATTTGTCTCTTTGAGGGGTCACCCATTCAGGTGCTGGATGGACGCTGGGGCCCCTTCATCACCAACGGTTTCAAGAATGTAAAGCCACCTGCTGATACCGATCCGGCCAGCCTGACACTGGAGCAGTGCCAGGAGTTGCTCGATGCCAGCGACAAGGAGCGCAAGCGGCTCTCAAAGCAGTACCATGGCGGTGGCTTTACCCTGCTCAGGAAGCCCGGCTCTCCCCCCAGTGCAACCCTTCGGGTCAAGGAGGGGAAGCTGGAGCAGGCGCTGGAGATGGTTGAGGCACTGGGGGCGATGGGGAAATCGATTCGTCTCATCTCCTCCAATGGTGCGGCAGCCATCAGGATGGCCGAGAAGCGCAAGGCGACAGCAGCCAGCAAGAAAAAGGCTGCACCGAAAAAGAAGGCAGCCAGGAAAAAGAGAGCCACAAAGAAAAAGGCGGCCAGAAAAAAGGCGGTCAAGAAGAGCGCATGATTTCATGACGCCCCTCTCTGGACAGGGGGGTCCCAACATAATCAACGTAGAGAAGTGAGTAGAAATAATGTCTGATCAATTTGTAGCTGTACTGATGGGCTCCGATTCCGACCTGCCAACCATGCAGGCCTGTCTCGATATCCTGAAAAAACTGGAGGTCCCATTTGAGGTGAAGATCACCTCGGCCCACCGCACCCCGGCGATCACCCATGACTACGTCACCAATGCCGATGCACGCGGTTGTGGTGCCTTTATTGCGGCAGCAGGTCTTGCGGCCCACCTTGCCGGTGCCGTGGCAGCAGCCACCACCAAGCCGGTGATTGGTGTACCGATGAATGGCGCACTGGAGGGGATGGACTCCCTGCTCTCCACCGTGCAGATGCCGGGCGGGATTCCGGTTGCAACCGTTGCCATCGGAAAGCACGGGGCAAAGAACTCCGCCTATCTGGCGGCACAGATCCTCGCTACTGCAGATGCCGATCTGGCACAGCGCTTGAAGGATGAGCGTGCAGCCAATGCGGAGGCTGTTCAGGCGGCCGACGCAAAACTGCAGGAGCAGCTAAAGGGGTAGGAGAGTTGGCTGTCCCGCCTGCGGGGCACCAGGCACAGACAGGGCCTCACCTTCGGGTGGGGCTTTTTTGTT
>CAZYJG010000103.1:0-3870 GCA_964647745.1 uncultured Piscirickettsiaceae bacterium
AAGGAAATTCTGCAGGTTGTTGAGGTGGTGTCCAATGAGAAGGATGTCAGCAGAGATGTGATTTTTGAGGCGCTGGAGTCTGCTCTGGCGATGGCAACCAAGAAGAGACATGATGAGGAGATCGGTGTCCGTGTTGCGATTGATCGCGAGACCGGGGAGTACGATACCTTTCAGACCTGGGAGGTGCTGGATGGGGATGAGCCCGGTATCGAGATGGAGTACCCCGATGCGCAGCTCTGGCTAATCGATGCGGTTGAGATTGACCCCAACATCAAGCCCGGGGAGTTTATCGAGGAGCCGATTGAGTCGGTCGAGTTTGGGCGTATTGCTGCCCAGGCGGCCAAGCAGGTGATTTTCCAGAAGGTGCGTGAGGCAGAGCGGGAGAAGGTTGCTGCCGAGTATCGCGACAGGGTGGGTGAGCTGCTGGGCGGAATCGTCAAGCGGATGGATCGCGGCAACGCCATTATTGATCTGGGGGGTAACGCCGAGGCGGTGATCCCGAGAGAGCAGCAGATTCCGCGTGATCCGGTGCGTCCGGGTGACCGTCTGCGCGGCTGTCTGATGGAGATCCAGCAGGAGCAGCGTGGCCCGCAGCTGGTGATGAGCCGGGTGGCACCGGAGGTGCTGGTTGCGCTCTTCACCCTGGAGGTTCCAGAGATCAGCGATGGTCTGATTGAGCTCAAGGGGGCGGCACGTGACCCCGGCTCGCGTGCAAAGATTGCGGTCCACAGCCTGGATCGCCGCGTGGATCCGGTGGGGGCCTGTGTCGGAATTCGCGGTTCACGGGTGCAGGCGGTCTCCAACGAGCTGGCCGGCGAGCGTGTTGATATCGTTCCCTGGGATGAGAATCCTGCACAGTTTGTGATCAATGCAATGTCCCCGGCCGAGGTGGTCTCCATTGTGGTGGATGAGGACAAGCACTCCATGGATATCGCAGTGGAGGAGGAGAACCTCTCCCAGGCGATTGGGCGTGGGGGTCAGAATATCCGCCTGGCCAGTGAGCTCACGGGCTGGACACTCAATGTAATGAGTGAGGAGGAGTTCGATGCCAAGACGGAGTCCGAGGCGGTGGAGATCCAGAAGAAATTGATGGAGCAGCTGGATGTGGATGAGGATGTCGCAGCAATCCTGGTTCAGGAGGGGTTCAGCGGGGTTGAGGAGATCGCCTATGTGGACGAGGCGGAGATGGTTGCGATTGAGGAGTTCGATGAGGAGATTGTCGCTGAGCTCCGCAACCGTGCACGCGACTATTTGCTGACCCAGGCGATCTCTCAGGAGGAGGTGCTTGAGGGGCGGGCGCCGGCACAGGATCTGCTCGATCTTGAGGGGATGGATGAGCAGCTGGCCTACAGACTGGCTGCACAGGGGGTGGTTACCAGTGAGGATCTGGCCGAGCAGGCGCTGGATGATCTGATGGATATGGAGGATCTGGAGATCACCTCAGAGCGTGCCTCCGAGCTGATCATGAAGGCAAGAGAGCCCTGGTTTGCCGAGGAAGAGAGTGAGCCTGCGGCAGCGGCACAGGATCAGGCATAGCAGCAGATAGCAGCAAGGAGAGAAGTCCATGTCTAAGGTAACAATCGCCCAGTTTGCCGAGGTTGTGAAGATCCCGGCGGATCGTCTGCTTGAACAGCTTGCCAACGCAGGCGTCTCCAAGAGTAGCATCGATGATGAGATCTCTGATGATGAGAAGATGAAACTGCTTGGCTTCCTGCGCCAGTCGCACGGCGAGGGGAAGTCGGCCGGCACAAAGGGGAAGGTGACGCTCAAGAGAAGGTCTACCTCAACCCTCAAGGTTGGGGGCGGTGCACGCTCGACAGGAAGCAAGAGTGTCAATGTCGAGGTGCGCAAGAAGCGCACCATCACCAAGCCGCTTGATCCGGTTGAGCTGGAGAAGCAGTCGCAGGAGCAGGAGGAGAAGCTCAGGGCTGAGCGCGAGCGGCGCGCCGATGAGGAGCGCCAGCGTCTGCAGCAGGATGAGGAGCGACGCAAGCATCAGATCCAGAAGCGCGAGGAGGAGGAGCGTGCCCGCGAGGAGGCACTGCGTCGCGAGAAGGAGGCGGCGGAGCAGAAGGCGCGTGAGGCCGAGGAGCGGAGAATACTGGATGAGCAGGCGCGTCTGGTTGCAGAGAAGGCGGCATCCAAGAAGCGTGAGGAGGAGAAGGAGTCCGGCGGCAAGAAGAAATCCGGGAAGAAGCAGCCCACGCGCTACGGGCGCAAGGAGCTCCACGTTGCTGCCGGCAAGTCAGGACGCAAGAAGCCGAAGCGCTCTGCCAAGGCGAGACGTGGTGCCAAGGTTGAGATCGAGACAGAGCACGGCTTTACCAAGCCGACGGCACCGGTTGTGGTTGAGGTGCAGATTCCCGAGACCATCACCATTGGTGATCTGGCGCAGAAGATGTCGACCAAGGCGGCAGAGCTGATCAAGGTGATGATGAATCTGGGCACGATGGCCACCATTAACCAGATGATCGACCAGGAGACGGCTGTACTGCTGGTGGAGGAGATGGGCCACAAGGCAATTCTGATGAAGGAGGATGCCATCGAGGATGAGCTGATGGCCTCCCATGTGGATGAGAGTGAGGGGGAGCAGCGTGCCCCGGTGGTCACCATCATGGGCCACGTCGACCACGGCAAGACCTCGCTGCTGGACTATATTCGTGAGTCCCAGGTGACCAAGGGTGAGGCCGGCGGCATCACCCAGCATATTGGTGCCTATCGGGTGAAAACGCCCAAGGGAGAGGTCGCATTTCTCGATACCCCGGGGCACGCCGCATTCACCGCGATGCGTGCACGTGGTGCCAAGGTGACCGATATCGTCATCCTGGTGGTTGCCGCAGATGATGGTGTGATGCCCCAGACCGAGGAGGCGATCCAGCATGCGCGTGCCGCAGAGGCACCACTGATCATTGCCGTCAACAAGATCGACAAGCCGGAGGCCGATCCCGATCGGGTCAAGACCGAGCTGGCGAGCAAGGATGTGGTCCCCGATGATTGGGGTGGCGACGTCATGTTTGTCAATGTCTCTGCCCATACCGGTGAGGGCGTTGGGGAGCTGCTGGATGCCATCATCCTGCAGTCCGAGATGATGGAGCTGACCGCGGTTACCGATGCCCCGGCGAAGGGTAACGTGGTGGAGTCGCGGGTCGACAAGGGGCGTGGTGCCGTGGCGACGGTGATGGTCCAGAGCGGTACCCTCCACAAGGGGGATATCCTCCTCGCCGGTCGTGAGTATGGCCGAGTGCGTGCGATGATGAATGAGTTTGGGGAGCAGCTCACCGAGGCGGGCCCATCCACCCCGGTGGAGATTCTCGGCCTCTCCGGTGTGCCGGAGGCGGGTGAGGAGGCGATTGTGGTCCCCAACGAGCGCAAGGCGCGTGAGGTGGCCAACTTCCGTCAGGGCAAATACCGTGATGTCCGTCTGGCACAACAGAAGCAGGCAAGCCTCGATCGGATGTTTGAGCAGATGCAGGATGGCGAGGTCTCTACTGTCAATATCCTGATCAAGGCCGATGTGCATGGCTCTGCCGAGGCACTGAGTGATGCGATGAACAAGCTCTCCACCGATGAGGTGAAGGTCAATGTCGTCTCCTCTGGTGTGGGTGGGATCAATGAGTCGGACGCCAACCTCGCGATCGCCTCCAATGCGATTGTGATCGGCTTCAATGTGCGTGCCGATGCCGCCTCCAAGAAGCTGATCGAATCCGAGGGGATCGACCTCCACTACTACAGTGTGATCTACGATGCGATCGAGGAGGTGACCCGTGCAATGGAGGGGATGCTCTCTCCGGACTTCAAGGAGGAGATCATCGGTCTTGCAGAGGTGCGCGATGTATTCCGCTCACCCAAGCTTGGCGCGATTGCCGGCTG
>CAZYJG010000104.1:0-3869 GCA_964647745.1 uncultured Piscirickettsiaceae bacterium
CCCCGGAGTGAGAGAATCGCCGGATGGATTCAACTAAAGGGAATGGTCGAAACAGGGGGTGTGAATCAGTCACCAGACTGAAAGAGGATATTCTCTTCCAGGAGCAGCTACTGGGGAACCCGCTGAATTTTCATACCACCTGGGGACTCTTCAGCCCCAGAGGGATTGATGAGGGGACCCGGCTCCTGTTGGACTACCTGGATCTCTCTGCTGCAACAACCGTTCTTGATATCGGGTGTGGTTATGGCCCCCTCGGCCTCGCGATCGGGAGCCAGCTCCCCGATGGGACGGTTCATATGGTGGACAAGGACTATCTGGCTGTTGAATATGCAAACCGCAATGCCAGGATCAACAGCCTGGAGCAGTGTCATGCCTACCTCTCCAACGGCTTGAGCAATGTGCCCCAGGATATTCGATTTGATACCGTGGTCTCCAATATCCCAGCCAAGGTGGGGCGTGAACTGCTGACCATTCTGTTGTGTGACGCCTATTCGCAGATGAGCCCGGGGGGGCAGATTGTGGTCGTCACCATCAATGGACTGCGTGACTTCATTAAGCGCAACTTCAGAGAGGTCTTTGGAAACTACAAGAAGCTGAAGCAGGGAAAGGCATACACGGTAGCCCGCGCAGTTCGAGAGTAGTTATAGAAAATCCTGCAGGATCGAAGTCGATTTCCCGCTTTCTGTATTTTTTCCGGGTCATGCGGGAATAACCGGCGGCACCCAGGATCAATTGAGGGAAGAGCCTTCACTGCACCTCCTCCTCATTGCAGAGGGAGGCTCCACCCATCCTCGTCTTTTACGGGGGTGGGTGTTTTTTATTTGGAGTGCTATGGCTCCATGTCATACTGGGCAATCAACCGTCTCAGCCGAGGGCGCGATACCCCCAGAATCTCGCAGGTTCGCCCCTTGTGCCAGCCGGTGGCATCCAGAACACGCAGTACATGCTCCCGCTCAACCTCCTGCAGGGAGCGGTTGATCAGGTCGGTTGCAGAGGCAGCCTGTTGCAGGGTTGAGTTGAGCGCATCGGTGGAGAGGTTTCTGGAAACCGTGCTCCCACAGAGCCCCTCCGGGATCAGGTCGGGGGTGATGGAGTCCCCGGGAGAGAGTGCGATCAGCTTGGTCAGCAGATTTTCCAGCTCGCGGATATTTCCCGGCCAATCGTACTCCTGAAAGCAGTTCATCACCTCCATGCTGATCTGGTTGACATTCCTTCCCAGCTCCCTGTTGATGCGGTCCAGCAGATTGCGCACCAGATCCAGCAGATCCTCCTTGCGCTCTCTTAGTGGAGGAAGGTGAATGGTCACCACCTGCAACCGATAGAAGAGATCCTCACGGAACTCCCCATTCCTTACCCGCTCCTCAAAGTTGATATTGGTGGCGGCAATGACCCGTGCATTGGTGGGGATTGGATGTTTTCCTCCAACCGGAATGAACTCCTTCTCCTGCAGGACACGCAACAGCTTGGCCTGCATATTGGGAGAGAGCTCTCCAATCTCGTCCAGAAAGATTGTGCCACCCTCGGCGAGCTCGAACTTGCCGGGCTGTCTTGAGACTGCGCCGGTGAAGGCCCCCTTCTCGTGGCCAAAAAGGTCGGACTCAAGCAGGGTTTCAACCACGGCTGCACAGTTGACTGCGACAAAAGGGCCCTCGGCAAGTTCGCCTGCAGAGTGGATGGCGTGGGCAACCAGCTCCTTGCCGGTGCCACTCTCACCTGTAATCAGTACAGTGGCAGGGCTCCGTGCAACCATGCCGATGGTCTTGAATACCTCACGCATTGCGCTGCTGTGTCCAACCATGGTCGATCGGTTGGCCGGGGTGGAGGCGGGCTCGACCATCTGCTCCTGTGCAGCATCCTGTGCCAGCAGTCTCTCGACTGCATGATCCAGCTCATCCAGGTCAATGGGCTTGTGAATATAGTCATCAGCCCCATTCTGCATTGCCTGGATTGTGCTCTCCATGTCATGAAAAGCGGTGATCATGATGATATGTGCCTTTGGAAAGGCGGAGGTAAAGTCCGGCAGCCCCTCCAGCCCGGTTCTGCCGGGCATCTGGATATCCAGGATGATGATCTCCGGAGCAGGGGAGATCGTTGATCCGACAGAGAGCCCTTCATCCACACTGTGGCCGATAGAGATCGTATGGCCCTGGGCACGAAAGTGGAGTTTCAGGGTTCTGCAGCTTGCATCGTCATCATCAATAATCAGTATATTTGCCATAATTCAACTCATTCACTCTGCACTATTGTTGAGGTTTGAATAAATGTCTCTGGGGTATGCTCAAGCTCATCCAGGGTTTCAGCCTGAGGCAGCTCACGTGTCTCATGGTGGGTGGGCAGGGTAATGACGACGCAGGTCCCACGTCCTGGCTCCATTGTCGTCTCTGCTGCCGGTTCCACACCCTCCTGCAGCTGCTGTTTGGATCCACCCCATTTGTTGCTCTCCATGGTAATGGTGCCATTGTGCTGTTCGATGATCCGCTTGACGATGGCCAGTCCCAGCCCGGTCCCCTTGGCGCGTGAGGTGACAAAGGGCTCAAAGATAGTCTCTCTCTCTTCCTTGCGGATGCCGATTCCATTGTCGCAGATCTCCAGCTGGATAAAGGAGCCCTCCTCATTGAGCTCCATGCGCGCATTGATAATGATTTTGGGGGTCTCTGGTTGGGCCTCATCAATGGCATGGATTGCGTTGCTTAACAAATTGGTCAATACGCGCCGTATCTTGGTCTTGTCTACCTGAAGCGTAGGAAGGCCGGCAGGGTAGTGGGTAATGACCTGAATGCTGTTTTCGGAAATCTGCTTCTGAACAGTGTTGATCGCATTCTCTGTCAGTTTGTCGAGACTGCTCCAGGAGAGGCTCAGCTCATCCGGTCTGGAGTAGGCGAGCAGCCCCTCGAGAATCGACTCCATATAGCGGATCTGCTGCAGCCCAATCTGCTGCAGCTCAATCTCTTCGGGATCCCCTCCCTTCTTCCTGCTCAGGATCTGCAGCCCCATCTTGATGGAGGAGAGCGGGTTGCGCAGGTCATGAGCTATCATGCTGGACATGCGTCCCACCACAGCGAGTGTGCGCGCCTGCTCCAGCTCCTGCTTGCGTCTCTTGATCTCATCCTCCAGCTGCTTGCGGGCAGTGATATCCTCCTTGACAGAGAGGAAGTGGGTGATCTGCCCCTCTTCGTTGCGGATCGGGGACATCAGGGCAGACTCCCAGTAGAGCTCACCATTTTTCTTGCGGTTATGGAGAATTCCCCGCCACTCCTTTCCACTGCCGATGGTCTGCCAAAGTTCCTGGTACTCCTCTCGGGTGGTCTCACCGGACTTGAGGATCCTGGGATTCTTGCCGATCACCTCATCGGAACGGTATCCGGTCAACTGGGTGAATTTCGGATTTACATATTCAATATTTCCGGCAACATCCGTGATCAGAATTACAGCAGGGCTCTGCTCCGCGGCACGGGCCAGCTTGGTCAGCTCCTCACGGGTCTGATGCTGCTCGGTGATATCCTGGCCAATACAGGTAATGCTCTCGAGCTGGTTGTGGTCATCGACGGTGGTGGTTGAGGTCCATGCGATCAGCCTCTTCTCTCCACGGAAGTCAACGATGTGTGACTCATGGTAGGTGGAGCCATGGCCACTATCCTCTCCCTCCAGGATCTGCTGAACCCCATCCATCCCCTCATCCTCTGGAACGAAATGGCTGAACCAGTTTTTTCCGATGACATCACTGCGTCGCTTGCGCAGCAGATGGAGCAGGTAGTTGTTGCAGAAGAGGATGTTCCCGTCGGGATCAATGGTCAGTGCAGCGAGGTGGATCTCCTCCAGGGTGTCACGGAAGCGCAGCTCATTGGCCTGCTGCATCTCGAACTCTTTTC
>CAZYJG010000105.1:0-3789 GCA_964647745.1 uncultured Piscirickettsiaceae bacterium
AGATGCTGCGTGCCAGTGCCCGGATGGGGCAGAAGATGGAGGATCTGCAGCCGGGTGACTGCTGGCTCAACTGCATGCCACTGCACCATGTCTCCGGACTGGCCATTGAGTACCGCTGCAGGGAGGCTGGGGCCACCATGCTGCGCCATCAGCGGTTTGATCCGCAGCGGATTGGTGCCGACCTGAGGCAGCACCCCGTCACCCACCTCTCGCTGGTTCCGGTGATGCTCTCCAGGCTGCTGGACCACTTTGAAGAGGAGCCAGCTCCCAAATCACTGAAGACAGTACTGATTGGCGGAGACCGCCTCCCCAGGCCGCTGGCCCGGCGTGCAGTTGAGCAGGGGTGGCCCATTGTGGTCTCCTACGGCATGACCGAGAGCGCCTCCAGGGTCACCATGCTGCGGCTGGACCAGGAAAATATCGGTAGCTGGAGTGGGGAGGATGTGGGCCCCCCGCTGCCAGGCATTGAGCTGTCGATTGGAGCAGGGGGAGAGATTCGGATCCGCAGCGAACAGCTGTTTGGTGATCCGGAATTTGAATTGGTGACTCGTGACCACGGCTATCTGGACCCACGAGGCCACCTCTATCTCCAGGGACGGATTGATCAGACCATGATCAGTGGTGGAGTGACGGTGGATCCGGTTCGGGTGGAGCAGTTGATGCTGGAGGCCCCCGGTGTTGAGGAGGTGGGGGTCACCTCCATCCCGGATCCCGAGTGGGGGGAGCGGATCGTTGCACTGGTCCGGGGAGAGGGGAGTCTGGAGGAGATCAGGCGCTGGGCTGGTGAGAATATCCCCTCACCGATACGACCACGAATCATCAGGAGGGTCTCCACCCTCCCGAGAAACCGGCTGGGAAAACTGCAGCGGCGCAGGCTGTCTGAGAGGTTACAGGATTGAGAGCAGGCGGATATAGCTGACCAGTGCCTCAACGTCATCCTGTCTCAGAACCCCTCTCCAGGCGGGCATGAAGCGCCCCTTTCCATTGAGGATCGCCTCGGCCAACTCCTGATTGCTGAAGCGGTTGGTCTCATTGGGGTTGGTATGGTCGGTCGGTACCATTCCGATCAGTTTGGTCATGATGCCGTCTCCATCCCCCTCCTCACCATGGCAGACCTGACAGTATTGTTGGTAGAGCTCCATTCCATGCTCCGGATCCCCCATCAATCCATGGCTGGAGCGGCTGAGGAAACGGAGAAAGGCGATCAGTGAATCCACCTGGCTCTCATCAAAGATCTCTCTCCACTCCGGCATGGCACTGCTGAGCAGGTTGTGACGGTCACGGCCGGTAATGGTCTGGCGCCCCTCGCCGGTGATAATCTTTCTGAGGATGGTGTCGCTGCGGGATCGTACCGTGGTGGTCAGGTCAGCGGGGTGGATCTTCATCGCACGGGCCAGGCCCCCATCACCCTTGCCACCTGTTCCATGGCATAGCTGGCAGTAGGAGAGATAGAGCCGCTGCCCCTCGTAGGCGAGTGGTGGTGTAGCGTGGCCATTGGTTAGAGTGGAAAGGATGAGGAGGAACAGCAGGGAATAGAGGCTCTTTTTCATCAGGCCAGTGTATCGTGGTTTTCCCGGTTATTGTAGCAACAGTTACGGTACCTTCTGCTGTCTGAAAATCTCCTCATCACTCTGGATTTCGCCACTCACCAGCTCTGCTTCAATTGCATCACGAACATCAACAATCACCAGGTCAATATTGATGCTGGTTCCCGCCAATGGATGGTTTCCATCAACCGTTACACTATTATCATCAGTTGACGTGATGGTCACCGGGAGGTCATGGCCATTCTTGCGGGTGAAGAACTGCATACCGATGCGCAGTTTGTCATCTGCCTTGAATTGAGATCTGGGAATGGTCTGAACTTTTGATTCATCCCGCTCCCCATAGCCCTCGGCAGGATCAAGGGTAAAGGTGATTCGCTCTCCGGTCTGGAGACCCTCAAGCTGTTTCTCAATTGCAGGCAGCACATCAGCCCGTCCCTGAATAAAGGAGAGTGGGGTACCATCATCGGTACTATCAATCACCTCACCTCTCTCATCAACCATCTTGTATTCGATTGTGACAACCCGATCTTTTGAAATTTTCATTGTTGGTTACAGATATAGAAAATATATTGCGAATCCTATCGCCACTATCTCCCCCATTACAATGGGGTAGATGGGGTACAACGATAGTGGTATTGACTCCATGGGGAGCACTCTTCAGACTGTGTTGATTATTGTCAGGAGTTCAGTGATGGTCTGGAATTTAATGATGCATGCCCTGATGGGGTGGTTGGGGGCCTACTTTTTCCTGCCGACAGCAGAACGGGTAGGAGTGGCGGTCCTGGTAGTCTGCATGACTCAGGCGGTGGATCAGGTCCGGATTCGAAAGGAGAAATATGCTGCTGTTGATGCGCTGCCAGAGCGGGAACGGCGAGTGGCAACCCAAGAGCTGGAGAAGAGTCTGGGGCGGATGATGGCATTGACCCTTTTGCAGAACGTGGTGATCTATACCGTGGTTGTTCTTCTGACCGCACATGCGGCAAGGCTGAATGGCTGGATCTAGAGCCTTGGCAGTGAATAATGTCTGAAGAGTCGAAAATCGATCCGGGCCACTATTTCTGCCGGAATAATGCATATACGAGATTAACTGGTGGTAATGGTGAGATTGCGCTGGTTGACAAGCGAGATCCACAACAGACCGTTACGCTTGAGCCATGGTTGGCTACGGTGTTTTTGCTCGCAGATGGACAGCATACAATTAACGAACTGATCGTCTATCTTGAAGAACAGTACCGTGGAGAACCACCGGACGAGCTGGAAAGTACAGTCCTCTCTGTAACGGAGCGTCTGGTGGATTCTGGTACGGTATCATTGAGCAAGGATCCATTGCAGCCCGCCTATCATCTTGCGCGACCCATAGAGGAGTTGGATCCGGATGAGGCAAGACGTTTCTTGCAGGAGGATGGTTACTATCAGAAACTGCACTAGTACCTCGCCCGGTAAATCCCCCCGCAATTAAAACGGCCTAAATCGCCGATAACTGCGTTGCGAAAACTTGAAATATACGCATATTCCTGCATTTTCGCGCCTTGTTCTCGACAATTTATGCTCGCCTTAATTGCGGGGGATTTACCGGGCAAGGTACTAATGCTGAACCAAGGCAATAACAGGGGGTGGGCAGATGATGTGTGGGATGAGTAACCGGGAGGCAGTCTTCTCGGTGGTGGGGGCCTTTAGCGCAACCCTGATGGCCTCTTTCCTGAGCTATACCATTCTTGAAGAAGATCATATCCCGATGATTCTTGCCTCTACGGGTGCCTCTGCCATGTTGATCTTTGCCTTGCCACACAGCCCCGTCTCCCAACCCTGGAATCTGGTTGGTGGCCATCTTGTCTCTGCCTTTGTTGGAATAAGTTGTCTGTTATTGGTTGAGAGCCCTCTACTCTCATCATCGATTGCTATCGCTGTTGCAATGGTATTGATGCATACATTTCGTTGCATGCATCCCCCGGGTGGGGCAACAGCTGTTACAGCTGCAATTGGCACTCCACAGATTGAGACATTGGGTTATGCCTTTATGGTAGTTCCGGTCTTTATCAATGCGATTATCCTGCTCTCTATTGCGATGGCGGTCGGAACAATACGGGAGAAGAACCCCTTCTATCAAGATGAGGTTACTGAGTATCCAGGTTTTTAATAGCCCATATTGCTGCCTCTACACGTGTCTTAAGCTGCAGTTTTTTCAGAATATGCTTCATGTGTACCTTGACGGTACCATCAGAGATTCCAAGCTGACGTGCAA
>CAZYJG010000106.1:0-3732 GCA_964647745.1 uncultured Piscirickettsiaceae bacterium
GGATCATCTGGGAGAAGATCCGCTCCTCAAGGGTAAAGTGCGAGAAGAGGAGCGTTGAGAAATCCTCCAGCTGCTTGATGACTGCAACCGGATCAAAATCGGTACCTGCACTCAGCTCTGCCGTGAAGCGATCCAGCTGCTGGTTGATCTCGCGATGTTGGTCTTCTAGTTGATCGTAGGGGTCCATCTCCATACTCATGTATAAGCAATCCTCCATCTATCCTCAGCAACTCTTATGCCAACTTTTCTCCCCGAATGCATTTTATTAACTGACTGATATTAATCAGCTATTAACAACCATGAATTTTCCATAACCCAAGATGGTTAGTCCATTCTGTTCAAAATTAACCCTACCGCACCACCATGAACTGAACATTTTGTTCACCTCAACTCATCCCTGAAGCCAGAGAGGGCCGAACGGTACCCCTCCGCATCACCGAAATCACTGTAGTGCCAGTAGCGCGGGTGGGGCTGGTTCACCCTCCTGGCATGCTTGATCGGGCACCAGTACTGCTCCGTTCGACTGGCCACCTCACGAATGTAGGCCGCGAGCCCGTTGGCATAACTGCAGTAGAGACAGTTCAGCTTCTCGATCAGATTCAGGTAGGCGAGCTGGCCACGGTCCAGCACCAGATAGTCTCGACGTCGAACCCGCTCCATCCTCCAGAGGGTGAAACAGATCCACTGATAGACAGTCACCGAGAGGTCGACAATCAGCAGCGGGATGGCAAGCCCGTAGATCACCGGAATGGAGAGCAGCGAGGTGATTCTCGCCTTGCGGATAAACTGAAACAGACCAATCTTGAACTTGCGCTGCGACTCCAGGACCTCCTTCTCGAAGCGGATCCGCCTTCGTTCAAAGTGGTAGCGAAACTCTGCCTGCCTCTGCTCCAGCTCATCCTCCAGATCCTTTTGCAACTCCACAATCCGGTCCAGAAGCTGGACAATTCTGTCATGCATCTCTATCTCCTCTCCCCTATCTGAAATTCGCCATCTGCACCGGCAGTCGCCGTGACCCCCAACTGCCTGCCGGACCATCAAAGACCCCGGCACAACGGGCCCCACAGCGGGTACAGTCACCCTGGTCGGTCAGATTCCACTCCGAAAGATCATACCAGTCCCGGCCGATCAGCATCTCCCCACAGTTGTGGCAGTAGGTGCTCTCCCCCTTTTTGTCATGCACATTGCCAGTATAGGCGTGGTATATACCGTTGTTGAGGGCAATCTCGCGTGCCCGGGTCAGGGTGGATTGGGGAGTGGGCGGAATGTCCATCATCTTGTAGTCGGGATGGAATGCGGTGAAGTGGATCGGTACCTCCGGACCGAGGTGGTCGACAATCCAGCGTGTCATCACATCCAGCTCCCCCTCGCTATCATTCTTTCCCGGGATCAGCAGGGTGGTCAGCTCAAACCAGACTGAGGTCTTCTCCTTGAGGTAGACCAGGGTATCGAGTACCGGCTGCAGGGCCCCGGTACAGAGCTTGTGGTAGAAGTCATCGGAAAACCCCTTCAGATCCACATTGGCTGCATCCATCTCCCGAAAGAAGTCCTCGCGTGCTGCCCCATGGATATAACCCGCAGTGACGGCGACTGAGCGAATCCCCTCCTTGCGGCAGGCGCGGGCCACATCGACCGCATACTCAAGGAAGATCACCGGATCATTGTAGGTATAGGCGACACTGCGACACCCCAGTGACTTGGCCGCCCTCGCGATCATCTCCGGCGAGGCGGTGGTCTGCAACAGATCCATCCTTCTCGCCTTGCTCATGTCCCAGTTCTGACAGAACTTGCAGGTGAGGTTGCAGCCCGCAGTCCCGAAGGAGAGGATCGCACTACCCGGCAGAAAGTGGTTGAGAGGCTTCTTCTCGATCGGGTCCACCACAAAACCGCTGGAGCGGCCATAGGTGGTGAGCACCACCGCCCCCTTGCTGGCCATGCGTACAAAGCAGAGGCCGCGCTGCCCCTCCTTCAGCTTGCACTCGCGGGGGCAGAGATCACACTGCACCTTGCCGCCCCCCAGATCATGCCAGTAGGTGGTTGGGTACTCCTCGATCGGTTGCGCAGTCACGTGATTTGCCGTTTTCGGGTGCTATACTCATAACTATAGACGATAGAGAAGAGCTCCACCAGTGATCCGAGAAGCTGCAGTTGCCGGCACCTTTTACCCTGCAGACCCTGCAGAGTTGAGCCACATGGTGCAGGATTTTCTGGTCAACGGAAAACCCACCTCGATAACCCCCAAGGCGATCATTGTCCCACACGCAGGCTACATCTACTCCGGACCCATTGCCGGATCCGCCTATCGGGCACTGCACCCACTGCGGGATGTGATCCAGCGGGTGGTTCTGCTGGGCCCCTCGCACCATGTTGCCTTCCAGGGGGTTGCCGCCTCCAGTGCAGATTTTTTTGAGACACCGTTGGGCAGGGTTCCCATCAACCAGGAGGCACTGCAGCTGATTGCCAATCTGCCACAGGTACATATTGTGGATGAGGCCCACCAGCTGGAACACAGCCTTGAGGTACAGATCCCCTTCCTGCAGGAGACACTGGGTGACTTCTCTCTACTACCGCTTGTGGTTGGACAAGCGGATGCACCCTCTGTTGCCGAGGTGCTGGAGCGGGTCTGGGGCGGCATCGAGACCCTGATTGTCATCAGCTCCGACCTCAGCCACTACCAGCGTTACCAGGATGCCCAGGCGCTCGACAGCAAGACCTCACTCGCCATTGAGGCACTGAATGGTGGTGCCATCCACTACGAGGATGCCTGTGGGCGGATGCCAATCAGCGGCCTGCTCCACCTTGCACGCAAGAAATCCCTCCATGGAAAGACCATTGATCTGAGGAACTCCGGGGACACAGCCGGTGACAAGGGGCGGGTAGTGGGCTATGGGGCCTACCTCTTCTCTGAAGCACAGGAGGAGAACCCATGAGCCAGACGGATCCCGAGACTGCAAAGATTATGTTGGAGCTTGTCCGCTCCTCAATCGAGCATGGGCTCCACCATGGCTCACCTGCAGCGGTAGAGTTGGAGGGGCTTTCCTCAACACTACAGGAGCCGGGGGCCTGTTTTGTCACCCTGGAGACCGGCCACCAGCTGCGTGGCTGTATCGGCTCACTGGAGGCACACCGCCCACTGGCCGAGGATCTGGTTGCCAATGGCTATGCGGCCGCCTTTCAGGATCCCCGCTTCCCGCCACTCTCGGAGAGCGAGTATCCGCGGACAACCATCAAGATCTCACTGCTGACCCCGGCAACTCCAATGCAGTTTAGCTCGGAGGAGGATCTGCTCAACCAGATCCGGCCCGGAGTGGATGGATTGATCCTCTCGGATCGCGGACACCGCGGCACCTTTCTCCCCTCTGTCTGGGAACAGCTTCCATCACCCAGGCTCTTTCTCAGCCATCTGAAACAGAAAGCCGGGCTGCCGGAGGGTTACTGGTCCGACACCATCCGGGTCGAGCGCTACCAGACCGAACAGATCGCCTGATCCGGCCGGTTGCCGGGAGATCCGGTTTTACTGCACCCTGCAGACCAGCGCAGAGACAAACATCGGATCCGGGCGTGCGTAGGGATCCATCCAGCCATAGGTCTTGCTGTGGGAGGCACGTCCCGTCTGCACATTGAGGTTGAAGATATGGACCGGATCCTGACAGGTCAGCACCGGGCTGTTGGCGCGGAATCCACACTTGTAGCTGTCGCTGAATCCAAGCGTCTTTGGCAGCACAAGCTGGT
>CAZYJG010000107.1:0-3725 GCA_964647745.1 uncultured Piscirickettsiaceae bacterium
GTGAAGAGAGCAAGGCGATGGAGATGGTGCTCTATGATTTTTCCGGAAACCAGATTGGATTCAGCAGCCTGCTCTCCGAGCCGGAGCTGGTGCCGAAACCGCTGGATACACTGATTGTCAGCCAGATCCAGCAGGGGCTGGACTACCACAAGGTTGAGGGGCATGAGGACCTGGATCAGATCCTCCGGGTTGTCATTCCCGTCCACAACTACCATGCAGAGGGGGGGGAGAGCCGCATCCTCTCCACCTACTACAACATTCCCAAGCAGCTGGAGATTGGCCAGGAGAAGATCAATGATGCGGTGATGCGCAACAAGAAGCGCCTCTATCTCGAGACTCAGCGCAATACCGTACACAACATCGCATTTGTCCTGCTGCTGCTTCTCTCCTTGTTGAGTGCGCTCTGGTTTGCCTTCTACTCCACCCGCAGGTTGACCGCACCCATCCACGAGCTTGCAAAGGGGACGCGGGCTGTTGCTGCGGGGGTCTATAATCAGCCCATCTCCCATATCTCGAATGATGATCTGGGGTTCCTGGTCCACTCCTTCAATGACATGATGCTGAACCTGGACCATACACACAACAACCTGCAACAGAGCCAGCAGCTCGTCGAGCGCCAGAATACGCGCCTGGAGGGGATCCTCTCCCACCTATCTTCAGGGGTCATCGTACTCGACTCGCAGCGCCGGCTGGAGCGGGTCAATACAGCCGCCTGCAACATTCTGGACAGCAAGATTGCACCCACGCCGGGCATCCCGATCGGGGTGATCTCTCAACACCACCCCCATATACTGCCGCTGGCAGATGCACTGCGCAGCCATATCCAAGCGGGAGAACGGGAGTGGTCGGAGTCGCTCACCATTACCACCTCTCAAGGGGCCAGACATCTCTTCTGCCGGGGCAGCTGCCTGATTGAGAAGGAGCGGCTGCAGGGGTTTGTGATTGTCTTTGATGATGTGACCGATCTGATCTCGGCACAGAAAAACGCTGCCTGGAGCGAGGTTGCACGCAGGCTGGCCCATGAGATCAAGAATCCGCTCACCCCGATTCAGCTCTCTGCCGACCGCCTGCGTCACCGCTATCTTCCCAAGATGGGAGAGGAGGATGGTGCTGTACTGGACCGCGCAACCAGCACCATTGTGCAGCAGGTCGATACGCTGAAGCGGATGGTCCAGGCATTTTCCGATTTTGCCCGCGCCCCAAAACTCCAGATAGCCTCCTTTAACCCTGCCCCCCTGCTTGAGGAGGTTGCTGAGCTCTATCGTGCACAGTATCCCGACCACATAGAGCTCCAGATCGAGGGGGCCCTCTCCGATATTGAGGGGGATGCGGATCGTCTGCGCCAGATCCTCAACAACCTGATCAAGAATGGCCTGGAGTCAGGCGGTGAGGCGTCTACTGCCGATGTCTCGATCTCTGCGAGAACCGTGGAACAGACCCTGCAGATCAAAATCTGCGATAATGGAGAGGGTGTGGATGATGAGCTGCGGGCAAAGATCTTTGAGCCCTACGCCACTACAAAACCAAAAGGGACCGGATTGGGGCTGGCTATTGTGAAACGGATGGTTGACGAGCATCTTGGGGAGATCTCCCTGACCAGCTCCAGCAAGGGGAGCTGTTTCGAACTGATATTGCCCAACCGACATGGAGGACAGCGATGAAGCCCTATGTCCTCGTAGTTGATGATGAGCCCGAAATCCGCAATACCGTCCAGGAGATTCTTGAAGACGAGGGTTTTGAGGTTGAGACTGCAGAGGATGGCGCCTCGGCACGGAGTGCCCGGCACAACCGCAGGCCTGATCTGATCCTGCTGGATATCTGGATGCCCGATGTTGACGGCATCACACTGCTCAAGGAGTGGAGCAGCAGTGAGGATGCAGAGGATCTCCCCATTATCATGATGTCGGGCCATGGCACGGTAGAGACCGCTGTCGAGGCAACCCGCCTCGGGGCCTATGACTTTCTGGAAAAACCCCTCTCACTGGCCAAGCTGCTGCTGACCCTCAACAATGCCCTCAAGGCATCGAAACTCAAGCAGGAGAATATCTCTCTCCAGCAGGGTGCCCTGACCCCCATCTCCGAACCTACCGGAAAAAGTGCGCTGCTTGCGCAGACCAGGAGCAATGCAGAGCGTATCGCACAGCTCCAGATGCCGGCACTCATCAGTGGCGAGTCCGGCTCAGGGAAGAAGCTGTTTGCCCGCTTTATCCACCAGCACGGTCCCCAACAGAGTGGCCCCTTTGTGGTGGTACCGGCAGGTTCTGTCGCCTCGGAAAACACCAATATCGAGCTCTTCGGCAAGGAGGATGGCGATCAGATCCACTATGGTCGCCTTGAGCAGGCCAACAGCGGCACGCTGTTTCTGGAAGAGGTGGGCGAGATGGACCCCAGCACACAGGCCCGGCTGATGGGCGCCCTGGAGGCGGGCAGTTTTCTGCGTGTGGGAGGCAGCGAACCGATCCGTCCCCAGTTCAGGATTATCGCCTCGACCCAGAAAAGCCTGGTGGATGAGGTGGCTGCCGGCCGTTTCAGGGAGGACCTCTATTTCCACCTCAACGGCATGCCGCTACAGATCCCGCCCCTGCGTGAACGGCCAGACGATATTCTGGATCTGCTCAACTACTATGTGGACCACTTCAGTCGACAGCAGGGGTACCCCTACCGCACCTTCTCGATGGCTGCACTCAATCTGCTGCGGCAGTACCGTTGGCCAGGAAATGTACTCGAGCTGAAAACCCTGGTACAGCGACTGCTGGTGATGGGCGGTGAGGGAGAGATTGGCCAGGATGAGGTTGCACCAATGCTTGCGATGAAGGTGCTTGATAAAGGAGTATCATCCCTGCCGGAGCGATCCGCGTTCAGCCTTCCCCTGAAGGCCGCACGTGAACGCTTTGAGCATGACTACCTGCTGCACCATCTGATTGAGACCCATGGCAATGTCTCACAAACCGCAGAGCGTGCCGGGGTAGAGCGGACCAACCTCTATCGAAAGATGAAGAGTCTGGGAATTGATCCAAAGAATCTTCCAGCAAAATAGGAGGAGAGAGGCAGAGTGAACATCATCATCCTTGGTGCCGGTCAGGTTGGAGCCTCTGTTGCCGAGAACCTGGCCGGTGAGTCGAACGATGTAACCGTCGTTGATTCCGATATCGAACGGCTGCAGTCACTACAGGACCGTCTTGATATCCGAACCGTTGCAGGTCATGCCTCACATCCCAAGGTGCTGGCACAGGCGGGGGCAGAGAGTGCAGAGATGATGCTGGCAGTGACCGACTGTGACGAGGTCAATATTGTTGCCTGTCAGGTTGCCTCCACCCTCTTCGGCACCCCCAACAAGATTGCCCGTGTCCAGGCCCCGGAGTATCTGGAGCGGGCGGAGCTGTTTGACCATGAAGGGGCAACTGTTGACATGCTCATCAGCCCGGAGCAGGTGGTCACCGACTACATTCGGAGACTGATCGAGCTTCCCGGCTCACTGCAGGTGCTGGATTTTGCCGATGGAAAGGTCCAACTGGTAACGGTGCGTGCCTACTATGGCGGACCACTGGTTGGTCATGAGCTGGAGACCATTCGTGAGCACATGCCTGATGTCGATATGCGCTTTGTCGCTATCTTCCGCAAGGGGCGTCCAATCCTGCCAAAGAAGGAGACCATCATCGAGGTGGATGATGAGGTCCACTTCATTGCGGCCAAGGAGCATATTCGCCAGGTCATGAGTGAGTTGC
>CAZYJG010000108.1:0-3589 GCA_964647745.1 uncultured Piscirickettsiaceae bacterium
CAGCATCCATGCCGCCAACACCTCTGGGTCTGGAGACCAAAATCCTTAGGTTAATGATATTGAGTCCTGAGCTGCCAATACTTTTGAGGTTATTGATACTGAGTTGAACTCAACTATTGGTCCGCCTGCTGAAACCAGTAAGCGCTCTTCTCCTCATCCACCGGAACCCCAATACCCGACCGATACATCTCGCCCAGTGCACCCTGGGCAACTGTTGAACCCTGTTGCGCGGCCAGCAGCAGCCACTTCTCTGCCTCACTCCTCTCTTGCATCATGTAGAGTATTCCCAATTCGGTCTGCGCCTCCACATGCCCCTGTTCTGCCGACTTGCGCAGCCAGTGCTCTGACCCCTCCTCTGCTCCAGCCTCTGCCTTATCCTCTGACACAGCCTCGGAAACGGCGTGATCTGCCGAGGCAGCACTCTCCATCTCTTGTACTACCGCATCCATTCCAAGCTGGAATTGGGCCTCGGCCTCTCCACTCTGCGCCCGCTCCTCTACTGTTTCAGCCGGCTTGCTCTCTACAGCCTCGACTGCTTCCGTTGTGCTTTCGGGCTTATCGACAGCGCCCTTCTGCCCCAGCGATGTACATCCTGACACCATCAACACCAGTGGCATCATCCATATCCAGTCTCTTCTGTTCACTCCACGCTCCTTCGCAATAGACCTGTGCAATATGGCTCATCATACAATATTTTCCTGGCTTACAACCCACATCACCCCTGCACCACCGAAGGGCGTTGAGAAAAGGCAAGCCGCAGCTCAATCCGGCTGAAAGACAATCGGGCTCTCTTCCTGAAACAGAAGCCTGACAGCGTCGCCAACATGAAACCGGGAGAGCCCCTCCATCGAGACCCGTATCTGATCCGATCCGGGAGATTCCACCAGATAGTGCATCTCCTGGCCGGAAAACTCACTCTGTACCACACGGCAGGACCCATCCTCTGAGGACTCTGCCTGCTCCAGCCGTATCTCATGGGGCCTGAAGAGAACCTCAACCCTGCGTCCTCCCGGGGCGATGGTCCCGCTACTGGAATAAGGAAACACCCCAACAGAGGTCTCGACCCGGCCGTTATCCAGAACCCTCCCCGGGATCCAGCTTCCACCCCCAACAAAGTTGGCCACCCAACGATTCACCGGGGCTGTGTAGATCCTCTCCGGTGTTCCCCACTGCTGGAGCACCCCCTGGTTCATCAATCCCACCTCTTCACCAAAGAGAAAGGCCTCCTCCTGATCATGCGTCACCAGAATGGCGGCAACCCCCCGCTCCTTCAGCAGGTCTCGAATCTCCCGTACCAGTTGCCGGCGCAGATCACTGTCCAGATTGGAGAAGGGTTCATCCATCAGCAGTAGCGAGGGTCGGGCTGCCAGTGCCCGGGCCAGCGCAACCCGCTGCTGTTGACCACCCGAGAGCTCATGGGGGTAGCGATCCCCAAAACCCTCCATTCGAACCAGCTCCAGCCACTCTATCGCCTCCCGGTTGGCCTCCCCTCTTGATCGCTCACGAATCCCGAAGGTGACATTTTTCAGGACTGAGAGGTGGGGGAAGAGGGCGTAATCCTGAAAGATCATACCGATATTGCGACTCTCCGGGGGGAGCATGCGCTCAGGGGATGAGGCAATATCCTGACCCAGCCAGACCTCTCCTCCCTTCACCTCATGAAACCCCGCAACCACATTGAGTAGCGTACTCTTCCCGCAACCACTCGGCCCCAGCAGGGCAGAAAGCTGACCGCCCCTTAGGGTAAGATCGACCCCCTTCAGGACGGCGTGCTCGCCGTAGTCACAGGAGAGGTTTTCGACTTTCAGGATCTGATCCTGTTGCCGCTTTTCTGAACGCATTCGTTACTCCTTAACAGCCTGTTATCAACGATCACAAATGTTTTGGTAGTTCCTGTCTGCGGCACGTTCAAGCACATCCATGTATCACTCGGCTGTGTGCATCCCTGCCCACAGACGGCCGCAGTACAGGACTACCAAAATATTTGTAACGATTCCTGGATAAATCACTCCCGATGGCTGGTGATCGTCCGGCTCAGCAGAATCACCGGCCCCAGCCCCACCAAGACAATCATCAATGCAGCAATCGAGGACTCACGCAGCATCTCATCTGATGCAAAGTAGTAGACATGGGTCGCCAGGGTCTCGAAATTGAAGGGGCGCAACAGCAACGTTGCCGGAAGCTCCTTCATTACATCGACAAAGACGATGAGCGCCGCTGTTACCATCCCGCTGCGGATCATTGGAAGGTGTACTCTCCAGACCAGGGAGAGGGAGCCCTCTCCCAGAGAGCGGGCCGCATGGTCCATGGATGGCCTGATCTTTCCCAGGCTGGCATCAAGCCCCCCGGTTGCCACTGCAAGAAAGCGGACCACATAGGCAAACAGCAGTGCGAAGAGTGTTCCACTGAAAATGAGGCCCGGTGTATAGCCAAACCATGACTGCAACCAACCATTCACCCCTCGATCCACCCAGCCAAAGAAGAGGACCACACCAACAGCCAGTACCGCCCCCGGCATGGCATAACCTACTCCCGCCAGACGGTGCGCAATCGCCACGCCGCCACGCCGCTGCTGGCGCTTGGCGTAGGTGATCAACAGGCCAACCGTAACGGTCAGTATGGCTGCGCCGCTGGCCACTAACAGACTGTTCAACCCATACTCCATGGTTTGCGGATTCCAGTATTGGCCAGCAGTACCCCACGCATAACGGAGCAGAACCGCAAAGGGGACCAGAAACCCAAGAAGGACCGGCAGGGTCACCAGCAGCAGGATCAACCGACTCCTGCCGACACTAACCCTCTTCCGCTCAATCCGTTTCCGGCTATCCCCCTCCTGATACTGACGCTGGTGACGACGACTCATCTGCTCCATCAGAATCAGCAGCAGAACCATCCCCATCAACAGGGTAGCGATCTGGGCTGCCCCCCCCACATTATTGCGATTGAGCCAGATATCAAAGATCCCGGTGGTCATGGTCTCGACCGCAAAAAAGTCAACAGTACCAAAATCATTCAGCGTCTCCATCAGGACCAGTGAGAGGCCAACCGCAATGGCCGGGCGTGCCGCCGGCAGCGAAACCCGAAAGAAACTCCCCCAGGGGCCACACCCCAGGAGACGACTCAGATTTCCCGGCCGGTCAGACTGCTCCAGAAAGGATGCACGTGCCAGCAGATAGACATAGGGGTAGAGGGTGAGGGTAAACATCGCCATCGCCCCACCCATCGAACGGATCTCCGGAAACCAGTAGTCCGACTTGTAGCGCCACTCGAATAGCGCTCTCAGATACCCCTGAACCGGGCCAGCGTACTGCAGCAGATCGGTATAGAGGTAGGCCAGCAGATAGGCGGGAAAGGCAAACGGCAACAGCAGCGCCCACTGAAAGATTCGGCGCCCCGGGAACTCATAGTGGGTCACCAGCCAGGCGGTCGAGACCCCGAGCAGCGCACTGCCCACCCCGACCCCAACCATCAGCAACAACGAGCTCTGCAGATAGCGCGGCAGCGTGGTCTCCAGCAGATGGGCCCAGATATTCTCCTCCGGGAAGAGCGCCTGCAGCACCACCGTCACTACCGGCAGAAGCACCCATAG
>CAZYJG010000109.1:0-3531 GCA_964647745.1 uncultured Piscirickettsiaceae bacterium
ACAAAGCGCCATACCATCTTTGTTCCAACCGTCCACTCCGATGCCTGTACCGGCTGTGGCAAGTGTGAGCACGCCTGCCCACTACCTGTCGCCGCCATCAAGGTACTCCCGGAGACCCTGGCCAAGGGCGAGGTGGGTGACCACTATCGTCTGGGGTGGAAAGAGAAGGAGAAGGCGGGAGGCTCCCTGGTCACCCCGGATGTGGAGCACCAGTACAACCTGCCCGAGGGGTACCAGTATGACCTGCAGGGTGAGGGGCTGATCGCCCCGGAAGCGGAGGAGGAGATCCCTAATTTGCTCGACCTCAACCTCCCCGGAATGCCCAGCTTCTCGATTCCAGCCCCCAAGAACACAAAGAGATAGAATCTCCCCATGAGAATCCAACCACTACTGCTTGGTGCTCTCCTGCTGATTCAAGGTTCAGCGTTTGCAACCGAAACCGACCTGCTGGAGCGCATCACTGCACTGGAGAAGCGGGTTGTCGAACTGGAGACCCGGATCAACGAGGTATCCGGACAGAACCGCTGGAAGGATACCGCTCTCTGGCAACGGATCCAGAAGGAGATGAGTGAGCGGGAGGTTCGCGTCATCCTGGGGATGCCCGACCGCAAGGAGAGCTCCATCTTCAACACCTGGTACTACCACCCCACCTCCAAGC
The DNA here is from genome assembly GCA_964647745.1 of uncultured Piscirickettsiaceae bacterium. GTDB lineage: Bacteria > Pseudomonadota > Gammaproteobacteria > Thiopontia. The sequence continues at coordinate 659 of CAZYJG010000109.1, forward strand.
TCCATAGCTTTGTCTGGTTTGATGAGGGGATTGTTCTGGGCTGGGAGGCCCCGAACTAGTAGTCGTTTTTCACCCGTTGCCACGCCCGCTCCATCTGCTCGATCGAGAGCTGGCTGAGCGCCGCCTCACCGGCCGCAAGCTGCTGCTCCATCGCACGGAAACGTTGCTCGAACTTGGTTGTCGCCCTTCTCAGAACCCCCTCCCCATCGAGCCCCAGATGGCGAGCGAGGTTGACCATCGAGAAGAGCAGATCCCCCAGCTCCTCCTCCACCCGATTCTGCTGGATCGACCCTGCCTCCAGCTCTGCCCGCAGCTCGGCAAACTCCTCCTCCACCTTGTCCAGCACCCCACCCATCTCTGGCCAGTCAAAACCGACTCGCGCCGCCCTGCGCTGGATCTTGGCTGCGCGGGTCAGTGCGGGCAGTGAGGTCAGCACCCCATCGAGCACGCTCGCTGTTGTCTCCCCTTTTGCCCTGCGCTCCTCCGACTTCAGTTGCTCCCAGGCCTCGCTCTGCGACTCCGCATCCTCAACCGTTGCATCGTCGAAGACATGGGGATGGCGCCGAATCAGCTTCTCATTGATGGAGTGGACCACCTCAGCGAAGGTAAAGCGCCCCTCCTCGGTGGCAATCTGCGCATAAAAGACGATCTGAAACAGCAGATCCCCCAACTCCCCGCGCAGCTCCTCCAGATCATCGCGCTCAATCGCATCGGCCACCTCGTAGGCCTCCTCCAGGGTATGGGGGACGATGGTCCGGTAGTCCTGCTCACGATCCCATGGACAACCCTGCTCCGGGTCGCGCAGGGCACGCATGATCTCCAGCAGTTTCTCGATCTCTCCACTCATCCGACCATTCTAAACGGCTCCTCAGCCAGGAGCCATCTCTTCTCTGGACTTCCATCACTGGATCTACAGCAACCCTCAGTGACATAATCACTTGGATGGATTTCCTTCAAAATACGCTGGAGCTCTACCTCTCAGCCGCCCCATGGCTGCTGTTTGGCCTCTTGCTGGCGGCGCTCGTTCACGCCTGGATTCCAGAGCGGATGATCCAGCGCTGGCTCGGTGGAGAGGGATTCTTTCCGGTGGTTCGGGCCGCAATCGTCGGTGCACCGCTGCCACTCTGCTCCTGCGGTGTGATCCCGGCAGCGCTTGGAATCCGCCGCAGTGGTGCCTCGCGTAGCGCCACCGTCTCCTTTCTGATTGCCACCCCGGAGACCGGGGTCGACTCGGTCAGCGTGACCTACGCCCTGCTGGGCCCCTGGATGGCGATTGTGCGCCCCATCGCCGCCATCCTCACCGGGATTGTGGCCGGCGCTCTCACCCTGCTGATCCCCGAGGGACGCACCACCCTGCAGCCCCCTCCGGGAATCGGCATCCCCATCACCAGTGGGGCAGAGATGCAGACTGACACTGGTGAGAACCGTGGGGAGGGCTGCTGTACTGCAACGCCCCCAGCTGATCCAACCACCCCCTTTCTCCCGCGACTCAGAAGTGCACTCCACTATGCCGTTACCGATATCCTCGATGGGATCTTTGGCTGGCTGCTGGTTGGTCTGCTGGTGGCCGGTGTGGTGATGACCCTCTTCCCACCCATGCTGCTGGCGCAGTGGGGGAGCGGCCTTCCCGCCATGGTGGTGATGCTGCTGGCCGGAATCCCCATCTACATCTGTGCCACCGCCTCCACCCCACTGGCTGCGGCACTGCTGATGGCCGGGGTCTCACCCGGTGCAGTGCTGGTCTTTATGCTCTCGGGCCCCGCCACCAACCTCTCCACCCTGGGGGTGGTTCACAAGGAGTTTGGTCGTAACACCGTAATCGCCTATCTGGGGGGGATTGCCATCAGCGCGGTGGGGGTGGGGCTGCTGCTGGATGAGATCGCAACGGCAATGGGGTTGATGGAGCAGATCCGGCAGGCAGAGATCACCGAGCTCTTCCCGGAGTGGTTCTCCGCCCTCTGCGGAATCCTGTTAATGGGAGCTGGAATCAAACCGCTGCGGAGGCTCTGGCTCCACCAGTGAGACTGCTAACCAATCCAGATCGTCTTGGCATTGACGAATTCGTGCATCCCCAATCTTGAGAGCTCGCGCCCATACCCGGAGTTCTTGATTCCACCAAAGGGGAGACGTGGATCACTCTTGACGATCCCATTCACAAAGACCGCACCCGACTGGATCTGACGGGCAATCCGCTCCCCACGTTCCAGGTCAGTGGTCCAGACACTGCCCCCCAGCCCAAAGGGGCTATCATTGGCAATGCGGATCGCCTCCGCCTCATCGGTTACGCGGATCACGATCGCCACCGGCCCAAAGAGCTCCTCCCGGTAGGCACGCATCCCCGGCCTTACATGGTCGAGAATCGAGGGGGCATAACCGGCATGCGATGCCTCCGAGGGGTGGCAACCGGTCAGCGCCTCTGCACCCGCCTCAATGCTCTCCTGCACCTGCTGGTCGAGCTCATCCCGCAGATCGGTTCGCGCCATCGGTGCCAGCGTGGTGGCAGGATCCATCGGATCCCCCAGCCTCAGCGCCTCGACCGCACCCTTGAAGGCGGCAACAAAACGGTCCGCAATCGCATCCACCACAATAAAGCGCTTGGCGGCGATACAGCTCTGTCCCCCATTGAGATAGCGCGAGGCCACCGCGGTCTTGACCGTTGCCTCCAGATCGCAATCCTCCAGCACAATGAAGGCGTCCGACCCGCCCAGCTCCAGTACACTCTTCTTCAGATTGCTGCCCGCCGTTGCGGCCACCTGACGCCCCGCCGGTTCACTCCCGGTCAGGGTCACCGCATGGACGCGTGTGTCCTCCACCACCCGCTGCACCTGTGAGGCACGAATCATCAACGTGGTAAAGACCCCCTCCGGGGCCCC
>CAZYJG010000110.1:0-3517 GCA_964647745.1 uncultured Piscirickettsiaceae bacterium
TCCTCTACCCGTTCCAGACGGCTGGCATCATTGTCGAGCGCAACCAGCTCCCCGAGCCTGGGGGTCTGTTCCAGGATGTGGGCAGTTTTCCCCCCGGGGGCAGCACATGCATCGAGGACCCTCTCACCATCCTGTGCATCCAGCAGAGTGGCAGACTGCTGTGGTGCGCTATCCTGTACCGAGACCTCCCCGGCCTCAAAGCCGGGCAGTTGCGAGACCGGCACCCCTTTTGCCAATACAACCGCAACGGGGCTGAGCGGATCTGCGCTCGCCTCGATGCCAGCACCCTCCAGCTTGCTCAGATATGCCTCGCGACTGCTTTTTTGTTGATTGATGCGCAGTACCATCGGCGGGCGCTGGTTGTTGCCCAGAAGGATCTCTCTCCAGCTGTCGGGCCAGCTCTGACGCAGGTGGTCGATGATCCATGTTGGGTGGTTATGTTCCGCACTGCTGTTGGTATTTTTCTCAGTCAGCTCTTTCTGCTCCCGCTGGAAGCGGCGCAGTACAGCGTTGACCACACCACGGGCCCACTCCTTCTTCAGGACCTGTGTGGCATTCACACTCTCCGAAATGACCGCATGGGGGGGGATGCGGGTGAACTGCAGCTGGTAGATTCCACCCAGGATCAGTGCCTGCAGATCCCCATCCTTCTTCTTCAACGGCCGTTTCAGCAGCTTCCTGCTGACTGCCGCCAGCTGGAAATAGTGGCGCAGTACCCCATAGGCAATCTCCTGTGCCAGTGCACGGTCTGCCGGTTCAAGGGGATGGATAGCGTTGGGAAGGGTTACAGATAGAGAGCGATGCTGGGAGATGACACCGGCAACCGCCTTTGCGGCAGCAGCACGCGGGCTCCACTGTCTGCTCATGATGTAAATTTCAGCCCGCTCTCCCTCAGTTGGGGGCGGGCGTTGAGGAAGTCGGCAGTGGCCATGGGGCGCTTTCCGGGCATCTGCAGTTCGAGAATGCGCAGAACGCCACTGGAGGTGGCGATATCGATCCCCTCTGCAGAGACCTCAACGCTCTCTCCGGGCAGAGTCTCCGCCGGGATGGGGGTGGAGGGCTCCACCATCGCGGCACTCCAGATGCGAATATTCTTTCCATCCCAGACAGTCTGGGCCACCGGCCACGGGTTGAAGGCGTTGATCTGCTGCAGAATCTGCTGTGCACTCTTGCCCCAGTCGATGGTCGCCTCGCCCTTGTCGAGCTTTTCCGCATAGGTGACACCAGCCTCAGGTTGCGGCTGGGGCTGAAGCCTGTTCCCCTCAATGAGTCCGATGGTCTCCAGCAGTGCATCCGCACCCAGCTGGGCCAGCCGATCATGGAGGGACTGTGCATTGTCGCTCGGGTGGATCGGGGTGGATGCCTTCAGCAGCATCTCACCGGTATCCAGCCCCTCATCCATCTGCATGATGGTGACCCCGGACTCCTTGTCACCGGCAAGGATGGCGCGCTGTATGGGTGCAGCGCCGCGCCACCTGGGGAGCAGGGATGCGTGGATATTGAGGCAGCCGAAACGGGGTGCATCCAGAACCTCCCTCGGCAGGATCAGACCATAGGCGACCACAACCATCAGGTCAGCCTGAAGGGATTGCAACCGCTTCTGCTCTTCATGGTCGCGCAGCGTGACAGGCTGGAACAGCGGGATCCCGGCCTCCAGGGCCCTTGCCTTTACCGGGCTTGCCTTTACCTTTCTCCCGCGCCCCGCCCGGCGGTCCGGCTGGGTATAGACGGCAACCACCTCATGGGAGGAGTCGAGCAGTGCATTCAGGGCGGCAACCGAGAACTCGGGGGTGCCGGCAAAGACAATGCGCACTACATCGTCTCCCTGCGCTGCTTCTCCAGCTTCTTGCGTATGCGTTGCTGTTTCAGTCTCGAGAGGTGGTCGACAAACAGCTTCCCCTCCAGATGCTCCAGTTCGTGCTGGATGCAGATTGCAAGCACCCCGTCCGCCTCAAGCACGATCGATTTCCCGTCACGATCAAGCGCCTCAATGGTCACCTCTTCAGCGCGGGCCACATTTTCATAGATGCCCGGCAGAGAGAGACACCCCTCTTCATGCACCGAGTGACCGCTCGATTTGGTAACGACAGGGTTGATCAGACAGACTGGCTGGTTCTTCTCCTCCGAGATATCGATGACCACGATGCTGCGGGGGTCGTTGATCTGGATGGAGGCGAGACCAATCCCCGGTGCGAAGTACATGGTCTCGAACATGTCATCCACAAGCTTGCGAACCTCGTCATCCACAGCAGCTACAGGAACGCTCTTGTTGCGCAGACGGGGGTCCGGATGTTTCAGGATTTCCAACAGGGCCATTGTTTTTCAGTCATAATGTCAAAAGGTTGGTAGCTATTCACCACTGCAGTAACTGCTCCAGATTTCAGAGGTGAGATGAACAGTTACAAAGGTTAATGGTATCGTAAACAGCAGGGCAGCGGTTAATTGTGGGAGGCAGAGATTGGATAGAGTAGATGCATGGCTGATGCTTCACCATGCCCCAACAGTGGGGCCGGCAACCTTCAGACGCGCGCTCGACCATTTTGGCTCACCACAGGCGGTGGTCGAGAGCAGCACCTCTCAACGCAGGCAGTCCGGAATCTTCAGGGAGCCGGCACTCGAATTCCTTGCCCAGCCCGACTCACAGCGCAGCCGGTCGATCGAACAGAGCCTGCGCTGGCTTGAGGAGGAGGGTGCCCATCTGCTGACCCTTGAGGATGAGGCATACCCCCTGCTGCTGAGGGAGATACCAGACCCTCCGCCCCTGCTCTTTGTGCGCGGCCAGACCGGTGTGCTGTCGCTCCCGCAGCTGGGGGTAGTGGGCAGCCGGAATCCTGATACCATGGGCAGAGAGACGGCACACGACTTTGCGAGCAGGCTGGCACAGGCCGGGCTTGTCATCACCAGCGGGATGGCCCTCGGCATCGATACCGAGGCACACCGGGGTGCGCTGGAGCGTGGCAAGACGATTGCAGTCACAGGAACCGGGCTGGACCGGGTCTATCCGGCGAGAAACCGTGACCTTGCCCATGAGATCGTCAGGGAGGGGGCCATTGTCTCGGAGTTTGCGATTGGTACTGAGCCACGGGCCGAGAATTTTCCACGCAGAAACAGAATCATCAGCGGCCTCTCACTGGGTACCCTGGTGGTGCAGGCCGCCCGCAAGAGCGGCTCACTGATTACGGCACGCATGTCGATGGAGCAGGGGCGGGAGGTTTTTGCCATTCCCGGCTCCATCCACAACCCGCTGGCCCGGGGCAGCCATCTGCTGATTCGTCAGGGGGCAAAGCTGGTGGAGACAACCGAGGATATTGTCGAGGAGCTTGGTGGGATGCTCAATCTGATGCGGGAGCAGCTGGAGGGGCAGCTTCCGGCTGGTGGTGAAGGGAGCAGCAGCGAGGCCGTGGACCCCGAGATGGCCCGGGTGCTGGAGGCAGTTGGCCATGAGGCCATCACAATCGACCGGCTGGTTGAGATTTGTGGATTGACGACAGAGGTCGTTTCCTCGATCATTATGCGC
>CAZYJG010000111.1:0-3497 GCA_964647745.1 uncultured Piscirickettsiaceae bacterium
TTTCAGGAGATTGATCATGAAAAAAGTTGCGTTTTCAGTTATCGCCGCTGCCGCTATGATGGCAACAGGTGTTGCAAATGCCGGTTGGTTTGGTAGTAACAACGGCTGGGACAATGGTTATGATGATAATGATTGGCCAGAGTGGACTCCAATGTACTGGATGGAAGAGATGATGGACGAGTGGGACAACGATGATGACGATGACTACTATCGTTATGGTGGTTATGGCTATGCCCCTCGTTACGGATATGCTCCTGCTCCTTACTACCCAGCTCCTGCTGTTGCCCCGCGTGCACCAGCACCTGCTGCACCAACTGCTGCACAGTAAGTTAAAACGGGAAGTAGTTCCTGAAAGGACCCGGCTGAGGCGACTCAGTCGGGTTTTTTTCTGTTCGGGGGGGGGAGGATGTCGGGCCCATGCCGGGGTTGCGTTATACAGTAGTTTCAGGAAAAACCAGTGATCACTGTACCCGGCATGGGCCAGACGTCCAATTAGTATTACATAAAGTGCTTGATGCTGGCAAATACGTATTTCTACGTATAGCGGATATTTTCCAGTTCAATAGAATATTCCTTTCATTGGAAGGAGGGAATCAAACCATGGATCAATTCGATCTGCCAGAAAAGGGGAATGATCTTGCCAGGCTCTCTGCAGTGATGCAGGCCATCAGCCATCCAACCCGTCTCAAGATCCTTGGGGTGATCGGAAGGGAGGAGAAGATTGTAACGGATATACTGCAGGAGGTAGGGACCACCCAGAGCAACGTCTCCCAACATGTTGAGGTGATGCGCAAGGCGGGGGTGCTGCAGTCACGCAGGGTTCACAACCGGGTCTACTGTTCGGTGGTGGATTCGGAGATCTTTCAGGTGATCTCCAGTGTCAGGGAGTGTTTCTGTGGTGAGCAGAGGGAACAGGGGCTGCCCTATCAACTGGTTGCATAGAGACCACATCAGTAGAGGGGGAGTTTATGAGTAGATATCCGTTTATTGTGGCTGCACTGCTGACCTCGCTGTCAGCCTCGGCAACCGTATCGGCAAAGTTCGAGACCAGTGCGAGCAAAAAGTTCTGGAGTGAGGTGATGGAGGAGCGCGAGCAGGCACGTGCCCGTTTCGCGCTCTGGAGAGAGCAGCAGCAGGAGTTGCGTCAGCAGCGGGAGAAGAGGTTGCTGGCGGCACGCAGTGAACAGCAGCAGCGTTCAGTGGCCTGGTGGGGCGGGCTGAATGAGGCAAAAGAGGAGCGAGACAAGGCGTTCAGGGAGAAGAAGAGGCGCTGGGAGGAGCGTTCATCGGCAGAGAGAAGACGCTTCCACAAGCGGTTTGAGATGCGGGTGAGAGGGTATGATGAGCACGGGATGCGTTATCCCTACCCCTATCCGTGGGACCTGGAGCTGGATAGGTAACACTCCTTTTCTTCCAGACACAAAAAAACCCGGAAGTTGCCTTCCGGGTTTTTTGTGGGTGCAGCCTGCCTAGTCGGCAAATGTATTGGCGGTGATATTCTCATACCAGCTCAATGCATAGTCGACCTCACGGGCACGGTTGGCAGCATTACGCTTGTCACCGCTTGGAGTCAGGCCGCCAGACATCTTCTGGATCTTGGAGCCATCCTCACGCAGCTTGTAGATTGCCGCAACCGAGATGCCATCCTTCGGCTCGAAGGAGATCACGCTGTAGCAGGTGTTGACGTAGGCTGGTGTTCCCGGAGCCTCACCGTTAAGCAGCGCAACGATACCGGCAGCACAGACCTTGGCCTCGGAAGAGGCGGCATAGCCTGACTTCGGCATCCCCTTGGCTGCACTGGCATCACCAATTACATGGATGTTCTTGCGCAGCGTAGACTCAAAGGTGTGGAGGTTGACTGGACACCATCCGGAGTCATCGGTCAGTCCGGTGGTAGCAGCAATGGCACCTGCCTTCTGGTCAGGAATGATGTTGATCACGTCACCTTCAAAGTCCTCAACAGCAGCAGCGACGGACATGCCTCCTGCGTCTACCTCTTCAATGGCGCCACCCTCGGCACCCTTGACCCAGGTAATCAGGGAGTCTTCAGTCCCGTATCCGTAATGGTTCTTCCACCCCTCGTTAAAGAGGCCAAACTTGGAGAACTTGTCCTTTGGATCGAGAACAATGATCTTTGATTTTGGCTTGTTCTTCTTGAGGTATCCGGCAATCAGGCTGGTACGCTCATAGGGTCCAGGAGGACAGCGGAATGGGTTGCGTGGTGCACCAATAATGACCGTACCGCCATCCTTCATGGAGGTGAGCTGGTCGTGGAGCAGCTGGGTCTGATGGCCCGCCTTCCAGGCGTGAGTGATCTTGGTATTGGCAACATCCTCGTTGTGGCCTTCGACAAACTTGAAGTCGACACCGGGAGAGACCACGCAGCGGTCAAAGCCGTAGCTGCCACCACCCGCGGTCTTCACGGCGTTATCGGTGATATCAATGACGCGGTCACTGACCACATTGATTCCCTCTGCGGCCAGGCCGTCATAGCCATGTGCCAGATAGTCCAGCTTGCGTTCACCGGCAATCACGAAGTTACTCATGAAGCAGGTGTGGTAGGTGGCATTGGCCTCGATCAGGGTAACATCGATGGAGGGGTCACCCTTCTTGATGTAGCGTGCAGCCGTTGCACCACCCATGCCGCCACCAACAACCACAACACGTGCCTTGGCAGCCGTGGCAGATGGGGTATAGAGAGAGAAGCCTGCAGCTGCGGCTCCCAGTGTGCCGCCTGAAACCTTCAGGAAGTCTCTACGGTTGAATTGCTTGTTCTTGCTCATTGTCTGTTTTCCTCCTTATTTCTGGCTGCCGTAGTATGCGATGATGGCATCAAGCCCGGCCTGTCCCTCTGCGGCAAGAAGCTGGTCCATCTTCTTCTTCATCTTGCGGCTGATGGCACGGTCACCACTGGCAAAATCAGTCAGTGTGTAGTGGAGGTATGGAGTCCACTGTCCAGCCAGAATACCGGAGTCATCCGATGCATCGGAGCCGCCGTCATGGTGGCACTTCTCGCAGTACTTGTTGTGCAGCTTTTCGCCAGTTGCAACAGTGCCAGCATCGGTACTCTGTCCTGCACCAACATAGGTCTGCTCTGAATAGTAGACGGACATTGCCTCAATCTCATCATCGGTGTAGCCCTTGGCGACACGACCCATAATGGTGGACTTGGTGTCTCCGTCACGGAACTCCTCCATCGCCTCGGTCAGGTAGTCCTCGGACATGCCGGCAATGGATGGGGTTGCTGGGCCATTACTGTTGCCATCTGTGCCGTGGCACCCCTCACAGGTGCTGGCAAGCATTGGGCCAGAGGCACCAGCGATGACCTTGGGTGGTGCTGGCTTGGGAGCTGGTTTTGCAGCAGCCTTCTCAGCAGGTTGTGGTGCGGCACAGCCAGCCAGAAAGGCAGCAGCAAGAGCCGTAATTGCAAACGTTTTCAGTTGCATTGATTGATCCTCCTTCATTGTTGATGATCATATTATTGTTCAACCGTGCAA
>CAZYJG010000112.1:0-3494 GCA_964647745.1 uncultured Piscirickettsiaceae bacterium
CCTCCAACCAGCAGATAGAGTAAAATGTGCTCCATCAAACCATTGTAGTGGAGCAGGATTATGGAATACACCATCGATGTCGAGAACATCAAGTGTGGCGGGTGCGCCAACACCATCCGGAAGCGATTGGTCGAGACGCATGGTCTCAAGCAGGTTGAGGTCGATATTGAGCATGGCCGCATAACCGCCGCCTCAGCAGTCGAGGGGCAGCAGGATGCCATTGCAGAGACCCTGCTGTCACTCGGCTACCCCAAACAGGGGAGCACTGAGGGGCTGGGACATGTCAAGGCGAAGGCGGTCTCCTTTGTCAGCTGTGCCATCGGACGGATGGACTCCTGACTCACAATAGGGGTACTATCAACGCTGAGACCTGCTGTTGAGGGGAGAGGGAGGAGCAATGATACAGGTGCTGATGGCACTGCTGATCGTGATGCCCATCGTGATCGGACTGGGGGGGGAGAGGCGCACGGAACCGGGTGCCCTGCTTGCCGACCCCTGCCTCCACGGTATTACCGTCGATGAGAATGCAGAGCGGGTTGGCGGTGGTGGCGACTATCGGGTGGGTGAGGAGCGATACTGCAAGACCCCACTGATCTCCAAACACTCGGACCATGATGCCCGCTATGGTGGGGACTTCTTCATGGCACCCAACGGCATCCACCATGTGGAGTTTCTCTACTCCGACCAGTGTGGTGCCCAGGTTGTCCTCTACAACTCCTTTACCCAGGAGGTCCACGCCGCCCGCCAGCTATTGGGGATGGTTCGTGTCATCCCCGACAGCGAGGAGGAGCCGGAGACCATGCGCTTTCTGCGCCCCTCGGCAGATGATATCCTGCTTGGTGCCGATATCGGCCCCATCCGCAAGCCCTTTGAGCTGGAGTTCAACCTCCAGTTCCCCTACCGTATCGAGCCCGACATGTTCAACCTCTATGTTGCAGAGTAAGACCACGGATGGATGAGGAGATTTTTTCTCGATAGATTTCTTGACAACAATCCCCATGTCCATACACCATGCATGGGATTTCAATAAGAAGAATGTCAGGAGGAGACCCATGTTGAAACCACTCATTGCCGGAATATCCATCTCGCTGGCTGCAGTCGCAGCCCCCACCACCCTCTTTGCCCATGGTGGTGATGACCACACCAAGGCGTGGAACGCACCCCCAGGGGCTGCAGCCCGCCCCAACCCAATGTCCCCCAGCCCGGAAAACATTGCAGCCGGCAAGAAGCTCTTCAACCAGTTCTGTACCCAGTGCCATGGGCACGACGGAACCGGAAACCCGGCTGCATCCGGAATCGTCCGCGGCAAGCCGACCAATCTAACCCACTCTGCAGACCACCACCCTGCCGGGGATCTATTCTGGAAGATCCGGACCGGGCGCAGCGCGATGCCCAGCTACAAGCTGGTCTTCAAGAAACGGCAGATCTGGGAGATGGTGACCTATATCAAGACACTGGCAGTGAAAGAGTAGGTATCATAGGCCACCATGGCCGCCTCAAAACCCCAGTCGGGCAGACTCTTTGCCCAATTCTGCAAGAACCCAACCCCACGCAGACTCCTTGCGATACTGCTGCTTGGTGGTGTGGGGGGTGTAATCTTCTGGGGTGGCTTCAATACCTTCATGGAGTACACCAACACCATGGATTTCTGCATCTCCTGTCATGAGATGGAGCAGAATGTCTACCAGGAGTACAAGCAGACGGTCCACTACAGGAACCGCACCGGGGTACGGGTGGTCTGCTCCGACTGCCATGTCCCCAGGGACTGGACCGCAAAGCTCAATCGCAAGATCCATGCAACCAAGGAGCTCTACTACTGGATGGTGGGCTCCATCGATACCCCGGAGAAGTTTGAGGCCAAGCGGATGGAGATGGCGGAACGGGTCTGGGCCTCCATGGAGGCGTCGGACTCCCGGGAGTGCCGCAACTGCCACGACTACAGCGCCATGCGCTTCGACTGGCAGAGCGAGAACTCACAGGAGAGCCACCCCGATGCAATGGAGGAGGGAGAGACCTGCATCGACTGCCACAAGGGGGTCGCCCATCAGATGCCCTATGACCCAGACGAGTAATACCCTTCTGATGTGACCTAGATCAATCAGCATCGACTGATAGTGGTTGACGCTCCCTATAGTTTTTGAGATAAACGCGGTTCACATATTACTTATGTGGGAATAACCAACTGTTATTGTGGGTTATTCTCGGAGGGAAACAGGCAGGGGAGGCACCATAACCACCCCTACCTCAACCATTCAAGTCCAATAAAAACGAGGAGAAGTATCTATGGGAATCTCTAGAAGGGACTTTATCAAGTCCAACGCTGTTGCTGCCACTGCTGCCGCAGTCGGTATCAGCGGCATCCCCGTCGTCTCTCAGGCCAAAGATGGCTATGATTCCGACGGTATTCGCTGGGACAAGGCCCCCTGCCGCTTCTGCGGTACTGGCTGCAGTATCCTGGTCGGCACCCGTGACGGTCGTCTGGTTGCAACCCAGGGTGACCCGGATGCACCGGTTAACCGTGGTCTGAACTGCATCAAGGGGTACTTCCTCTCCAAGATCATGTACGGCAAGGACCGCCTGACCCAGCCCCTGCTTCGCCAGACCGATGGCAAGTATGACAAGAACGGTAACTTCGAGCCGGTCAGCTGGGATGAGGCACTCGACATCATGGCCGAGAAGTGGAAGGCTGCACTGGCCAACGACCATGCCCGTGGGGATGGCAAGTCCACAGTCGGCATGTTCGGCTCTGGTCAGTGGACGGTTCTGGAGGGGTATGCCGCCTCCAAGCTCTACAAGGCCGGCTTCCGCTCCAACAACATTGACCCCAACGCACGCCACTGTATGGCCTCTGCGGTAGGTGCCTTCATGCGTACCTTCGGCTCCGACGAGCCCATGGGTGTTTACGATGACTTCGAGCATGGCGAGAACTTTGTCCTCTGGGGATCCAACATGGCAGAGATGCACCCCATCCTCTGGTCGCGCATCACCGATACCCGCCTGACCAAGGAGAACGCATCGGTCCATGTACTCTCCACCTTTATCCACCGCAGCTGTGACCTCGCAGACAATGTACTGATCTTCGAACCACAGACCGATCTGGTGATTGGTAACTACATCGCCAACTACATCATCCAGAATGATGCGGTGAACCATGAGTTTGTGAAGAACCACACCAACATCCGTCTCGCCAATACCGATATCGGTTATGGCCTGCGCCCATCCGATCCACGCGAGAAGAATGCGAAGAACAGCTCGCCACGCAAGGCTCAGGTAGGCTCCAAGCCGATGACCTTCGATGAGTACAAGGCGTTTGTTGCCGAGTACACCCTGGAGAAGGCCTCCAAGATGTCTGGTGTTCCCGAGAAGAACCTGCTGGAGCTGGCTGAGGTCTATGCCAACCCCAACAAGAAGGTGGTCTCTCTCTGGACCATGGGCACCAACCAGCACGTGCGTGGTGTCTGGATGAATCACCTGATGTACAACCTGCATCTGCT
>CAZYJG010000113.1:0-3493 GCA_964647745.1 uncultured Piscirickettsiaceae bacterium
TTTGCGCTGGCAACCCCAACCCTGCTCTATGCGGGGTACCCCTTCCTCAAGGGGGCGTGGACAGGGCTGGTTACACGCCACCTTACGATGGATCTCCCGATTGCAATCGGGGCAACGGCCACCTACCTCTACTCCACCTATATCACCATCAGTGGAAGTGTGATTGGTGAGGTCTACTTCGATACCGTGGTCAACTTTATCTTTGTCATCCTGATCGGGCGCTATCTGGAGTCGGCGGCCAAGCGGCAGGCGGTCTCCTCAACCCAGCGTCTGATGGATCTGCAGCCCCGTGTCGCCACCCTGCTGCGGGGTGGAGAGGAGGAGGTGGTGCCCATTCGAACCATCAAGCCGGGTGATCGGCTGCGGGTAAAACCCGGACAGCGGATTCCGGTGGATGGTCTCCTGATTGATGGGGTGAGTGAGGTGGATGAGGGGATGTTGAGCGGGGAGTCGCTGCCGGTTCCAAAGCAGAAGGGGGACTCTCTCTATGCTGGAACAGTGAATGGAAATGGCGTGGTTGAGATGAGGGCCGAGGGGGTTCTGAAGAACAGTGCGCTGGGGAAGATTATCGATCTGGTTGAGGAGGCACAGGCGACCAAGGCACCGATTCAGTGTACGGCAGACCGCATTGTCCCCTGGTTTGTCACCGCAACCCTGGTCCTTGGCAGTGTGACCTTCCTCTTTTGGGTGGTGCAGGCCAATTTTGAGGTGGCACTGATGGCGGCCACCTCCGTATTGATCATCACCTGCCCCTGTGCCTTTGGGCTGGCGACACCGATGGCGATTGCCGTTGCCTCCGGGGTGGGGGCAAGCCATGGGGTGCTGATCAAGAATGGCGGTGTACTGGAGACACTCTCCTCGATTCGCCAGATGGTGTTTGACAAGACCGGAACGCTGACTGAGGGGCTGTTGCAGGTCCGAAATCTGAGGCTGGAGCCCGGTTGGAGTAGTGGCGAGTTCTACCGGTTCGCCCATGCACTGGAGCGTTACTCCGAACATCCGGTCGCCCAGGCCATTGTCCGGGAGGCAGAGCAGCAGATGGCTGGAGAGCGGTTGGCTGCAGGGGCTGATGCATTCTCCTACCAGCCTGGGGCGGGTGTCTCCGGCAGGGTGGATGGGAGGCAGGCACTACTCGGTACTGCTGAGTGGATGCGTCGTCACCATATCAAGTGGTCTGCCGAGCTCTCCCGGTTTGTTGAGGAGCGGGAGCAGGAGGCAGAGAGTGTTGTCTACCTGGCTGTGGATGGGGCGTGTGTCGGGGTGGTGACTCTGGCTGATCGGCTGCGCTCCACAGCACCACAGCTGCTCAGCCGTCTGCGTGGCCAGGGGATGCAGCTCTCCCTGTTGACCGGAGACCGCAGCAGTGTAGCCAATGCAACTGCGAAGGAGTTGGGTGGCGAGCTGAATGTGATTGCCGAGGTGCTGCCAGGAGAGAAGGCCGAGGTGGTTCGAGGTCTGCAGCAGGGTGGAGAGCAGGTGGCCATGGTGGGGGATGGAATCAATGATGCACCTGCACTGACCGTTGCTGATGTGGGAATTGCAATGGGGTCGGGGACCGATGTCTCGGTTGAGAGTGCCGATATTGTCCTGTTGAGCAGTGAACTGGAACAGGTGGATCTTGCCAACCGCCTCTCACAGCGCACACTGAAGACGATCCGACAGAATATCGGGATCTCGATTCTCTACAATGTCATTATGGTGCCATTGGCAATGATGGCCTTTATTACACCACTGGTGGCCGCAATTTCGATGCCGATCAGCTCGCTGTTGGTAATCGGAAACGCTGCGCGCATACGTACAGAGGTTCGTTCATCAAGAGCAGGAGAGTAGCGATGGAGGTAATTTACATATTGATACCGGGAATGATCCTGATGGGAATCATCCTGGTTGCCGTATTGGTGATCGCAATCCGCAAGGGTCAGTATGATGACCTGGAGGGGGACGGGGCACGCATCCTGATGGATGACGATCTGATGCCTGACGCACCGGAGCCCTCCAAAATGCACGCTATGGAGAGCGAGGAGTTAACCGAGGAGGAGAAGAAAAAGCAACCTGGAGTAGAGTGATGATGCCTCGTGACAAAAGTCCTGATCAGATCCGGGCAGCGAAACGGCCCCATGAGCTATTTGTGCTCAACCTGATATTCTTCCATCTGCTGGCACTGCCGATTGGCCTCGCCTTTGAATTTGGCTACTGGGGGATGGTGGTGCCGCTGCTCTCCAGTTCACTGCTGCTGCTCTATTTTCGCAGTCAGCTTGCAATCTATGAGAAACAGGGAGAGAGCTGGGTTTCGGACCACTGGCGACAGGCGGTCCAGCGTTTTCGCTGGCTCTATCTCGGTTACCTGATCGTGGCGATCCTGATCGGTATGGTGCTTCTCTTTGTCGATGCCGACTCCATCGCCTTTGTTGCCCTGACCCGCGTTGCGGTCATGCCGGCAATCATCCTGGTCCTGGTCACCTTTATTATGTCTACAGCAGCCATCGGACGTGCAGGGAGTGGTGAGGCCTGATCACCCTCTATCCTGGCAGCCTCTGCTCCAGGGTTGGCAGGGTGAAGATCAATGGTTGGATTGTGACAGGATGCAAAAAGGGGGAGGAGAGCCACGCTCTCCTCCCCCTTTGTTGTGGCGTGTATCTATCGGGAACTCTTAGAACTCACCGGTTGCCGCTGCAGACATGATGGTCAGCATGTTGCTGTTGGTCTTGATCGCCAGGGTGTAGATGTCATCCGGCAGAACCATATCCTCAATCAGCATATCGAGGTTGAGCGTGATCAGCCAGAAGCGACCATTGGTGTCCTCAACCATTGCGATGCGACAAGGCATGTAGGCGGCATAGACCACGTTGAAGTCTGCCATGATGCGTGCGTCGCCAGGGCGACAGAACTGGAAGATCTCCAGATGGCGGGCATCCTCTCCACGGGCCTGTAGCTCTGCAGAGACGTTCTGGCGTCCCACACTCTTCATGTTGAGTGCATTTGCCTTGGACATCATGGCATCGATGGCATCCTGTGGTGAGATGCCATCACGCAGTGCGATCTTGATGACAGACTGCTCAACATTGAATACGCCAACACCGGGCTCTCCAGCGGTTGCTGTTGTTGAGAGGAAGAGTGTCAGTAGCAGTGTAGATAGAATCGTTTTAAGTTTCATGTTTAGTCCTCCAGTTTAGTCATCCAGGGTTGTCAGATAGGCAACGAGATCACGCATCATGGTGTCGGTCATGTTGGCAAAGCTGCTCTCATCTCTCTCTTCCTCATCATCGTGGATACGGATGATCTCCTTAAAGTCATAGAGCTGCTTCAGCAGGTAGTCGGCATGCTGTCCTCGGAGGGGTGGAATGGATTTTCTTGGCTTGCCTGATCCATCCTTCTTGTGACAGTCATGGCACTCCTCACCCTCGTAGATACTTTTTCCCGCTGCGGAGTTGCCTGGGAAGCTGGGGATGTGGCGACGGTGGGCGGCAGGTACCGGCATATGCTCCAGATAGGC
>CAZYJG010000114.1:0-3490 GCA_964647745.1 uncultured Piscirickettsiaceae bacterium
GAACCGCCTTCAGCAGGCTCGACTTGCCCGCGCCGGAGGGGGCGGAGACGATGTAGAGTGTCCCGTTACTCAATGTTCTGCACCTGCTCCCGCATCTGCTCGATCAGTACCTTCATCTCGACCGAGATTCGGGTGGTCTCGATGTGGGCCGACTTGGAACCGAGGGTGTTGGCCTCACGGTGGAGCTCCTGCATCAGAAAGTCGAGACGGCGCCCCACTGCACCACCCTTTTTCAGGATCCGTTCCACCTCATCCAGGTGGGTTGTGAGTCGATCCAGCTCCTCATCCACATCTAGCTTCTGCGCCTGCAGTGCCATCTCCTGCTCCAGCCGCTCCTCATCCATCTGTTCCAGAAACTCCTGTAGCCGCTCTCTCAACTTCTCTCTGACCAGCCCCATCACCTTCGGAATCTCCGTTTTTGCCTGCTCCACCAGTGGGCGCATCGCATCACAGCGCTGCTGAATCATCTCCTTCAGGCGCTCCCCCTCCCGTTGGCGGGTGGCCACAAGTTCATCCAGGGTCTCCGAGAGGAGATCAAGGGCGTGCTGCTGGATCAGTGCGGCATCGATCGATTCTGACTCGATCACGCCGGGCCAGGAGAGGATCTCCATTGGATCGATGCGGGCCGCATTGTCCATATGGTGGGAGACCGCCTTCGCGGCACTGGCAACCTGCTGCGCAAGCGGCTCATTGATCTGGATCTCGCCGTTGGCCTGGATTGCAGGGGTATAGCGCAGGGCACACTCCACCTTGCCGCGCGCAAGTCTCTTGCGACCCAGCTCTCTGGCCTTGTTCTCAATCGGGCGCAGCTCCTCGGGAAGCCGCAGAAAGAGCTCGAGGTAGCGGTGGTTGACGGCACGGATCTCCCAGGCGAGGCTTCCCCACTCGGCCTGAAGGTCTCTGCGTGCAAAGGCAGTCATGCTGTGGATCATCTTTTGAACCTCTCCGTCGATTGCTGGATAATGTGCCGCTTCCCGAAACGAAAAGTATACAAGGATTTGAGCCATGCGACCTAGTAAAAGAGAGCCGAACCAGATGCGTGAGATCACAATCACGCGCAACTACACCAAGCATGCGGAGGGCTCCGTATTGGTGGAGTTTGGGGGGACCAAGGTGATCTGTACCGCCTCTGTGGAGGATCGGATCCCACGCTGGCTCAAGGGGCAGGGCAGGGGCTGGGTCACTGCGGAGTATGGCATGTTGCCGCGCTCAACCGGCAGCCGCATGGGGCGTGAGGCGGCGCGCGGCAAGCAGGGTGGCCGCACCATGGAGATCCAGCGCCTGATCGGGCGCTCACTGCGTGCCGCAGTAGATCTGAAGGCACTGGGTGAGCAGATGATTACTGTTGATTGTGATGTGATCCAGGCCGATGGCGGGACCCGTACCGCCTCCATCACCGGGGGGTTTGTTGCACTCTCCGATGCGGTTGGACATCTGATGGAGCGGGGGGCGCTGAAAGAGACCCCAATCATGACCCCCATCGCCTCGGTCTCGGTCGGGATCTACCAGGGCACCCCGGTGCTGGACCTCGACTATGATGAGGACTCCAGTGCAGAGACCGACATGAATGTGGTGATGAATGGCGAGGGGGAGTTCATTGAGGTTCAGGGGACTGCCGAGGAGGCCCCATTCAGCATGGAGGAGATGCAGCAGATGCTGGCCCTGGCACAGCAGGGGATCACCAACCTGATTGAGCACCAGAGAGCGTCGCTGGCATGACACCTTCCAGACGCGTCGTTTTGGCCACCGGCAACCAGGGCAAGGTGAGAGAGCTGGGGGCGATGCTTTCCGGTTTCGAGATGGAGGTTGTGCCACAGACGGAATTTGGCGTAGTGGAGGCGGAGGAGACCGGCCTCACCTTTGTCGAGAACGCAATCCTCAAGGCACGCAATGCGGCGTCTCATACCGGGCTGCCGGCGATTGCCGATGACTCCGGACTGGAGGTGGACCATCTCAGGGGTGCCCCGGGAATCTACTCGGCCCGCTATGCGGGGGAGGGTGGGAATGACCCGGCCAACAACCGGAAACTGCTGAAGGCGCTGGAGGGGGTTCCGGAGGCAGAGCGCTCCGCCCGCTTTCAGTGCCTGATGGTCTATATGGAGCATGCAGAGGATCCCACCCCGTTGATCGCCCAGGGAACCTGGGAGGGGCACATCCTGACAGCCCCACAGGGTGAGAACGGTTTTGGCTATGATCCGCTCTTCTTTGTACCGGAACAGGGGTGCAGCTCGGCGGAGCTGGAACCGGAGGTGAAGAACGGCATGAGCCATCGTGGCAAGGCGCTACGGCAATTGGTGCAGCTATTACAGCGCTAACCTCTTTAACTCTACCCTCCATCCCGGCCTTCCCCCTGCAAGGGGGAAGGGGCCAAAGGCCATGTCAGTAACTGATACAGCGCTAAACCTCACCGCAGCGATCCCGCTATCGCTCTATATCCACCTGCCGTGGTGTCTGCAGAAGTGCCCCTACTGTGACTTCAACTCACATACCGTGGCTGAGCCGCCCTTTGCAGAGTATGTTGACGCCCTGCTCAACGACATCGAATCCGAACTGCCCGCTGTGTGGGGGCGCCCGATTCGCTCCATCTTTATCGGCGGCGGAACCCCGAGCCTCTTCCCTGCCAGGCAGATTGAGCGCCTGCTCTCTGCGCTGCGTGCCTTGGTTCCGCTCGGTCCGGACCCGGAGATTACCCTTGAGGCCAACCCCGGTGCGGCGGAGCAGGGGCACTTTGCCGGATATCGGGAGGCGGGGGTCAACCGCCTCTCGATCGGGGTGCAGAGTTTTCACGACCACCATCTGCAGCAGATCGGTCGCATCCACAGTGGTGAAGAGGCGCAGCAGGCGGTGGCAATGGCGCAGCAGGCGGGGTTTGAGCGCATCAATCTGGATCTGATGTTCGGGCTTCCGGGGCAGACGGTCGGTCAGGCACTGGATGATCTGGGCCAGGCGCTGGCACTGCAGATCGACCACCTCTCCTGGTATCAGCTGACCATGGAGCCCAACACCCCGTTTGGCCACACCCCACCCACCCTGCCGGATGGTGATCTGATCTGGGAGATTCAGCAGGGGGGGCAGCAGCTGCTGCAGCAGGCCGGGCTGGAGCAGTATGAGATCTCCGCCTATGCCAGGGGTGGGGAGACGTGTCGGCACAACCTCAACTACTGGCGCTTTGGGGACTATCTGGGGATTGGTGCAGGTGCCCATGCCAAGATCACCAGTGTGGCCAATGGGAGAATCACCCGCACTGCCCGGCTACGCAGCCCGGAGCAGTATCTGATAGGGGCGGGTACCGAGGCTGCCATCAGCAGTCGCAGCACGGTTGCAGCGGAGGCGCTGCCACTGGAGTTTATGATGAACCGCTTGCGGCTGCTTGAGCCGTTTACAATGCACCACTTTGAGGAGCGTACCGGTCTGGACTGGAGTCACGTCGATTCTGCAGTTGAAGAAGGGGTCGAACTGGGGTTACTGTTACGCAGTGGAGAGAAGATTA
>CAZYJG010000115.1:0-3372 GCA_964647745.1 uncultured Piscirickettsiaceae bacterium
GTACCTACGTTTACGTGCGGTTTCGTTCTCTCAAACTTTTCCTTGGACATCGTCTTTTCCTCTTACTTATCGTTTAACCCTGGTTGGCTAAAATCTCTATTAACTGTTTCTGTTAGCTGTTCTTTTTAATGATTGCATCAGCGATATTGGCCGGTGCCTCAGCGTACTTCTCAAACTCCATGGAGTAGGTCGCACGTCCCTGTGTTGCTGAACGCAGGTCTGTTGCATAACCAAACATCTCGGAGAGTGGAACTGATGCAGCAATCATCTTGCCTGCAGGGGAGTCATCCATTCCTGCAACAATACCGCGACGACGGTTCAGATCACCCATTACATCACCCATGTAATCTTCTGGTGTGACCACATCAACCTTCATCATCGGCTCAAGCAGTACAGGGCTTGCATTCAATGCACCCTGCTTGAATGCCATGGAGCCTGCAATCTTGAACGCCATCTCACTGGAATCCACATCATGATAGGAGCCATCATAGAGTGTCACCTTGCAATCCTCGATTGGGTAGCCAGCCAGAACACCGTTCTGCATCTGCTCCTCAACACCCTTGCCAACAGCAGGGATGTACTCCTTGGGAACCACACCACCGACAATCTCATTGACAAACTCGAAGCCTGCTCCGGGCTCCTGAGGCTCAATGCGGATCCAGACATGGCCAAACTGACCACGACCACCAGACTGACGGACAAACTTGCCCTCCTGCTCAACGGTCGAACGAATGGTCTCGCGGTAGGCAACCTGTGGGGCGCCCACAGCCGCCTCAACGTTGAACTCGCGCATCATGCGGTCAACAATAATCTCGAGGTGAAGCTCACCCATGCCGGAGATGATGGTCTGTCCAGACTCCTCATCGGTATGGACACGGAAGGATGGATCCTCCTGTGCCAGCTTGGAGAGAGCAATACCCATCTTCTCCTGGTCTGCCTTGGACTTGGGCTCAACCGCAACCGAGATCACCGGCTCCGGGAACTCCATGCGCTCCAGGACAATCTTGTCATCAAGAGCTGAAAGGGTGTCACCGGTAGTCACATCCTTGAGACCGATCGCTGCAGCGATATCGCCGGCACGAACCTCCTTGATCTCTTCACGATCATTGGAGTGCATCTGCACGATACGCCCGATACGCTCCTTCTTCCCCTTCACCGTGTTGTAGCAGAAGTCACCAGAGTTGATCACGCCAGAGTAGACACGGAAGAAGGTGAGGGTCCCTACAAATGGATCCGTTGCAATCTTGAATGCCAGTGCGGAGAATGGCTCGTCATCGGATGATGGGCGCTCTGCCTCGGTCCCATCCTCCAACTCACCGGTGATCGCAGGAACGTCCAGCGGAGAGGGCATGAAGTAGATGACTGCATCCAGCATCGCCTGCACACCCTTGTTCTTGAATGCGGAGCCACACATCATTGGGACGATCTCATTATTCAGAGTCTGAATACGGATACCCTCACGGATCTCGTCCTCGTTCAGCTCTCCCTCCTCAAGGTACTTCTCCATCAGCTCTTCATTGGCCTCTGCAGCAGCTTCCATCATCTGCTCACGAAGCTCATCACACTGATCCTGCAGGTCTGCCGGAATATCGGTCGCCTCATAGGTCATCCCCATGTCGTCCTCATTCCAGTAAATTGCTTTCATGCGGATCAGGTCAACCACGCCCTTGAACTCATCCTCAGCACCAATATTCATCTGAATTGGAACTGCATTGGCACCCAGACGCTCACGAACCTGCTCCACTACACGCAGAAAGTTTGCACCAGAGCGATCCATCTTGTTGACGAATCCAATACGGGGAACACCATACTTGTTGGCCTGACGCCATACTGTCTCGGACTGTGGCTCAACACCACCTACCGCACAGAAAACTGCACAGGCACCATCCAGCACACGCAGTGAACGCTCTACCTCAATGGTGAAGTCCACGTGTCCAGGGGTGTCAATAATATTAATACGGTGCTGATCAAACTGCTGATCCATACCCTGCCAGAAGGAGGTGGTTGCTGCAGAGGTGATGGTAATTCCACGCTCCTGCTCCTGCTCCATCCAGTCCATGGTTGCTGCACCATCATGCACCTCACCAATCTTGTGCGAGAGGCCGGTATAGAAGAGGATACGCTCAGTTGTCGTAGTCTTTCCTGCATCAATATGTGCCATGATGCCGAGATTACGGTAACGATTGAGTGGTGTTGTACGTGCCATGATCTAATCCGTTTTCAAAGGGGTCTATCTGTTTCTATCTGTTAAAGAGAAGTAAATATTGGATCAACCTACTACCATCTGAAGTGGGAGAAGGCCTTGTTGGCATCTGCCATGCGATGGGTATCTTCTCTCTTCTTTACTGCTGAGCCGCGGCTCTCGATTGCATCAAGGATCTCTCCAGCCAGACGCAGCCCCATGGTCTTCTCACTACGCTTGCGAGCGGACTCGACCAGCCAGCGCATTCCCAGTGCAACACGACGCTCTGGACGTACCTCAACAGGTACCTGATAGGTGGAACCACCCACACGGCGAGACTTCACCTCCACCTTTGGACCCACGTTATCGAGTGCCTCGAACAGCGTCTCGACAGGCTCACTGTGCCCCTTCCCCTCAACCACATCCAGTGCACCATAAACAATCTTCTCGGCAACAGACTTCTTGCCGTCTTTCATGATTACATTGATGAATTTGGTCAACTGCTCATTTCCAAACTTTGGATCAGGCAATACGGTGCGTTTTGGCGCTCTATTTCTTCTTGACATCTGTTTTCTCGAACTTCTGGTTTAGTCGGTAATCTTATCTAATGAAATCAGCCGGTTAACTCTTTGGCTTCTTGGCACCATACTTGGAGCGACCCTGGCGACGGGACTCGACGCCCGTGGTATCCAGGCTGCCACGAACCACATGGTAACGAACACCAGGAAGATCCTTTACACGTCCACCGCGAATCAGGACAACCGAGTGCTCCTGAAGGTTATGTCCCTCACCGCCAATATAGGAGGAGACCTCCATGCTGTTGGTCAAACGGACACGGGCAACCTTACGCATTGCCGAGTTTGGCTTCTTTGGAGTGGTGGTATATACACGAGTACAGACGCCTCGCTTCTGTGGACAGGCGTCCAGCGCAGGAACATTGCTCTTCTCTTTCTGAACCTTACGTGGTTTTCTAACCAACTGATTAATCGTTGCCATTTTCTCTATTCTTTAGCTCATCACTTTTGCTTAAGGCATAAGAACCGCTGTCTGACTTCAATAATCAGTGTTAAAGAGCAAACGCGGGTCAAACGCGACAAAAAAGATCGGTCCATACGGCACCGATCTCATACATTCTTGTTTCGGCAGACCCGACTCATCCACCTTCTCATTACTTTAAGGTCTGTCGGTAT
>CAZYJG010000116.1:0-3353 GCA_964647745.1 uncultured Piscirickettsiaceae bacterium
TCTGGGCCAGCTGGTGCGGCCCCTGCAAGATGATGGCCCCCATCTTCTCTCAGGCAGCCCAGCAACTGCAGCCCCAGTTTCGGCTTGCCAAGGTCAATACCGAACAGGAGCAGACCATTGCAGCACAATATGGGATTCAGAGCATTCCCACCCTCGCCATCTTCAGGCAGGGAAAGGAGATTGCGCGCCAGGCGGGCGCAATGCAGCTCCCGCAACTGATACAGTGGATCAGACAGTACCAATAACCTAACCAGAGACCTCAAACATGAGCGAAGAAGCAGAAAACCAGGAAGCCCAGCAACAGACATTCGAGATCCAGAAGATCTACCTCAAGGATGTATCCTTTGAATCCCCACAGGCACCCGCACTGTTTCAGGAGAAATGGGAGCCCACCACCAACCTGCAGGTAGGAACGCAGCACCGTGAACTGGGCGAGAATGTCTATGAGGTGGTACTCAATCTCACTGCCACAATCACTGTGAATGAAAAAACAGCCTTTCTGGCCGAGATTCAACAGGCCGGTATCTTCACCCTTTCCGGTTTTGAGAGTGGTGCACTGGGCCATGTGCTTGGCTCCTACTGCCCCAATACGCTCTTCCCTTTTGCACGTGAGGCCATCTCCGACCTGACCACAAAGGGGGGGTTCCCTCCCCTGCTGCTGGCGCCCGTCAATTTTGATGCCATCTATGCCCAACGTCAGCAGGAACTTCAACAGCAGGCCGAGGAGAGTGAGGGGGCGGGTGAGACCAAGCACTAGCGGAACTGGTTGATGTCGTCACCATACATGCAACAGCCAACAGAGGTCACTGTACTGGGGGCCGGCTCATGGGGAACGGCACTCTCGATACAGCTTGCACGCAAGGGGCACCAGGTAACCCTCTGGGGCCACCGCCCGGACCATGTAGCCAGAATAGCGCATGAAAGGGAAAACCGGCGCTACCTTCCCGGCACACCGATTCCCGATAATCTGGCCACAGAATCGGGCCTGAACGCGGCCACTGCCGACAGGGATGTGGTCGTAGTTGCCGTACCCAGCCACGCCTTTCGTACTACCCTGATCCAGCTCCGGCCAGCCATCTCAGAGCGGACTGTGATTGTCTGGGCAACCAAGGGGGTTGAACGTCACTCCCATAAACTGCTGCACCAGGTTATTGAGGAGGAGTTGGGGGCTGAGAGAACAAAGGCACTGATATCCGGCCCCACCTTTGCAAAGGAGGTGGCTGCAGGACTCCCAACTGCTGTAACCATTGCATCCGACAGGCTGGAGGATGCCCGACCTGTTGCAGAGCTGTTTCACAGCGAGACCTTCCGCTGCTACACCAGCAGTGACATTCCCGGTGTCGAGGTTGGCGGTGCCACCAAGAATGTACTGGCCATTGCTGCCGGCATAGCCGATGGTCTGGGTTTTGGTGCCAACTCAAGGGCGGCCCTTATCACCCGTGGACTCCACGAACTGGTACGACTGGGACTAACGTTGGGAGGAGAGCCCGAGACCTTTATGGGGCTGGGTGGATTGGGTGACCTGGTATTGACCTGTACCGATGACCAGTCACGCAACCGCCGGCTCGGTCTTGCCATTGGCAGGGGCGAAACGGTGGAGAGCGCCATTGCCGAAATTGGGCAGGTTGTAGAGGGGGTCGAGGCTGCCCGTGAGATCCACCAGATGGCGATGGAGAGAGGGGTTGAGATGCCGATCACCGAGCAGGTTGCCGAGGTGCTTCACCATGGCAAGGATCCTCATGCCGCGGTTCATGATCTACTGCAGCGTGACCTGACTACAGAGTCTTAAGCGTTGAATCCACTCTGGCGCAGCGCCTCATAGAGGACCACTGCCACCGCATTGGAGAGGTTCATGCTGCGGCTCTTCTCCACCATCGGAACCCGGATTTTCTGCCCGGATGGAAAGGAGTCGCGGATCTCTGGAGGCAGCCCACGGCTCTCAGGCCCGAAGAGAAAGAGATCCCCCTTGCGATACTCCGGCACAAAGTGGGATTGTGTGGCGTGGGTCGTTGCAGCAAAGATTCTCGACTGCTCAAACTGCTGCAGACAGTCGTTTAGCGATGGATACTCCCTGACTGCAGCATGCTCCAGATAGTCGAGGCCTGCACGGCGCAGCCGCTTCTCATCCATACTGAACCCGAGCGGATGAATGAGGTGAAGTTGCGCACCTGTGTTGGCACAAAGTCGTATAATGTTGCCTGTATTGGGTGCAATCTCAGGCTCAAAGAGAACAATATTCAAAACTACTCCGCTGTATTAACCGGACCTGCTACTTATGGAAAGACCCTCGCTTGCCGTAGATTTTTGTGGAATCAAGATGGAGAGACCCACCGTGCTACTCTCCGGCTGTGTCGGTTTTGGGAGAGAGTATACCCGTGTCAACGGATACTCCAACCAGGAGGTAGGAGCGATCTGCCTCAAGGGGACAACCCTGGAGCCACGGCTTGGAAACACCCCGCATCGGGTGATTGAGACACCCGGCGGGATGATCAACTCCATTGGGCTGCAGAACCCGGGGGCAAAACAGGTCATTAAGGAGATTCTCCCAGCCCTCGACTTCACCGAGACCCGCTATATTGCCAACATTTCCGGCTCCAGTGTCGAGGAGTATGGGGAGATTGCTGCACTATTTGATGACTCCCCGGTAGATGGCATCGAGATCAACATCTCCTGCCCCAACGTGAAGGAGGGGGGTGCTGTCTTTGGCAACGATCCAGAGGTGAGCGCTCGCGTGGTCGAAACCTGTCGCAAGGCAACAACCAAGCCACTGATCACCAAACTCTCCCCCAACCAGACCGATATCGCCGGGAATGCCCGTCGCTGCATCGAGGCGGGGAGTGATGCCTTTGCGGTGATCAATACCCTGATGGGGATGTCGATCGACATCCACAAACGTCGACCAATCATTGGCAACAACATGGGAGGGCTCTCGGGGCCTGCAATCAAGCCAGTTGCACTGCGCATGGTCCATCTGGTCTACCAGGTCTGCAAGGAGCATAACGTACCGATCATTGGTCAGGGTGGCATCAACTCGGCTGAGGATGCCCTGGAGTTCCTGATTGCCGGTGCCACTACTGTAGGTGTTGGGACCGCCCTCTTCAGTGATCCACTAATCTGCAATACGATCAACGAAGGGATTCAGGACTATATGGTTCGACATGGGATTGGCTCTCTGGACGATCTGACCGGCACACTGGAACTGAACCAGCCTGCCCCGGCCACACCCTCCTGTGAGTGTTGAGACCGGATGATCTGACGCCTCATTTCCATTGGACAAAGAAAAACCCCGTACTGCACCTGCAATACGGGGTTTTGAATATAAGCCTAGTAATGTCCTACTCTCACATGGGGAG
>CAZYJG010000117.1:0-3307 GCA_964647745.1 uncultured Piscirickettsiaceae bacterium
CTTGCGATAGAGCAGGGCAATATGTCCAACCGTCTGTATCAGTGCAGCCCCACTCTTCTCCACAAGCTGATCAATTAATAGCCTGCGCTCCTCCCGGTCTCCGGCGTTGACACGCACCTTGATCAACTCATGGTGCTCCAGTGTCTGATCCAGCTCTGCCAGCAGGTTTTCGGACAGCCCCTTATCGCCAACCGTTACCAGCGGGTGGAGATCATGACCGAGCCCGCGCAGATGCCGTTTCTGTTTTCCTGTAAGATTCATTGTTCCCTGTCCACTCTGGAGAAAGGGGGCGTATGGTAAGTTCGAGAGGGCGTTGTGGCAAGAAGTAAAAGCAGTGGCCGCTGGCTGAAAGAGCATTTTGATGACGAGTTTGTCAAAAGGGCGCAGAGCGACGGATACCGCTCCCGTGCAGTCTACAAGCTGCTGGAGATTGACGAAAAGGACCACCTGCTGCGCCCCGGACTGCGGGTGGTCGACCTCGGGGCTGCCCCCGGTGGGTGGACCCAGGTTGCGGTCCGGAAGGTGGGGGAGAAGGGGGTCGTCATTGCGACCGACCTGCTGGAGATAGAGCCCATTCCCGGTGCAATCTTCCTGCAGGGTGATTTCAGGGAGGATGTACTGCTGGAGCAGCTGCTCTCGCGGGTGGGGGGAGAGGAGGTGGATCTGGTCCTCTCCGACATGGCCCCCAACATGAGCGGTGTTCCCGCTGTGGATATCCCAAAGGCGATGGTTCTGGTTGAGATGGCGCACGATTTTGCCCGTCAGACCCTGAGAAAGGGGGGGGATCTGCTGATGAAGGTGTTTCAGGGGGAGGGGTTCGACCAGCTGCTGCAGGCACTGCGCGCCGATTTCCAGGTTGTCATCACCAGAAAACCGAAGGCATCCAGGGGGCGTAGCCGAGAGGTCTATCTGTTGGCCAGAAAATTCAAGGGATAACAGTGAGACAAAGTGTTTAAGGTATCGGCAAGTCTGTTTCTGGAATGATGGGGCTGGGGATTGCTGTCAGGGATGGATTCATGGTGTCCCCTGACAGCAGTTACCAGCTCCGTCGACTATTCGAAAATAGAGAGTAATGCTGTTATTCAGTCAGATTTGGGGTTGATTTTGGGTATAATCGACCCCATACAACAGTAGGTAGAGACAATAACAACAGGTAATCAATCTTGAACGATATGATCAAAAACATTCTTCTCTGGGTCGTGATTGCGATGGTCTTGATGTCCGTCTTCAACAGCTTTGCCCCACGCAACGCTGCCTCCCCGAGTGTGGAGTACTCCCAGTTCATTACCGATGTCCGTCAGGGGCGTGTCAGCAGTGTCGAGATTGAGGGACGTGTGGTCAAGGGGATGACCACCTCCGGACAATCCTTCACCACCTATGATCCCGGTGATCGTGGAATGATCGGTGACCTGATTGAGAATGGTGTTGCGATCAAGGCGGAACCACCCGAGCAGCAGGGTGTACTGATGCAGATCTTTATCTCCTGGTTCCCGATGCTGCTGCTGATTGCGGTCTGGGTCTTCTTCATGCGCCAGATGCAGGGCGGCATGGGTGGCAAGGGGGGACCGATGTCCTTCGGCAAGAGCAAGGCACGGCTGCTCAACGAGGATCAGGTTCAGGTCACCTTTGCCGATGTTGCCGGAGTGGAAGAGGCGAAGGAGGAGGTCTCCGAGCTGGTCGACTTCCTGCAGGATCCAGGCAAATTCCAGAAGCTGGGGGGCAAGATCCCGCGTGGCGTTCTGCTGACCGGCTCCCCCGGTACCGGCAAGACGCTGCTGGCAAAGGCGATTGCCGGCGAGGCCAAGGTTCCCTTCTTCACCATCTCCGGCTCCGACTTCGTCGAGATGTTTGTCGGTGTCGGTGCCTCCCGAGTGCGGGACATGTTTGAGCAGGCGAAGAAGAACTCCCCCTGCATCATCTTTATCGACGAGATTGATGCGGTCGGTCGTCATCGTGGTGCCGGTCTTGGCGGCGGCCATGACGAGCGTGAGCAGACCCTCAACCAGCTGCTGGTGGAGATGGATGGCTTTGAACCCAATGACGGGGTGATTGTGATTGCTGCAACCAACCGTCCCGATGTGCTCGATCCGGCGCTGTTGCGTCCGGGACGGTTTGATCGTCAGGTGGTGGTACCACTGCCCGATGTGCGTGGAAGAGAGCAGATTCTCAAGGTCCACATGAACAAGGTGCCGGTGGCAAAGAATGTAAAACCGAAGCTGCTGGCACGCGGTACCCCCGGATTCTCTGGTGCCGATCTCGCCAATCTGGTCAATGAGGCCGCACTCTTCGCCGCCAAGGCGGGCAAGCGTCTGGTCAATATGGTGGAGTTCGAGAAAGCCAAGGACAAGATCATGATGGGGGCGGAGCGCCGCTCCATGGTGATGAGTGATGACGAGAAGGCGCTGACCGCATTTCATGAGGCGGGCCACGCCATTGTTGGTCTCTCCGTGCCGGACCATGACCCGGTCTACAAGGTGACCATCATCCCGCGCGGACGGGCACTGGGTGTCACCATGTTCCTCCCCGAGGAGGACCGCTACAGCCACAGCAAGAGACGGCTCGAGAGCCAGATCTCCAGCCTCTTTGGGGGTCGAATTGCCGAGGAGATGGTCTTTGGCGAGGATGCGGTGACAACCGGCGCATCCAATGATATTGAGCGTGCTACCGATATTGCACGCAACATGGTGACCAAGTGGGGGCTCTCCGAGAAACTGGGGCCGCTCACCTATGCCGAGGAGGAGGGTGAGGTCTTCCTGGGCCGATCCGTGACCAAACACAAGGAGGTCTCTGATGAGACCGCCCACCTGATCGATGAGGAGATCCGTTCCGTGGTTGATCGCAACTACGAGCGTGCCGAGAAGATCCTGGCTGAGAATCGGGACAAGCTCGATGTGATGGCGGAGGCGCTGATTCGCTTTGAGACCATTGATGATGAGCAGATCAGGGAGATCATGGAGGGGCGGACCCCACGCCCTCCCGAGGATTGGAGCGACTCCGATGAGGATGGCGGAGTGGAGCAGCCGGTCTCTGTAGAGAACGTTTCGACGGACGAGGGGCCCGACTCATCCATTGGCGGACCCGCTAATCAGCACTGATTTTTCGGTGCAGCGCAACCGGCCGGTTTTCGGAGGTTCCTCTCCCCAGATCATGGGGATCCTCAATGTGACCCCCGACTCCTTCTCCGACGGGGGGGAGTACAACAGCCCTGAGCGGGCCCTCTCACAGGCGCTGGCCATGGTGGAGCAGGGGGCGGATATCATCGATATTGGTGGAGAGTCCACCCGTCCCGGTGCCAAATCTGTCACCG
>CAZYJG010000118.1:0-3292 GCA_964647745.1 uncultured Piscirickettsiaceae bacterium
GAGGCCTGCCCCTCAAAGAATCCGATATGTGCACGCGGCCAGAGTTTGTCCATGGTGTCATGCGGATAGGGGGGGCGCTCTCCGGGTGCAGGGGTGATTTTGTCCTCAGAACGCAGATCCTTGAGGATCCGCTCCGCCACATAGAGCTTGTCCCAGGCCCGCTTGCGCTCCTGGTCCATCTCCCTGAGCCAGTTACGGGACTCCTCCTCCTGGTGGCAATCCATGCAGAGCCTGACCCAGCGTTCACGCAACACCTTGTTTCCAGAGGTGTTGGGGTTGATCTCACGAATCCCGAATTTCCAGATCGACTTGTGGGCCACCGAGTGGACCCCCTCCTCCATATGGCAGTAGGCACAGGTTGGGGCCCTGTAGTTCCCCTTCTTCAGCGGCTGACTCCAGTCCCAATCGCCCCCCTCCTCTCGATAGATCGTCCCATGGGCCGATGCGAAGTAGGTCTTGTCATCCGGGTGGGGTGGCCCTGAGTGGCAGGTGATGCAGGCCTCACTGCGCCGCGCCTCAGCAGCATCAAAGCGGTGGCGGGTATGGCAGGAGTCGCACTTGGTGGCAACGGAGTGGCACTGCAGACAGGAGAGCACCTCCGGCTTCGGCTTGTCGACAAAGTGCTTCGCATCAACCGCCCGCTCCATCGCCAGGGCATGGCTGGGGAATCCATAACGCTTCTCCTCCTCGACCTGGGCCAGCTGTGTGGTGTGACAGCTGCCACATACAGTTGGGTCAGGGAGATGGAGATTGGCGTGATCCACTCCATGACAGGCGGAACACTTCACAGCCTCCTCTCCATTGGTGGGTGCGGAGTGTCTGCTCTCTCTCCAGTCACGCACAATTCCCGGGGTCACCCCCTGATGGCACTGGATGCACTGCTCCCCGGTAAAGACGGATTGAATCTGGCTATCGGGGTTGTAGAAGTTCTTCGGATCCCAATACTGCTGCATCGGATCGGGGCTCCAGTCATTGGAGTAGAGCCCCACACCGCTGCCACTGCGGGTGAGATCAAGAATGGTAAACCCAACCGGGAGGGCAACCGCCACCAGCAGGACCGCAACAATCACATAGCGTGGTACCGCCCTCCAGCGCAGAACCCCGACCACCACCAATGCCGCAACAAAGGAGAGCGCAAACCAGCTCCAGGGGCCGGCAACAGCACCCGACTGGGCACCCACTCTGACCGCCTCCTCCACTCCACCCAGCAACACCTGATGGTCATCGGTATGGTGCGCCAGCAGAGCTGTTGGAAAGATGAGAAGCGGCAGTGATCCAGCCAGACGGCCAACAGTTGATAGTCTTGTTGAAAGCCTTGATGCTCTCTCAATGACAGGTCGCTCAGGCACATCCATGTGTCGCTCGACTGTGGTCATCCATGACCACAGTCGCCTGTCATTAAGAGAACACCAAGACTTTCTGCGGTCTGTGATACAACTCCTCACAACTGCTCCATGATCTCTTCAGCCGCCCTGCGCCCATCGGCGATGGCGTTAACCACCAGATCGGGGCCACGGCTCAGGTCCCCTCCGACCCATACCCGGCGGTTCTCTCTCTGCAGCACCTCCAGCCACGCCATCTCTTCCCTCACCTGGCCGAAGGCGAGAATGGCGACATCACACTCCATAACCTCCTCCAGACCGGAAATCCCGACACCGGGGTCGCCACAGAGCCCATCCTCCTCGGTCGAGAGGCTCATTAACCGGACCCCCTTGACGCGACCACCCTCTCCAACAATCTCTGTCTGGGTCTTCAGGTAGAGGAAGCTCACCCCCTCCTCCCGGGCCGCCTTCACCTCCTTCGGGGTGGCACGAATATCCCCCTCCGCCTTGCGACAGACCACGGTCACTGCGGCTGCCTGCTGACGCAGTGCAGATCGGGCACAATCCATCGCGGTATCCCCACCCCCCAGCACCATGACACGTCTCCCCTCGATCTGTTGACGGTTGGCCTGGTCAGCCTGCGGGTTTGCATAACGCAGATAGCTCAGGGCATCGAATACCCCCTCCAGATCCTGCCCGGCCAGCGGGACCGATCTTGGTCTCTGTGCCCCGGTCCCGAGAAAGAGTGCATCCTCACTGTTGGCCAGCTCCACAATCTGCTCCGGGGTCAACTGCTCCCCCAAATGGAACGAGACCCCCCTCTGCTGCAGCATCTCGCGCCTTCGGGTGAGGATCGACTTCTCCAGCTTGAACGGGGGGACGCCGGTCAGCAGCAGGCCACCAATCTCCCGCTCCCGGTCATGGATCGAGACGGCACACCCTGCACCTGTCAGAAGATCGGCACAGGCCAGGCCGGCCGGCCCCGCCCCGACCACAGCAACACGCTTCCCCTTTCCGCGCCCCCTTCTCTCCCGTTGCGGATCGAGCGGGATGGGGCGCTCCAGTGCAAGGTCGGAAATGGTCCGCTCCAGGGCGCCAATGGCAACCGCACCCCCCTCTTCCTGTGCCAGGGTGCACCCCCCCTCACAGAGGCGGTTCTGCGGACAGAGACGACCGCAGACCTCCGGCAGGGGGTTGGTCTGGTGAATCACAACCGCTGCTTCCGAAATCTTTCCAACAGCAGCCAGCCCAAGCCACTCAGGAATTTTGTTAGAGAGTGGACAACTGTTGCGACAGCCGGGGACGCCACAGTTGAGGCAGCGCGAGGCCTGCTGCTCAATCCAGGCAAGATGCCCCTCTCTGCTCTGCGGCGCCTCAATCTCACCCCAGCTGCCGATCCGCTCCCCGGCGGGTAGCTGTTCCGGCAGGGCGCGTGGAAAGAGAGGCTGTGGGCTCTGTTTCAGCAGGTACGCTCCATTCTGCCTGAGGCCGCTGCGGAAGAGATTCCTGACATCCCTGAACTCCAGCGCATTGGTCGGGCAGGAGACCACACAGCGGCCACACCCCATGCAGTCCTCCAGATCGGTCACCCGACCTTCTGCCTTCCCCTCCTCCCAGACCCGGATCCCCATGTCGCAGACCTGCTCGCAGCGACGGCAGTCGTTGCACTGCTCCTGCTCCATATCTATTCCATAGAAACCGGCATGGTTGAGCAGTCCGAATGTTGCTCCGTAGGGGCAGAGGTAACGACAGTAGAATCGATTACCCACTGCCGGCATCAGAAAGAAGGTCCCAAAATAGGTGAGCCCAACCATCGCATAAAACATCCCGACAAAGGTTACAGTCCATGCGGACGGAGGAAACAGAGTGGCTACCAGCACCCCCATATAGATCACAAAGAAGAACCACTTGCTGTGGCGCAGACGGTGGGCCCACTTGCCGCGTATGGTGCGGTCACGGAAGGCGTAGCC
>CAZYJG010000119.1:0-3250 GCA_964647745.1 uncultured Piscirickettsiaceae bacterium
CGGCGCTGGTCAATGCCCTGATCCTGATCCCCTTTATTCTGCTTGCAACCCCTGCGGGGCTGCTTGCCGACCGGATACCGAAGCGGCGGGTGATGCGTCATGCGGCAGCAGTCACTGTCGGAATCACCCTGTTGATCACCCTCAGCTACTATCAGGGGTGGTTCCTCTTTGCCTTCTTCCTGACGCTGTTGCTGGCAATTCAGAGTGCCTTCTTCTCTCCGGCCAAGTATGGCTATATCCGGGAGCAGGTCGGGGTGGATGGACTCGCTCCGGTCAATGGTGCGGTGCAGGCGGTGACGATAGTGGCCATCCTCTCCGGGATGTTTTTCTTCTCACTCCTGTTTGAGTTGATGTTGCCTGCGGAGTCCCCACAAAACCATTCAGAGTATCTGCAGGGCATCGCCCCACTGGGATGGATGCTGGTGGTTCTGGCCGTTGTGGAGTGGGTGGTTGCAGGACGTCTCCGGTCGGGTAGGGTTGAACTGGAGGAGCGGATTGAGTCTCAGCCGGGGAACCACCACTCGGTAAAGGCTACCCTGAAGATCATCTGGGAACAGCCGATCATCTGGTACTCGGTAGTCGGTTTGGCACTCTTCTGGGGGGTCTCGCAGGTTGCGATCGCCGCCTTTCCGGCACTTGCAAAGGCCTCGTTGGGGGTGACCAGTACAGTGTTGATTCAGGGGGTTCTTGCAGCCGCCGGTATTGGCATCCTGCTGGGATCGATGGTTGTCTCCCGGCTCTCCAGAGGGTATATCGAGTCCGGCCTGATTCCGGTTGGGGCCGTAGGGGTGACGCTCTCACTGATTGCTGTCCCGGAGGCCGGATCACTGCAGGGTCTTGCGCTGCTCTTCTTCTTGATTGGGTTCAGTGGCGGACTGCTGATTGTCCCGCTCAATGCATTGATCCAGTTCCATTCTGCACCCTCCCGTCTGGGGCAGATTCTGGCGGGCAACAACTGGGTACAGAATGTGGTGATGCTGCTCTTCCTTGTAATCACCATGGGTGTGGCACTGGAGGAGGTGGAGCGGCCGGTCGAGCCTGCGGCACTCTTCTGGATGGTCTCCCTGATTGCCCTGGTCGCAACGGTGGTTGCACTGGTCAAGATGCCACAATCACTGATCCGTCTCCTGGTGCGTCTGCTGTTCAATAGGCGTTACCGAATTGACTCTTTCGGTCTGGACCATATTCCTGCCCGGGGGGGTGCCCTGCTATTGGGGAACCATATCAGCTGGCTGGACTGGGCGATGTTGCAGATTGTCTCTCCGCGGCCGATCCGTTTTGTGATGGAGCACTCCATCTATCGCAAGCCGGCTCTGAGGTGGTTTCTCGACCTCTTTGGTGTGATTCCCATCTCCAGCCGTCAGAGCAGGGAGTCACTGCAACGGGTTGGGCATCTGCTGGAGGAGGGGGAGTTGCTCTGTATCTTCCCCGAGGGGGCGATCAGCCATAGTGGGCAGCTGGGCAGATTCCGCAGGGGGTTTGAGGTGGCTGCCGCCGGAACCGGAGCAGTGGTGGTGCCATTCTATATTCGTGGAATGTGGGGGAGCCGCTTTTCACGATCCGGAGATGGGGTGAGGGCGCTTCGTGCAACAGGAGTGCGTCGCAGAAGGGTCCAGCTGGTTTTTGGAGAGCCGCTGCCCGATTCGGTCAAGGCCGATCAGGTCAGGCAGAAGGTCTCTGCCCTCTCTATCCTGGCATGGCGCCACTACTCAGGGGAGCTCTCCCCCATCCACCATGGCTGGATGCAGAGAGCCCGCCGTATGGGGCGCAGAGTCTGTCTGACCGATCTCACCACAGGGGAGCAGGCCAGTGGTCTGCGTATGTTGATTGCGGTATTTGTGCTCTACAGAAGGATCCGAAGGGGCGCTCCAGGGCAGAATATCGGGGTGTTGTTGCCGACAACCTCAGCCGGTCTGATGACCAACCTTGCGATACTGATGGCTGGCAGGTGTGTGGTCAATCTCAACTACAGTGCGGGGGCCAGGGCACTGCTCTCGGCTGTTGAGCAGGCAGGGATCAGCACTATCTACAGCTCCAGCCGCTTTCTTGCAAAACTGGGCGATCGGGGTGTCGACCTCTCTCCACTCCTGGAAAGGGCAGAGGTGGTTGAGCTGGAGCAGCTGAAGGGTGAAATCACGACAGGGGAGCGGTTGAGTGCAGCACTTCTGGTGTCTCTGCTTCCGGTTCGCATGCTCTCAAGGTTTTTCACCCCTGCGGTCTCACTGGATGATGTGGCGACCATCATCTTCTCCAGCGGCAGCGAGGGGGAGCCAAAGGGGGTCCAGCTGACTCATTGCAATATCATGAGCAATATCAAGCAGGTTTCCGAGGTGCTGGAACCCCGTTTTCTGCGAGAAGAGGCCGATGTGGTGATGGGCACCCTGCCACTGTTCCACTCCTTCGGGTTTACTGTTACCGGCATGATGCCGCTGGTCGAGGGAATTCCGCTGGTGGTCTTCCCGGACCCTACCGATGTGGTTACGATTGTGCGCGGAGTGGAGCAGTATCGTGCAACCATCTATTGTGGCACGCCGGCATTTCTGCAGTTGATGACAAAAAACAGTCGGGTCAAGGACGCTCAGCTGCAGTCACTGCGGCTGGTGATCACCGGTGCAGAGCCGTTGAGGGATGAGGTGAGGAGTGCATTCAGGGAGAAGTTTGGAAAGGAGGTGATTGAGGGGTATGGGGCGACGGAGACCTCACCGGTCGCCTCAGTCAATCTTCCCGACCGCATTGATGCCAATGGAAATCTGCTGCAGCAGATGAATCGGCCGGGAACAGTAGGGTTGCCGCTACCCGGTACCACTATCCGAATTGTTGATCCTGAGACCTTTCAGCCACTCCCTGCGGATGAGGAGGGATTGGTGCTGATTGGTGGTGTTCAGGTGATGAAGGGGTACCTTGAGGGTGGCCGACAGCTCACTCCCCCCTTTCTGGAGATAGATGGGGTGCGCTGGTACATAAGTGGTGACAAGGGGCGGATTGATGAGTATGGATTCCTGACGATTGTTGATCGATATTCCCGTTTTGCCAAGATCGGTGGGGAGATGGTCAGCCACTGATGATCCCCTCCAAGTTGATCCGCATTGGGGAGATCCCGCTGCTGGGGAGTGGCAAACGGGATTATGTGGCGCTGAAGAGGCTGGCTACTGCTGAGCCGGAACACTCAGGATGATATCGCCCGTTTGATAAAGCCGACCACGCCATCGAGAGGGATCTCCTGGCTTTCGCTATCGCTGCGCCCCTTGTA
>CAZYJG010000120.1:0-3238 GCA_964647745.1 uncultured Piscirickettsiaceae bacterium
GTGTTGCCGGCTGGCTTTTTCTGTTTTTTTGTTTTTACCATTATTGGATTATACCTGTGGATTGAGAAACAGTGATTGATCAGTCACAATGGTGCGGTTGAATTGGAAACAATAGGGGTTGAGTGATGGCTGAGGCGCGCAAATCAATACATGGCCAGTGGTCCTCCCGCTGGGTCTTTGTGCTGGCTGCAACCGGTTCTGCGGTTGGGCTGGGTAATATCTGGAAGTTCCCCTATATCACGGGCGAGAATGGCGGCGGTGCCTTTGTGCTGGTCTATCTGCTCTGTATCGCAGTGGTGGGCATTCCGGTGATGATGTCCGAGATCATGCTGGGGCGCAGAGGGCGTCAGAGTCCGATCAATACCATGCGCTCCCTGGCCCGGGAGGAGGGGCGCAGTCCGCACTGGCAGCTGTTGGGGTTTACCGGCGTACTGGCGGGGTTCCTGATCCTCTCCTTCTATAGTGTGATTGCAGGGTGGGCGCTCGCCTATGTGGTGGAGGCGGTCAGCGGTGCCTTCTCCTCTGTCACTGCAGAGCAGTCGGGGGAGATGTTTGGTGGCATGGTCTCCAACCCCGGGGTTCAGCTCTTCTGGCATACCCTCTTTATGGGGATGACGATGTTTGTGGTGGCGCGCGGTGTACGTGAGGGGCTGGAGCGGGCCGTCCGCCTGTTGATGCCGGCGCTCTTTGTGCTGCTGGTGATCCTGGTGGGTTATGCGATGAACTCCGGTGGGTTTGCACAGGGGCTGGACTTCCTCTTTACCCCGGACTTCAGCAAGATCTCCACGGAAGGGGTGCTGACTGCCCTGGGCCACGCCTTCTTTACCCTCAGTCTGGGGATGGGGGCAATCATGATCTATGGCTCCTATCTGCCTGAGGATGTCTCCATCACCCGTGCAACCTTCACGGTTGCCATTGCGGATACGGTGGTTGCGCTGTTGGCGGGGATGGCGATCTTCCCCATCGTCTTTGCCAACAGTCTGGAGCCGGGGGCGGGTCCGGGGCTTATCTTCCAGACCCTGCCGGTGGCCTTTGGTGCGATGCCGGGCGGCCTCTTCTTTGGAACCCTCTTCTTTGTGCTGCTGGTCTTTGCTGCCTGGAGTTCCGCGATCTCCATCATTGAGCCGGTTGTGGCGTGGCTGGTGGAGAGTCGGGGCATGGAGAGAAAGCAGGCGTCGATTGTGGCAGGCACGGTAACCTGGGCACTTGGGATCGCCACCATCCTCTCCTTCAACCTCTGGTCGGAGGTGAAGTGGCTGGACAAGACGATCTTTGATCTGCTGGACTATCTGACTGCGAACATCATGTTGCCGCTGGGTGGGCTGATGATTGCCCTGTTTGCTGGGTGGGCGATGAAGAAGAGCCACTCCAGGGGTGAACTGGGGCTTCACGAGAGCGGCTATCAGCGCTGGCGTATCCTGATTCGCTACCTGACACCGGTCGCGATCATCCTGGTCTTCCTCAATGCGGTTGAACTGATCTGACCATGGATCGACCAACTGCTGACTCTGGAGTGGAACCATCGCGGATTCAGTGACCACAGTCCAGAGGAGTGCCCTTGTGCCCCACTCTGCGATGGAGATGTACGCACTGGTGGATGATGTCCCCTCCTATCCGCAGTTCCTCCCATGGTGTGGGGGGAGTCGGGTTCTGGAGCAGCAGCAGGAGGAGAAGGTGGCAGAGGTCGATATCGCCTTCAAGGGGGTGAATCGCTCATTTGCCACCCGCAACCGGCTGGAGCCGGGGCGGGGCATTGAGATGACCCTGGTGGATGGCCCCTTCAGGACACTGTATGGGCGTTGGGACTTTTCACCACTCAGTGGTGAGGCGTGCAAGGTCTCCCTTGTGGTTGAGTTCGAGTTTTCAAATCGTCTGGTCGGGGCAACAGTTGGCCCGCTCTTCAGCCAGATCACCGGTTCAATGGTGGATGCGTTCGTCAAGCGGGCAACAGAGGTGTATGGCAATGGATAGTGCTGAGAGAGTGGATGAGGGAATTCTGGTAGAGGTTGCCTATGCGCACCCGGATGAGCAGGTGATCCTTGAGTTGAGCGTGGAGCCGGGAACAACACTGGAGCAGGCGGTGGAGCTATCCGGCATTGTGGGGCGCTTTCCCGAGATTGAGATTGAGAAGGCGAAGGTGGGGATCTTTGGAAAGATCGCAAGGCGGGACCGGGTACTGCAGGAGCGAGACCGGGTGGAGATCTATCGTCCGCTGATTGCAGACCCCAAGGAGGTGCGGCGTCAGCGTGCGGCAGCCGGGAAGAGGATGAAGAAGGGAGGAGGGGAGGCCTGAGGAGGGGAGGCTACTGCACGACCTCCATATCCCCGATCTCGACAGTTGCCTCTCGCTTTCTGGTGACGGCAGGCATCAGGTCACCCTCGATACGGATCAGTTTTTCCTGCTCAAAGAAGAGGGTGATGCGCTGTTTCTCGACCATCTTGCCCTCACTCTTTCTGCTGGAGTAGTAGTCCCAGCGCTGCTGATGCAGGGTATCCACGATAAGGGGTGAGCCCATGATGTAGCGAACCTGGCGCTTGCTCATGCCCGGTCTGAGCTGTTCCACCATCTTCTGCTCGACAATGTTGCCCTGATGGATATCGGCACGATAGATCCCCGGCATGGAGGGGAGGGTGACCTCAGGCATCGAGAGCTGCATCTCGGGGATATCACCCAGGGTCCTGCTCAGCAGATTGCCCTCTGTCGTATCCCTGGTTGTTGAACAGCCCTGGAGTA
This sequence comes from uncultured Piscirickettsiaceae bacterium, assembly GCA_964647745.1. GTDB lineage: Bacteria > Pseudomonadota > Gammaproteobacteria > Thiopontia. Next base: position 2,735 of record CAZYJG010000120.1, read on the forward strand.
GCACCATAAGGAGGAGGGCGATGATGAGATTACTTTTCATTTCGTCTATTATATCGGCAGCGGCCTGAGGTGGACAATCATACCCAAACCATTTCAGTTTTGTAAAAGAGAGAGGGAATTATAGACGATGTCAGATCAGAGAACAGAAGATGAGTTGTCGCGACGGGATGAACTGAAGGGGGTTGGCCTGAAGGTGACGCTGCCCCGGATGAAGATCCTCGATCTGCTGGAGAAGAGCGAAAAGGTTCATGTGAGTGCAGAGGATGTCTATCGGCAGCTTCTGGATATGGGGGAGGACATCGGCCTTGCAACCGTCTACCGGGTGTTGACCCAGTTTGAGGGTGCGGGTCTGGTCAAGCGTCACCACTTTGATACCGGCCACTCGGTGTTTGAGCTGGAGCGGGGCGACCACCACGACCATCTGCTCTGTATCAAGTGTGGTCAGGTTGAGGAGTTTGTGGATGACATGATTGAGAAGCACCAGAAGTCGATTGCAAAGCAGCG
>CAZYJG010000121.1:0-3171 GCA_964647745.1 uncultured Piscirickettsiaceae bacterium
ATATCTTTCTGAATAGAAATACTATTTAGACAGATCTTTCAATAGTGTCTCGAGCTCGCGCCGCACCTCGGAGATGTCCGCCCTGGCACTGACACCCTGCCCCTTCTTTCCCAGCTTGTGACGTGCGCCGGTAATGGTGAACCCCTCCTCATAGAGCAGCCCACGAATCTTTCGGATCAGCTTGATGTCATGCTGCTGATAGTAGCGCCGATTTCCCCGGCGGGTAACCGGCTTGAGCTGGGCAAACTCCTGCTCCCAGTAGCGCAACACATGGGGCTTGACCACACAGAGCTTGGCAACCTCACCGATTGTGAAGTAGCGCTTGGATGGAATTGGGGGAAGCTCGCTGACCTTGACTTCTGTTGAGGCTGAATCGTGACTCATGATCTGGAGCTGTCTGACCTGTGTTTGCTAGCCTGTTACAAAAGTACCGAGCTGCTGTATCCGCCAACACTCTCTTTCAACTTGAGGCCCGCCTTGAAGGTGACCACACGGCGTGCCGTAATCGGGATCTCCTCCCCTGTTTTTGGATTTCTTCCAGGACGAGGGGACTTCTCGCGCAGATCAAAATTGCCAAAACCGGAGAGCTTTACGTTCTCTCCACCCTCAAGCGCAGCACGGATCTCCTCGTAGAACTTCTCAATGGTCTCCTTGGATTCACGCTTGTTCAGCCCCAACTCGTTGTTCAGTGCCTCACAGAGGGATGCCTTGGTTAGTGTCATTCTAATAATTCCTTCTAAAATAGTGGTCTTTATTCTTCTTGTTGTTATCGCTGTAACAATATAAAAAATAACGCCTTCGAGCAACCACAAAATTGCCTCAATCGCGCAACCTGGCGCCAAACTGCGTCTCAAGGCGCCCCACCACCGTAGTGATCACCACCTCAACATCCTCATCGGTGAGCGTCCTCTCATGATGCTGCAGAAAGATACCCAGCGCCAGACTCTTCTGACCCGGCTCCAGATTCTCACCCTGGTAGAGGTCAAACAGACGGAGCTCACGCAACAGATCCCCCGGCACCGACTCTGCAACCAGGTTCACAACGGAGTGTGAGGAGATCTCCTCACCCAGCTGCAGGGCGATATCACGACGAATCATCGGGAACTTCGAGAGTGGCGCAAAGGCGGGCAGGAACCCCTGTTGCAGGAGCTCCAGATCAAACTCAAACAGATGGATACCCTTCGGCAGAGAGAGTTTGGCGGCAATGGCCGGATGGATGGCGCCCATCCAGCCCAGATCGCGCTCACCAACAACCACCCTGGCCGATTTTCCGGGATGCAGCACCGTGTGGGAGTCGGCAACATAGTGGAGCGAACTCCCCTCCCGCTCCAGGCCGCCCAGCAGCGGCCCCAGATCCCCCTTGAGATCGAAGAAATCGACCGCCCGTGATGCCGCACCCCACTGCTCGGGAGCCACCTCACCATGGATCAGACCGGCAATGACCCGCTGCTGGCGCAGTCCACCCTCTGCATCGGCATCCGGAATAAAACGGAGACCGGTCTCAAACAGACGGATCTGACTCTGCTGACGCTTGGTGTTGAAGCTCAGGCTCTGCAGCAGTCCAGGCCAGAGCGAGGTCCGCATCACCGAGAGATCACTCGAGATCGGATTGGCGAGCGCCAGCGCCTCACGCTCCGGGTCCAGAACCCGCTGCATCTCGGGGTCGACAAAACTGTAGGTGATCACCTCATGGTACCCCTGGTCCACCAGCAGCTGGCGAATCCTCTTCAGTGGTACAGTAGTCTCCGGGTTCACACGAATCTCTGCAGTCAGGTGTGGATGGGTACTGGGGAGACGATCATACCCGTAGATCCTCCCGATCTCCTCCACCAGATCCGCCTCGATGGAGAGATCAAAACGCCATGACGGAGGAACCACACTCCACCCCTCCTCCTCAACCTTGACCTCAAGCCCAAGCCCCGTCAGTGTCGCAGTGACCTCTTCGGCATCGAGCGAGAGCCCCAGTACACGCTCCAGGCGCTGCTGACGCAGCAGGATCCCCTCTCGCTGCGGCAGGCTCTTCTCGTCCAGAGCCTCCAGAACCGGTCCGGCAGAACCCCCGGCAATCTCCACCATCAATTGGGTTGCACGCTCCATCGCCTGCTGCTGCAGCTGCGGATCGACCCCACGCTCAAAACGGTGTGATGAATCGGTATGGAGCCCATAGCTGCGCGCCTTGCCGGCAATGGTGAGTGGCGCAAAGAAGGCACACTCAAGAAAGAGGTCGACTGTGGTCTCCGCAACACCACTATGGTCACCCCCCATGATTCCAGCCAGGGCAAGTGCCCCCCGCTCATCGGCAATCAGCAGGGTATCCTCGGTCAGCTCAATCTCCTTGCCATCCAGCAGGGTCATCTGCTCACCGGCCGTGGCATTGCGTACAACAACAGAGCCACTCAGCTGAGAGAGATCGAAGGCGTGCATCGGCTGCCCCAGCTCCAGCATTACATAGTTGGTGATATCCACCATCGGCCCCAGTGAACGCAGCCCCGCACGGCGCAAACGCTCCCGCATCCAGAGCGGGGTGATGGCAGCCGGATTGACCCCCTCGATCACCCTTCCGAGATAGCGTGGACACCCCTCACTGTTCTCCACCACAACCGGGAAGGTTCGCTCCGTGGCAACCTCAACCGGTTCGACATTGAGTGGTGTGACTGAACAGTGGTTGATCACCCCCACCTCACGGGCAACCCCGGCAATACTGAGACAGTCCCCACGGTTGGGGGTCAGATCGACCTCGATGATCTGATCATCCAGCCCCATGTACTCTCGAATATCGGTCCCAACGGGTGCATCGGCGGACAACCGCTCCAGCCCCTCGCTCTCCTCCTCAAGGCCAAGCGTCCCCATGGAGCAGAACATCCCGAAAGACTCCACCCCACGCAGCTTGGCCCGCTTGATCTTCATTCCATCCGGCAGCGTGCACCCCACCTTGGCCACAGCAACCTTCTCACCCACGGCAATGTCGGCCACATTGGTAACAATGGTGAGCGGCTCCTCCTCACCGGCCTCAACCCGGGTGACCCGCAGGCGGTCGGCATCGGGGTGCGGATCGACAGAGAGCACCTCAGCGACAACCACACTCTCAAACGCCGGGGCTGCCGGCTCGACGGAGTCCACCTCCAGTCCGGCCATCGTCAACTGCTCCAGCAGGGTCTCGGTAGAGACCGC
>CAZYJG010000122.1:0-3142 GCA_964647745.1 uncultured Piscirickettsiaceae bacterium
TTTCATTTCAACTTCCTGTCCCAGTGAGAAAAGGCGCTTGATTATACAGGGTCACGGCCACTCTGGAAAATTTCCAGCCTGTGCAGTCTCTGACGGCTCGACCCTGCGATAACGGAACGGAACCGAGAAGAGTGAAGAGGAGAGCCTTCCGGTCTCTATATTGCTCAGCTGCAGTGAGGACTCACGATTCAGCTCTATACGAACCGGATACTGGATCTCCGGGTCATACCAGGCAACAACACCAATGCTCAACTCACCCAGCCCCAATTCCGCGCTCCAACGCTCGGTCCTCTTCCCCATCAACTCCTCCTCACGCTGGAAACCGCAGAGCAGCAGAGCCATCTCTGCGCAAAAACTGGCGGGATCCCTGGGTAGAGGGGTCGCCTGTTGCTGGTAATACTCGCCCCTCTCCGGGTTGAGAACATACATGACACCGCGAAAGAGATCGGTGATGCGAATCTCCGCCTCCAATCCATCCTCCCCTCTTCTCTCCTCTCTGATCGCATCATTGGAGACAAAGAGACGACCGGTATGGATGGCCGTGTTGTGGCGATCAAGATAGACCAGGTCGGCAGAGAACTCCGTCAACGCCTCTGCCACAGGGGCAAGAGTGCAGAGGAGGAGAGGGAGTACTCTCAGCAATGGGCTGTTACTGGAAACCAAAATATTGAACCGGGCTTCTCATCTGTGGAATCAGTGCCAGTGGATCCATTGCATTTGCCCGCCTTACACCCAACGCATAGTCCGGCATAAAGGCTGGGTAGTAGACTGGGGTCTCCCTCTCCCAGCGCTGGCCACGATACTCCTCTCTCCTGGAGAGGCGATCAGCCTCTCGTCCCATCGCCTCCATATCCAGCTCGGAAGACTCAAACTCATCCAGAATCGCCTCCTGAAAGGGGCCCTCTGCGGCAGAGAGCGAACGATGGTCAGCCCCCTCGCTGACGGTGCATGGCACCATTGCCGTCTCTGTGGAGAGCGCTGCTGCAGAGGCGGGCTGCAGGGCCTCCTGATCCAGAAGTTGTGGCAGCTTTTCAGGGCTGATCTCTCCCAGGGCCCAGACATCGTTTACAGGCTGCTGCATGCCATTGATGCCCAGGGGCTCCTCAAACTGCCTGCCGGGACGGTAGGCCGACTGTATCCCCTCTTCCAGGCTCCAGGCAGGATCGATACTGCTCAGCTCATCCTCCTGAAACCGGGGTTCACTGGCGACCTGAGCTGCTCCAGGGTTGGCTGGATAGGATGCCTGCATAACCGGAAGCTGCTCCTGCTGGTGATACATTGCATATTCTGCCTGTGGCGCGGCAGCAACCGCATCCTGCTCTGCGTACGAGCTGACTGGTGCAATATCACCACCAACTTCCGCAGGAACACCAAAATCAAAATGGCCTCCGTAGGGGCCCATCGGGGCGGGTGCAATCCAGGAATCCTCTGCAATAGCAGTACCAGCAGCTACCATCATTCCAAGAATCCATCCAGCTCTCTTACCTTCGACTGACAATCTCTTCTGACTCATATGCTGACCTCTCTCATCATTCCAATAAAACATTGGTTAATGGCTAACCAATAACCCCTACCCAAAACCACAGACAACTCACTTCTCATCCCCGGCTGCTGACTCCAGTGCCAACTCCTCCTGCCCACTCTCCAGCACTCCATCTGCGGAATCCGCGGAATACCCCTCCGGATAGAGCGATTTGCCTGCACTCAGGCAGCCCATGGGAATGACGATCAGGGTTAGGAGTGTGGAGACCACAACACCGAACAGCAGTGCGACTGCCATTCCCTGGAAAATCGGATCCGTCAGGATCACACTGGAGCCCCCTACCAGGGCCAGTGCCGTGATGATGATCGGACGCATTCTGGCCTTTCCGGAGTCAATTACCGCAGAGACCGGATCCTTTCCTGCACGCAGCTCAAGCTGGGCAAAGTCAACCAGCAGAATGGAGTTGCGAACAATAATGCCCGCCAGTGCAATAAAGCCAATCATTGAGGTTGCCGTAAACTCGGCCCCCATGATCCAGTGACCAGGGACAATACCGACCATGGTCAGCGGGATGGGCGCCATGATGACCAGCGGGATGATGAAATTCCCGAACTGCCATACCACCAGAATATAGATCAGCACCAGTGCAACACCAAAGGCGATCCCCATGTCCCTGAAGGTGATATAGGTGACATGCCACTCCCCATCCCACTTGAATCCGGACTTGAAGGTCTCCTCCGGGGCAGAGATCCACCCCCCTGAGATCTTCTCCCCCTGCGGGCTGCGGAAATCCCTCTCATCCATGATCCGCTCTAGGTCAAACATTGCATAGAGCGGCGCAGGAAGATCGTTGACCGCATCACCCACCACATACTCCACGGCACGCAGATCCTTGTGGTAGATCACCGGATCCTCAACAAAGGTCTCAAAGTGGCCCAGCTCGCCCAGAGAGACCGTCCCCTGTCCATTCATCATCGGAATCGGCAGATCGGAGAGGCTGATGATCTGTGAGCGGACGGCCAGTGGAACCTCCAGGGTAATCAGTGTCGGCTCCCGGGTCTTGCCCTGCTTCACATCCCCGAGTGGGATGCTACCCATCGCCATCGAGAGGTTGCGGTTGATGGTCTCCACCGAGATACCGCGACGGTTGGCCTTCTCCGTATCCACCACAAAGTGGAGGATCTGATGTGGATCATTCATGTAGTTGTCCACATCCTCCATGATGTGAGAGCTGGCAAAGATGTCCGTCATCTCGGCTGCAACCATTCTGCGCGTGCGTGCATCCGGCCCATAGATCTCGGCAACCACGGACTGAAGAACCGGTGGCCCTGGAGGAACCTCTGCAACCGTAATTCGGGCGCTGCTCTTCTCCGCAATGGGCTTCAGCAGGTCACGTACCAGCAGGGCGATCTCATGGCTGCTGCGCTCCCGATCCCTCTTGTGGACCAACTGTACCGAGATGGTTGCCATCCAGGGGTACTCCTGGAGGTAGTAGTGGCGCACCAGCCCATTGAAGTTGAAGGGGGCTGCAACCCCGGAGTAGGTCTGGATCGCTGTCGATTCCGGAACCGCCTTCTCGATGGCCGTGGCCATCTTGCGTGCAATATTGGCGGTAACGGGCAGCGCAGTACCGGTCGGCATCCGGATCATCACATCAAA
>CAZYJG010000123.1:0-1233 GCA_964647745.1 uncultured Piscirickettsiaceae bacterium
TGGACAACCATGATTACCGTTAACTTGAGGTGATGAGATGAATATTACAAAGCGCAAGCCGGTTGGTGTTGGTGAAATGTTGGTTGAAGAGTTCTTGAGGCCGCTGAATATCACTCAGAGTGCACTGGCCGAGGCTATGGGAGTTAGCAGAAAGACGGTGAATGAGCTATGTAACGACCGGCGTTCAATCACTGCTGATTCAGCCTTGATGTTAAGTCGGGTGTTTGGAAACTCCCCGGATTTTTGGCTCAACATACAGCGAAGGGTAGATATCTGGAGTGCGTTGAACTCCCCTCGTCGTCGCGATCGAATTCAGAAGGCACATCCTGTTGCAGCATAGTAGTTGTTTACACTGCCCTTGACCCAACAGAAATGGGCAGAAGGCAAAAGCCGGGGCTGCCCCACCTTTTTCATGTGCTGCTATAGGTAATTGGCTGGTATGGCATTGACGGTTTCTGTTAATGGGAAATCGCTGTCGCAGAGTGAGAGTATTGCACCCTCTCCAACCTCTCTCTTGAGTTTGCCTAGTGCGCTAAAGTTTTTAATCGCCTCTCTGGTTGGGGAGCTGCTTTTTTTGAACTCCACTGGATAGAGGGTATTGCCATCCTCGATAATCAGATCAATCTCTTTCTGGTTGGTGTCTCGATAGTAGTAGAGATAGGGGGTACGGAGATTGTGCCAATAGCTTTTCAGGATCTCCGAGAGAAACCAGGTCTCAAGAATGGCGCCTGACATTGCGCCAGCCTCCAGGGATTCCGCTGTGGGCCATCGTGTGAGATAGCTACAGAGGCCGGTATCAAGAAAGTAGAGTTTGGGGGTATGGACCAGCTTTTTGGTGAGATTGCTATGGAGTGGCTGTAGCAGATAGATTAGGCCAGAGCTCTCCAGTACCGAGATCCATGACTTTGCTGTCTTATGGTCGATTCCTGCGTCTCGGGCAATACTGGAATAGTTGAGCAATTCGCCCGTGCGGGCAGCAGTAGAGCGCAAGAACTTGGCGAATGCAAGTGGGTCACTCACCTTGAGCAGATCACGTACATCTCGCTGGATATAGGTTTGTACGTATGAGTTGAAGTAGAGTTCGTGGTTGATGTTGCTGTCGGTAACTGGTTGTGGATAGCTCCCTTTCCAGATTTGATGGTAGATGGCAGGCAGCGTTTTTGTGGGGTGGTTCTCATCCCGGGCCTGTTGAATCCAGTTGTTGTTTGGGATAAATGGGGGCAGTGTGGTTGG
>CAZYJG010000123.1:1333-3125 GCA_964647745.1 uncultured Piscirickettsiaceae bacterium
GTGGTTGGAGATAGAGTATTGGCGGCCACAGCTTATGTGGGCCTGCTCCAGTTTGGCTGGTTCTCCTTCAGCCACGCCCGCAGCTTCTGCAGGGGGAGCGGTTTGCTGATGAGGTAACCCTGTAGCGCATCACACCCTGCGTCGCGCAGGAGGCGCTCCTGGTCACTGTTCTCCACCCCCTCAGCAACAACATTCAGCCCCAGATGGCCGGACATGTCGATGATGGATCTGACAATGGCCTGGTCCTGTTGGCTGATCCCCAGATCCTTGATGAAGGAGCGGTCGATCTTGATCCAGCGTACCGGCAGCTGTTTGAGGTAGCTGAAGGAGGAGTAGCCGGTGCCGAAGTCATCGATGGCGATGGAGATCCCCATTCTGTGGAGCTGTTGCAGGGTCGTCATGCTCTGATGATGTGAATCCAGGAACAGGCTCTCCGTTACCTCCAGCTGGAGGTTGGTGGGGTCAAACTGGATCGATTTCAGCCTCTCGGAGAGCGCAGAGGCGAACCCTCTGTTTCTCAGCTGACGTACCGAGAGGTTGACCGAGATGTGGGAGAGGGAAAATCCCTCCATCAACAGCCCATTAAAGTCACTGCAGGCACGTTCAATTGCCCAGTCTCCGATCTCTGAAATCAGGTCGCTCTCCTCGGCAATATCGATAAAGGCAGTGGGTATCAGCAGCCCCCGTGTCGGATGGTTCCAGCGCAGCAGTGCCTCCATGCCGACCACCCGACCACTATCTGTCAGGACCAGTGGCTGGTACCAGAGCTCCAGCTGGTTGTCGCTCAGGGCACTGCGCAGCGCCTCCTCGGTTTGGTGGCGCTCGGCAATCTGCTGGCTGATCTCCTCTCGGTAGAACTGGTATTGGTTCCGCTCCTCTCTCTTGATTTGGCGTGCTGCGGTGTTGGAGAGGCGGATCAGTGAGTCGGCGTCCTCTGTGTCCTGGGGGAAGATGGTGATTCCAATGGTTGTACCCAGATGGAGGGTTCTCCCATCAAGGTGGAAGCTGTGGGAGAGTGCATCAATGATTTTCTGGGCCAGCTGTTTGGCCTCCACCCTGTTGGTGATTGGCTGCAGAATGATGGAGAACTCACTGCCACCAAAGCGTGCGACTGTGTCTCCAGAGCGAACGGTCTGTTTCAGCCTCTCCGTGACCTCTCTCAGTAACTGGTCACCAGACTGATAACCGTGGGTGTCGTTGACCCTGCCAAGGCCATGGATATCGAGGAAGAGCAGGGCGAACAGGCTACTCTCCGCCCTGGCTGTGTGGATGGCCGCCTCGATTTTTTTCTGGAGCAGGGTCCGGTTGGGGAGCTCTGTCACCGGGTCATGGTGCGCCAGATAGTCGAGACTCTCCTGGTTCTCCTCCAGTGTGCGCCAGCTTCTCTGCAGTGAGTAGATTGGGATCAGCCGCAGGGGGATGAAGATGATAAAGCCAAGCAGGATGCTGACCCCTGCAACATAGAGGGTTCGGATCAGTAGTGGCTGCAGCGATGTGGTGACCTCAAGCCAGCCAGCCACCTCGCCATAGTCATAGAGTGGAAACCGTCTGCTCTGGAGTGGGGGAGGGAGGGGGGCCTCCAGCTGGGTGACACCGATCACCTCCCCTTGTTGGTCGCTGATGGTGATCCTGTAGTTTTGTTCCCCGTGATTAATTGTTGGATTATCGAGGCTGCCGGTCAAGGTGAGGTGTGAGGTTGTATCATAGTGCCAGTTCTCTGGGTTGGCTGCGATCAGCTGGGTGATCTCATCAGCCGCCTGTTGTCCGGCAAACTGCATCAGTTCCGAGGAGA
>CAZYJG010000124.1:0-3051 GCA_964647745.1 uncultured Piscirickettsiaceae bacterium
TACGATCACCACCAACTGATTAGAATAACGATAACAATGAAAAGAAGATACCTCATACTGCTGGCCCTGCTCCTTGTTTCACCACTCTCCACTGCCGGCGATACAGCCTCAAACGGACTCTGGGCCCACCACAGCGTGGAAGAGGAGTTTGACACTATCAAGGAGTATATCGGTGAGGCAATCACCAACCAGGGGCTGGTCATTGCCCACAGCTCCGATGTGGCCGGCATGCTGGACCGAACCGGAAAGGATCTGGTCTCCCGGGTCCAGGAGGGGGCCGAGAGGATGATGGAGATGGCACGCAACCCCATGGGGGTGGTGAGAGGGGAGCGTACTGAGGCTGGAGGCAGTGCACCCGAATCAACCTTTGTACAGTCTGAGGTGATCGAGTTCTGCAGCGCCCGCCTCTCACGCAAGATGACGGATGCAGACCCGGCCAATGTGATCTTCTGCCCATACTCCATCGCGCTCTATACAACCTCTGCTGACCCCAAGACGGTCCATATCTCCTATCTGCAGCTCTCGAGGATCGGCTCTGAACAGTCCCGCCCCGTACTGCAAGAGGTTGAGGAGATGCTGGCACAGATTGTCAGCGAGGCCACTGAATAACCCTCCATGCACTACCCTACTATCCTGCTGATCTCGGCATCACTGCTCCTGGGCAGTGCCGTTGCAGCTGAACCCCCTACTGATAATGGGGCTGCAGAACAGAACAGCAAGGCTGACAGTGGGCAGGGGCAGATACCCGATTTTAGCAGCATCAAGGATCGAGCCATACGCAAGCGTGCATTCATCCAGACCATTACTGAACAGGCACGCCCCATTCTCCACCGTATCGAGAAGGAGCGGACGATACTCCTGAGCCTCTTTCTCCGCTACCGCTCAGGAGATGAGCTGACCAGCGAGGAGCAGCGCTGGATACTGGAGCTCGCAAAGATTCGCAAGGTCAAGCAGTTTGACTCCGACAAGGAGGAGAAGTGGACTGAGCTACTCAAGCGGACGGACGGCATCCCCCTCTCTCTGATCATTGCACAGGGGGCACTGGAATCGGCCTGGGGAACCTCCCGTTTCGCCCGTGAGGGGAACAACTACTTTGGCATCTGGTGCTTCAAGCCCGGTTGCGGGATGGTTCCAAACAGGCGAGACGAGGGGGCAACCCATGAGGTTGAACAGTATCCGAATTTGAGTGGTGCCATTGAAAAGTACATCCACATTCTCAATACACGTTCCGCCTTTGAAGAGCTGCGTGTTCTGCGTCACCAGCAGCGACTCAATCTGCTTACCCCTTCAGGAACCTTTCTGCTGAAAGGGCTCGGCCTCTATGCCAAGAACGGAGAGGAGTACATGGCCCTTGTCGAAAAAATCATCACCCAGAACATGCTCGGGCAATACGATTAGCGACAGAATTCTGTTATTCTGGAGCCGGTAATTCGGACCGAAACAACCACCTATACCAACTCAGGAGATGCTGAAGATGAGAATAAGGATATCCATCATCACACTTGTTACAGGAATGGCCTGCAGCTCCATGGCCAGTGCACAGTGGTTTGGCCCCTGGGGCAGTGAGAATGACCTTGCGACTGCATGGGGGCTGGAGGAGAGCTCTGTGGATGATCCCGATGAGGGCCCTGGAGAGACGATAGACTATGGAAGCCCTGAACAGGTTTTCGGGATGAGCGTCCAGTCTGGAAGTGATAACGGTAACAGAGGTGCAGAAACCACCATGCCCCCAGCTGTTGCTGCACCACCAGCCAGGGCAAAACGGACTCCACCCCCACCAGCCAGGGTTGAGCGCAGGGTTGAGCGCAGGGCAGAGAGAGATCTGGCAAGAGATCGTTACCGCAGAATGCCCCCTCCGAGAAGCTACAGGGGCTATCCACCTCCACGTCGCGCCATGCCATACTACCCGCAAAGGCGTGCGCTGCCACCACCAAGAAGAGCTCCGCGACTGGCGCCACTACCACCCTACCCACGTTACCGCCGCTAAGGGGGCAACCAGGAGACCCAAAACCAAGAAGGGGATGATTGTTGCCAATCATCCCCTTCTTCTTGTGTCAGTATAAGGGCAGGAGTGCCCGTTACCCTCTGTTCCGCATTCTTGCAATAATCACAATGGCCAGCACCGCCAGGGCAAGCAATAGCCAGATACGCCACAAAACAGACCCCTCCCTCTAATGGTAGAACTTGCTGTTAACCAACTCCCCTCTCATGGTTCGCCCCACCGCAAGATCAATTGCCGCCCGGTCATCATCATTCTTGATGTCAACAGAGATACCGGATTCAACCAGCATCCGTGCCATTGCACGGTTACCTCGGCGTACCGCCGTATGGAGCACTGTATCACCATCCTTGTTCTGCGCATCGACATCAGCACCACTGTCGATCAGGATCTTGGCCATCACAATGAGATCGCGATTCACCGCCTCACGCAGGGGGGTATCACCAAACCGATTCTTGTGGTTAATGTCAGCACCATGCTTGATCAACAACTCGACCAACTCATGGTCCCCCTTGAAGACAGCCTGCAACAGGGGTGAGTCACCAAAGTGGTTCTCAATGTTAACGTCCGCCCCATTCTTGATCAGCAACTCAATCATCTCTGGCGTACGGGCGAGATGCAGTGGCTGCTCATCATAACGGTTGCTCTTGTTGATGGAGGCCCCTTTCTTAAGAAGTATCTTGACCTGCGCGATATCATTGCGGGCAACAGAATCGTGTACCGAATGTGCCGCCTGCACGGAGAGCGACACCAACATTGCAGCAATCAACAGAGTGCTCTTTCCAAATACCTTCGAGATTCCTTTCATCTCTCCTCTACTCCATAAATTCATCAATGGTTACCTGATAAGGAATTGATTATTATCCTGTTCATCTGAATAAAAGTCCAGCTGAAGATTTGCAACCAGAAAGTCTAACCAGAGAGAGGTAGTAACCGATCATCTCGAATCCACCAAAGTATTGGGAGATGAGTCAGCGCTGGAAAAGAATATGGTGCCCGGAGCCGGAATCGAACCGGCACGGTGTTACCACCGAGGGATTTTAAATCCCTTG
>CAZYJG010000125.1:0-2993 GCA_964647745.1 uncultured Piscirickettsiaceae bacterium
CGGGGTGGACGGGGCGTTCAGAGCCCGCTCGACCAGTTATGATCCTCCGCGTTGCTGTTCTTTCTGTCCCTCTCAGAAGGGAGTTTGACTACCTGCCCCTCTCCGGAACGGGGAGTGAGAGCTATCCGGCTGGGGTTCGGGTTCGGGTGCCGTTTGGTCGCCAGCAGCGGATCGGGGTTGTGCTGGGCGTTGCCTTGAGCTCGGAATTTCCCGAAGAGAAGCTGAGGCCTATTACAGAGATTATCGACCAGGAGCCGCCCCTTTCACCATCACTCCACCAACTGCTGCTACGCTCCGCCCGCTACTATCACCACCCGATTGGGGAGGTCTATGAGACCGCACTGCCGGTTCTGCTTCGACAGGGGGGTGCTGCATCCCCGCAGATGGAGTCGATCTATCGTGTAACTGCCGAGGGGAAGGATTATGATTGCGAACTGCTGAGCCGTGCCCCCGTACAGCAGAAGCTGCTGAAACTGTTACAGAACGCACCCGATGGACTCAACAGCAGGGCCCTGCGGAGGGGAGCCGACCACTGGCGCGCGCCCATTCAGGGGTTGATCCGGAGAGGTGTGGTGGAGTGTATTGAGGAGCGACCTCGCCCTGATGCTTTCACCGCCAGTGACAGGCCCCATCCACTCAACAGCGAACAGCAGCAGGCCGTTGAGCGGGTACAGGAGCAGATGAGCCAGAAAAATCCGGCCCCCGTTCTGCTTGAGGGGGTGACCGGCAGCGGCAAGACCGAGGTCTATCTGCAGCTGATCGAGGAGGTGGTTGCCAATGGGAGGCAGGCGCTGATACTGGTACCGGAGATCTCGCTCACCCCACAGACCGTCTCCCGCTTCCGGCAGCGCTTTGCGGTGCCGATTGCACTGCTCCACTCCGGCCGCAACGCCACCGAACGACTCAATGACTGGATTGCGGCGCGTGATGGCGAGACACCCATCCTGATCGGTACCCGCTCTGCAATCTTTGCCCCACTGAGGCGCCCCGGTATTGTGATTGTCGATGAGGAGCATGACGGCTCCTTCAAGCAGCAGGAGGGGTTCCGCTACTCGGCACGTGATCTTGCGGTACTGCGTGGACAGCTGGAGCAGATCCCGGTGGTGCTTGGCAGTGCCACCCCCTCACTTGAGAGCCTCCACAATGCGGCAGGCGGCAAGTATCGCTCTGCTCAACTCCTGAGACGGGCTGGGGATGCAAAACCACCCGAGATCTCACTGATTGATGTCCGCTCCCGAAAGATGGAGCATCTGCTCTCTGCCCCGCTGATCGAGAGGATTGGAGAGCACCTCTCTGCCGGTGGGCAGGTGCTGCTCTTCCTCAACCGCAGGGGCTATGCCCCAACCCTCTTCTGCCGGGGCTGCGGCTGGATGGCCACCTGCCCCCGTTGCGAGATTCACTACACCTATCACCAGCATCGCAACCGGATGGTCTGCCACCACTGTGGTGGGGAGCGCCCCCGCCCACAGCAGTGCCCGGAGTGCGGCGGTGACGAGATCATCGGCATTGGTGCCGGCACCGAGCGCATTGAGGAGGCACTGCAGCAGCAGTTCCCTGAGCACTCCGTGGCGCGGATTGATCGTGACACCACCCGCAGAAAGGGGGCAATGGATGAGAAGCTGGAGCAGATCCATTCCGGTGCGCACCGGCTACTGCTTGGCACCCAGATGCTGGCCAAGGGGCACCACTTTCCAGAGGTAACCCTGGTTGCCATTCTCGATGCCGATGGCGGGCTGTTTGGTGCGGACTTCCGCGCAACCGAGCAGATGGGGCAGCTGATTACCCAGGTTGCAGGGCGTGCAGGGCGCGCGGCCCGGCGCGGCGAGATGGTGATTCAGACCCACCATCCGGACCACCCGCTGCTGCTGACGCTGCTGCAGCAGGGGTATCCCGCCTTTGCCCGTCAGTCCCTGTCGGAGCGGAAGATTGCCGAGCTTCCCCCCTATACCCACCTTGCCCTGATTCGATCAGAATCGGCCCAACCGGAGGCCGCCATCCGGTTTCTGCGCCAGGTGCGTGATCTTGCCCTGAAACTGGAGATCCCCTCGGTGGTGACGCTTGGGCCTGTCCCCTCCCCGATGGAGAAGCGGGCGGGGCGCTATCGGGCCCAGCTGTTACTGCAGTCAATCCACAGGAAACCACTGCACCAACTATTGAACCTGCTGATACCGGGGATTGAGACGATGAGGGCGTCTCGCACGGTTCGCTGGTCGGTTGATATTGATCCAGTCGACATGCTCTAGTCTGGATCCATTGGCTGCTTTGGGTTTATGATGAGGCAATGGAGACATGGCAGATCATCACCCAGCTCTTTGGAGGGCTGGCAATCTTTCTGTTTGGACTTGAGCAGCTTACGACAGCACTGAAGCTGGTCACCGGTGAGGGGATGAAGTCGCTACTCTCCCGCCTCACCACCAACCGCTTTACCGGTGTACTCTCCGGCACCATTGTCACCTCAATCGTGCAGTCCTCCTCGGTAACCACCGTTCTGACGGTTGGATTCATCACTGCCGGGCTGATGAACCTGACTCAATCGCTGGGTGTGATCATGGGTGCCAACATCGGCACCACCATCACCGCACAGATTATCGCCTTCAATATCACCAAACAGGCGCTGGCAATGGTCTGGATAGGCTTCACCCTCCTCTTCTTTGCCCAGCATGAGCGGATCAAGAGCTATGGAACCCTGATTTTTGGCCTGGGGCTGATCTTCTTCGGGATGAGCATCATGTCGGATGCAATGCAGCCCCTGCATGATAGCCCCTGGTTCCTCTCCCTGATCACGCATGCCGAGAACCCCCTGATCGCCATCCTGGTTGCAGCACTCTTTACAGCCCTGATTCAATCCTCCTCGGCCACAACCGGCATCATCATCATTCTTGCAACACAGGGGCTGATCACCCTCCCGATCGGGATCGCACTCTCCTTCGGGGCCAACATCGGAACCTGTATCACAGCCGGTATTGCTGCACTCGGCAAACCACCCGAGGCGG
>CAZYJG010000126.1:0-2982 GCA_964647745.1 uncultured Piscirickettsiaceae bacterium
CGGAAGTGGGGGTTCAGCTCTGGGGCCCCTCCGGTCAGGTCCAGGGTCTGGATCTTCCCCCCCTCCAGCACCCGGATCACCGAGGCGATGGTCTCCCGACCCATCATCTCGGTGCGGCTGGGGCCGGCATTGACGTGGCAGTGGGTACAGCTGAGATTGCAGCGATACCCCAGATTGACCTGGAGCGTCTCCAGCTGACTGCGCTGGATAGTGGGAAACGGGATCTCTCTCAGATAGGGATAGCTATCAAGCATCAGCCCGCTGCCCCTCCACCCCGGCGCCAGCGGTGGATCCTGTGTGCCCACTTGAGCAGCCTTGCAGGGGCATGGTTCCGTTTCCAGAGGCCGGCCACCCGCTGATTGATCTCAGAAAAGGTGGGATAGGGATGGATGGTGGCCAGGATCTTGTTGAGCCCCAGCCCGTGACGCATCGCCAGCACATACTCCTGCAGCAGATCTCCTGCCCGCTCGCCAACAATGGTCACCCCGAGAATGTGATCCTTTCCGGGAACCGTCAGCACCTTGATCCACCCCAGCCGCTCCCCCTCGGTTACCGCACGGTCCAGCTCCGAGAAGGGGAAGCGGGTCACCTCACAGGGGGTTCCGGCCGCCTCTGCCGCCCGCTCATTGAGTCCCACCTGTGCGACCTCGGGGGAGGTGAAGATAACAGAGGGCATCAGCGTCTCGTTCACACTGAATTTGTGGATAAACCCGAAGAGGCTGTTAATTGCCGCTGTCCACCCCTGGTTGGAGGCGGCATGGGTAAACTGCCAGGGGCCCGCAACATCCCCACAGACATAGATTGATGGGCAGTGGGTCTGCAGATACTGATTGGCCTCCACAAAACCACTATTACTCAATGTTACACCCAGCGACTCCAGCCCCATCCCCTCGGTATTGGCGATGCGCCCGGCGGCAATCAGCACCCGGTCAAAGGGGATACTCTCTCCGGAAGAGAGGCGCAGCTGCTGCCCCTCACCCTCAACCAGAAAGGATTCCGGTTCCGCCTGCAGCTCAACCTCAATCCCCTCCTCCCGGAACTGCTCCAGCAGCAGCGCAGAGACCTCGGGATCCTCATGCGGCAGCAGTCTCCCTCCTCGCCCCACAAGGGTCACCTGTGAACCCAGCTGGGCAAAGGCCTGGGTCAGCTCACAGCCGATCACACCATTGCCCACCACCAGCAGACGCTGTGGAAGCGCCTTCAATTCCCAGAGATTGTCCGAGGTGAGATACTCAATCCGCTCCAGCCCATCGATATCGGGAATCCGCGGGCGTGCACCGCTGGCAATAATGATGTTGCGTGCCGTCAGCTCCTGCTCCCCCACCACCACACTCCAGGGGGTGGCAATGGCAGCCTCCCCCTGGACCACATCCACCCCCAGATCAGTGTAGCGCTCTACGGAGTCGTGCGGTGCAATGGTCTCGATCACCCGCTGCACACGCCCCATCACCGCCCCGAAATCGACCTCGGCGGATGGGTTGAGAAACCCCAGCTCGCTCGCCCTGCGCAGCTCGGTGACCACGCGCCCGGAACGGATCAGCGCCTTGGAGGGGACACAGCCCCGGTTGAGACAGTCCCCCCCCATCTCCCCACGCTCGATCAGGGCCACCCTGGCACCGGTAGCGGCGGCGATATTGGCAGCCACCAGTCCACCGGAGCCCGCGCCGATCACGATCAGGTTGTAATCGAAGGTGCGGGGCCTCCTGAACTGCATCAGCAGCAGCTTCCCCCACTCTCCGGCTCGCCACTGCCGCCCTCATCAAATGGCATGGCAGTGCCGCATCCATCGAAGATTCCGTAGTGGGACTCCCAATCCCCTATAAACTCGAAGTGGTCTGCAAAGCGACTCTCATGCAGCATCAGCCAGCTGTTGCCGCAGACCGGCTCCACCTTGCCGCTCTCGAAACGGTGCCCCTTGTCGAGCTCAAGGCAATCCGGATGGTGCTCCACCGTCCCCTTGTAGATCACCGCCTGCCCGTAGTCCTCGCAACTCTCCTCCAGCCCTGTAATCTTGAAGAGGCGATAGGTGGCGGAGTAGAAGCGGTGAGGCCCCAGCCTCTCCTCAATGGCCGGGTTGTCAATGGTCAGCGGGCGATCCTCCACCAGGCGCGGATCGGCAAAACCGTTGCGCCTTGCCAGGGTCAGAAAATCGTTCCAGTAGAGGGCACCACTGAGACACTCCCCGTAGAGCAGCGGATCCTTCACCAGCGCCTCCGGCACCCGGCGCTCGGAGTAGACATCGGAGAAGTAGAGCTCCCCGCCCGGCTTCAGCACCCGCCACGCCTCACGCAGCACCGCATCCTTGTCCGGAGAGAGGTTGATCACGCAGTTGGAGACGATCACATCAAAGCTCTCATCCTCCAGATCGAGCTCATCCAGCCTCTCAATATACCCCTTGTGAAATGTCACATTGGGCTCGGCATAGCCATAGCGTTCTCTGTGCCACTGGATGTGACGATTGGCCACCTCCAGCTGCTCATCGGTCATATCCACTCCAACCACGGAGCCGCCCTCCCCGACCAGTTTCGAGAGCAGATAGACATCACGCCCGGAGCCACTGCCCAGATCAAGAATCCGAGCCCCCTCCAGCTGCTGCGGAGCCACCAGCCCACAGCCGTAATATTTGGCCGAGACCTCATCATGGATATCGGCCATTGCCGACTTGAGCCATGGGGGCGTCGCTGTATCCGTACAGCAGGCATTGGTCTGCAGATCACTGCTGGTGACCAGAATCTGGCCGTAATATTTCTTTACCTCATCATGCATAACAACAGGTCCTTTCCTATCCTCGCTCCATATCCTGGATATTGACTGTTTGATCCCTGATCTCCTTTCGGAATAACGGCTAATCATAAGAGATGTGGCACTGCAATACCTCTGAAAAATTGATAAATAATGGTTGTACTTGAGCAGTTATCCTCCATTAAAATTACACCCTCAAACTAAACACAGAAACGACTTAAACGATAGAAAACGTAACCA
>CAZYJG010000127.1:0-2897 GCA_964647745.1 uncultured Piscirickettsiaceae bacterium
CTCCAGCAGTGGGGCAGTTACGGAACCAGTAATGGAAAGTTCCGTTATCCTCGGGGAATTGCGGTCGACTCCAGTGGCAATGTCTATGTTGCAGATTACTACAACCGGCGTATCCAGAAATTCTCCTCATCGGGAACCTGGCTGCAGACCATCGGCAAGGGAACACTCTCTTACGTGCTATCAGTGGCAGTGGACTCGGCGGGTAATGTCTATGGTTCCGAGCGCTCCCGGATACGCAAGTTCAATGCCTCAGGGACGTGGCAAAAAAACATCGGAAGTTACGGCAGTGGCAATGGCCAGTTTCGCTATGCCTATAACCTGGCCATAGATAGCAACGACAGGATCTATGTTGCAGACATATACAATCATCGCATTCAGATACTCGATAGCTCAGGGAGCTATCTGAACAAGTTTGGCAGTTACGGAACTTCTACAGGAAAATTTCGCTACCCCATTGATGTAGAGATTGGAAAATCATCGGGAAGGGCCTATGTGCTGGAGTATTACAATAATCGGGTGCAGCGTTTCGATATTGCGCAGATTGACAGTGGAACCCCAACAACCAACGCAATCACCTGGGGGCAGCGCGGGAGCGGCGATGGTGAGTTCTATTACCCTTATGGCATGGGGATCTACAACAATGCCTCTGACACCACAGATGATGAGGATGTTTTTGTCGCCAGTTTTCGCAACAACAAATATCAGCGTTTTGACCGTGATGGGAATTTTGAGGCCTCAGTCGGTGCCAGCAACCGGCTGGAGCAGGCAAAGAAGGTGATTCGGGCCATTGTCTCCGATTCCGAGATGGTGCAGGGGGCAAACTTTGGGTTGATCACCTGGAACCACTCAGCCAGCAAACACACCTGTATCAGCCGTCAGGGGGCCAACCTGATCAAGAGTGGGCTCTCCTCCATCACTGCTGGCGGGGGCACCAATCTGGAGGCAGCAACCGATCTGGCCAGTGATCTATTTAATACCAGCTGCTGGCCGCATGACAGTACCGTCTGTAGTACCTCCTCTGGATCGACCCCGTATCAGAAAAATTTCATGATCATTATCAGTGACGGGGTCTGGTATGGCCATGGTGCAGCAAAGAGCACCATCAGCAGCATGTACTCAACCTCAGGGGTCAAGACCTTTGTGATCGGCTTCATGCTGGGTGGGGGGACAAACAAGTCCAATTATGAGGATATTGCAAAGGCCGGAGACCCTGATCGGGTTCCTGATGCAGTGCCGCTCTATGCAGAGAGCTGGGAGGAGCTGTATGAGAAGCTGAGTGCAGCGATCAAGACAGCCATCGATGAGCGGCTGGAGTTCTCCTTTACCTCACCGGTGACCATGCCCTCCCTGCGCAAGGGGAACTACCTCTACCGTTCCCATTTCCTCTACCACAAGGGGCATCAGTGGGAGGGCCATCTCTCAAAATATGCGCTCGACTTTACGACCGGGCAATTGAGTGAGCCACCACTGTGGGATGCTGGGGTGAAACTGAACCTGCAGAGTCCTGATAACCGGAAGATCTTTACCGTATGGGATGGGGCAGCTGTCACAGAGTCACCCTCAGTCGATTACAACAATTTTACCACAGATAATGTGGATGTCCTGGCACCACTCCTCTATCCAACGGTCAGTGACAATCCAATTGAGCGGGCAACCAAGCTGATCAACTTTATCCGTGGCTATGATGCCTATGATGAAGATGAGGACAGCAGTACTGCAGATCAGCGCTGGAAACTGGGGGATATCTACAATGCGGAGGTGGCAGTTGTTGGTCCCCCAGCTGCATCTTATCTCCCGCTTGAACCAGATGATCCAAATGGCCCCAACCCCTACAAGGAGTCACATATCCGTGCAGCAAATTATTATGGGGGCTTTGTTCAGGATAACCAGAACCGTATGGAGGTTGTCTACGCCGGGAGCAATGATGGAATGCTGCATGCCTTCAGCGCAACGGATGCCAATGGCTACGAAGCGGGAGAGGAGATGTGGGCCTTTATTCCACCAAGTATATTGGGGCAGTTGAATGATATGGATGTAGCCCCCGAGTTCCCGAATACCAGTTCCAGCATCTATGCCGTGGATGGGACACCAGTCGTAAAGGATATCTGCATGAATGGCTGCTCCTCCAAGAGTGACTGGAAAACGGTTCTGTTGTCAGGGTTGGGGAGGGGTGGAAACAGCTACTTCGCACTGGATGTTACCGATCCAACCAAACCTGCACATCTCTTTACCATAGAGAACCAGCCAGGACTTGACCACAGAAAGGTACTGCACTGGGGTAGTGATGGGACAATGAATGCCTACTCCTATGCTACTGGGAGCACAATTGAGCCCGCATATGACTATTCACTATTGGGTGAGGCCTGGTCCACACCCAGAATTATCAATATCCCCGTCGTTAATGATGGAAATGGGCGCTGGGTGGCCGTTTTTGGAAGTGGATATAACCAGGATTCAGATCAGACGGACCGGGCAGCGCTCTATGTGATGGATCTGGAAAACAGTGGCCAGCTCCTCTTCAAGGCGGAGCTGGATGAGGTCTCGAATTCGATTATTAATAATCTGACACCAGCTCCGACATTGATTGATGCAGACTCACTCTCCGATTTCAAGAAGAGGGGCGCAATTGCCTATATTCCGGATATTGAGGGGTCGTTGTGGAAGGTCGATCTCTCAAATTCAGCAGCAGATCTTGTGCCCGCAACCGGAGATACGGCCAGGGATCTGGTTGCAACCAGAGTCGGAAAGATATTCAGGGACGATAATGATACCGATCCCGATGATCCCAATGTGGATGAGAGCATGAATAGCAATACTTCACGTCTCTCCTACTATAGTGCTGCTGCAGCAAAAGGGGTCTATAACAATGAGACATCGCTCTGGCTCTACTATGGAAC
>CAZYJG010000128.1:0-2879 GCA_964647745.1 uncultured Piscirickettsiaceae bacterium
CCCATCTGGATGATCCAGATCTCTCCGCTGTCAAAGAGGCTGAATACAAAGCGGTTTCCCGGGGCATCCACCAGCCCCACGGTTCTTGAGCGCTTTGATTTGGAGAGGGGGGTCGCCTCGATATCGGCAACCAGCTCCAGGGTCTCGCTGTTGAAGATGCGAACCCCGCCGGGCTCATAGTTGGATACTGCAACCCACCTCCCGTTCTGCGAGATGGCGCCACCAATGCTGTTCCCCCCCTGGATGATCCTGTTGGTGATTGTTCTACAGAGCAGATCCACCTTGGTGAGCCCACCATCACGTCCGAAGATAAAGGCGTAGCGCCCATCCCGGGAGTAGACTGCAGAGGCGTGGGAGAGGTCACCCAGCCCCTCAATGCGCCCTAGTGAGGCCCTCTGTGTGGTATCAATGACCTGAATGGAGCCACTGCCCCGTTCAATGACAATGCCGAGATCACCGGTCCCCCGAACCTCACAGGCGGAGAGGGCAGGGGAGAGAGCTGTCAACAGAAGGAGAGAGATAGTGGATAGTGCCAGTTGTCGCAACAGTAGTGACCGCTCTCTCCAGACAGCCATCTGTGGCCGCAGAGGCCAATAGTTGTGTAGTTCAGTTTTCTTCATACCAGACACCTGAGAGAAGTTGGGTTGCAATATAGTGGATCTCATCGTTGTTCAGGATCGGTGCCCATGGGGGCATCGGGGTGCCGGGGCGACCATGAAAGATGGTGGTCTCAAGAAAACCCTCCGGGTATAGGTTGAGGCGCTGCGGGTCGAGGCTGGGCCCCAGCCCCCCCTTCAGGGTCAGGCCATGGCAGGAGCCACAGTCCTGTTTCACCAGGTGCGCTATCTCCGCCTTTCGTTCACTGCTGAGCTGCTCCAGCGCTGGAGCAGCAATCACGGATGGCGGCAGGAGTGAGAGGAGAAGCAGCTGCGGCAGGAATCGCCTCATAGCTGGTTTTGAGCGGTTGGAATGGCCTCCTGGTCTGGTATCTCCATCCCTTCAAACCACTCCAGCTCACTGCTGAGTGCCACAACCTTTCCAACCACAATCAGAGCGGGTGAGGTCAGCCCCTGTTCGGCAACGCGCTGCTCCAGTGTGGAGAGTGTTGCAATACACTTTCTCTGCCTTCTGGAGGTTCCGTTCTCAATGACTGCAGCCGGGGTCTCTGGTGAGAGCCCATGCAGGACCAGGTTGTCACGGATCATTGAGAGGTTGTGGAGCCCCATGTAGATGACCAGGGTCAATTCAGGGTTGGCCATTCCACTCCAGTCCAGATCCACGGCCTCACTGTTTTTGAAGTGGCCGGTGACAAACAGTACCCCACGGGAGAGTGCACGGTGGGTGACCGGGATACCGGCATAGGCCGTAGCGGCAATGCCAGAGGTGATTCCTGGGATGACTTCGAAGTCGATTTTCTCCTTTCTCAGGACCAGTGCCTCCTCACTGCCACGCCCAAAGACAAATGGATCTCCCCCCTTGAGTCGAACCACATTGCGTCCGCTCTTGGCGAGGTTGACCAGGGTCTGGTTGATCTCATCCTGGGTCATCGAGTGTCTGCCGCAACTCTTCCCGGCATAGATGCGTGGGGTACCCTGTGGGATCAGATCAAGAATCTCGTCGCTGACCAGACGATCATGAACCACCACCTCCGCCTGCTCGATTCTGCGCAGTGCCTTGATGGTCAGCAGGTCCGGGTCACCTGGGCCCGCACCGATCAGTGATACCAGCGGCTGTTTTGATAAGGTGTTGTCTTTCATGGGGTAATTCTATCTGTTTAAGGATGTTGTAGAGGGTACTGTAGGCGAAAGTTTCCACTTCGTAATTGATTCATATCAAGAACAGTAGCTGTCTGGATCTGTGCCCGGAAGAGCTAATTCCTGTTAGTGATTCATAGTTTGACTTAGGTCAATGAATTGCCAGTTCGATCTGTTAGATCCTTCTGCAAGATTTAATAAACCTGACAACGGATGGGTTAATTTGAGGATGTTCTCCTGTCAGCTCGTTGTTACCAGAAAAAACTTGATGAGGAAAGGCCTGATTATGATTGATGGAATAAAGAGGGTAACCATAAAGAGAAGATCACTTGCGCTGGCCATTGCAGTGGCAATTGGGCTTACCGGATGTGGCGATTCTGGCGATGGAGGGGCAGAAAAGGGGGCATCAGCACCTGCTGCACCAGCCCCCGTAGCAAAAGCACCAGCCCCTGCACCGGCTCCGGTTGCGAAGGCCCCAGAGCCTGCACCGGCCCCTGCAGCAGAGCCCGCTCCCGCAGCAGTTGCAGTCAAGGCGACCTCCTCATCTGCTCCAACACTCTCCGAGGCCGATTTCGATAGGGCGAAGGATCTCTACTTCCAGCGCTGTGCAGGCTGTCACGGCGTATTGAGAAAGGGTGCAACCGGCAAGAGCCTGCTTCCCAAGGATACCAAGGAGCTGGGCCAGGAGCGTCTCGAGAAGATCATCACCTTCGGCACCGAGGGTGGCATGAACAACTTCGACGATATCTTCTCCAGGGAGGAGATCTCACTGGTCTCCACCTATATCCAGATGGAGCCACCGGTACCACCCGAGATGACTCTGGCGATGATGAAGGAGCGGACCAAGGTCTATACCGCACCGGAGGACTATCCAACCAAGCCACTGCACGGGCGCAACTGGAAGAACTTCTTCGTGGTCATCGAGCGTGATGCCGGCAAGGCGGCGATTGTTGACGGCGATACCAAGGAGGTGGTGACCCATATCGATACCGGCTATGCGGTACATGTAATCAAGGCAACTGAGCACCATGCCCATGAGCACCCAGTGGGTGGTGTTCCAGGCCGCTTCTGGTACACCATGGGGCGCGATGGCAAGATGAACAAGATCGATCTCTGGCAGACCCC
>CAZYJG010000129.1:0-2878 GCA_964647745.1 uncultured Piscirickettsiaceae bacterium
ATCATCGACAAGCGTCGACCCGCCGCCAATGTGGCAAAGGTGATGAATATCATTGGTGAGGTCGAGGGCAAGTCCTGTGTGCTGGTGGATGACATGGTGGATACTGCCGGAACCCTCTGCAAGGCGGCCAAGGCGCTGAAGGATCATGGGGCGGCACGGGTCAATGCCTACTCAACCCATGCGGTACTCTCGGGCCCTGCGGTTGGGAATATTTCCAGCTCTGAGCTGGATGAGTTGGTCGTGACCGACACCATCCCGCTGAGCGCGGATGCCACTGAGTGTCCACGGATCCGTCAGATCTCCGTGGCCGAGCTGTTGGCAGAGACGATCCGGCGGATGGTGACTGGGGAGTCGGTCAGCTCGCTCTATATGGAGTAGAAAAGTTTTTTTGTTTTTGTATTTGGGCGGCTGATCAGAAGGCCGCTGTTTTGGAGATAGAACGATGAGTAGTAGTTTTGAAATGACAGCAGTAGTGCGCAGTGATCTTGGTAAAGCGGCGACTCGCCGTCTGCGTCATTCAGGTCAGGTTCCTGCGGTGATCTATGGTGACGACAAAGAGCCGGCATCCATCATGATGGTGCATGACGATCTGATGCATAACCTGGAGAATGAGGCCTTCTATAGCCATATCCTCTCCATCACTGTGGATGGCAAGAAGGAAGATGTGGTGCTGAAGGATCTTCAGCGTCACCCGGCCAAGGCCAAAATCCTCCACGCAGACTTCCAGCGTGTCAGCACCACAAGCGAGATGAAGATGCATGTGCCGCTGCACTTTGTTAATGAGGATGCAGCTCCTGGTATCAAGGAGGGTGGCCTCCTCAGTCGCCTGATGACAGATGTAGAGGTCAGCTGTCTTGCCTCTGCACTGCCAGAGTATATCGAGGTGGACCTGACAGGACTGTGTGTTGGTGATTCCGTACAGCTGTCACAGCTCACCCTGCCTGAGGGTGTCACCATTACGGCACTGAGTCGTGGTGATGACCATGATCAGGCAATCGCAACCATTCAGAAGGTTCGTGCCCAGAAGGCAGAGGATGAAACTGCTGCTGAAGATGAATCTGCAGAGGCATCTGCTGATGAGGCTGGATCTGAGGAAGCTGGCGAGGAGTAGGCCTCTCTCTGGCCCGGCAGCTGACCGGGCCTGGGGGCATGCCCGATGAGTGAGAGGATCTCTCTGATTGTTGGCCTCGGCAACCCCGGGGCCCAATATGAACCGACCCGGCATAATGCCGGGTTTTGGTTTCTGGACCGGATTGCAGAGCAGTGTGGGACACCGTTCCGGATTGAGAGCAAGTTCCATGGGGCCGTTGCCAAGATCACCGTCTCTGGTGAGGCGGTCTGGCTGCTGAAGCCAACCACCTTTATGAACCGAAGTGGCCAGGCCGTGGCCGCGCTTGCCAGCTACTACAAAATTCCGGTGGAGTCGATTCTGGTGGCCCATGATGAGCTGGATCTGCCGCCGGGCCAGGTGCGGCTCAAGCAGGGGGGGGGACATGCAGGGCATAACGGCCTGCGTGACATCATTGCCCATCAGGGGAGAGAGTTTCACCGCCTGCGGATCGGTATTGGTCGGCCTCTCCAGTCGGGGCGCCCCGTTACCGACTATGTGCTGGGCAGCCCCAGCCAGTCCGACCGGGCAGCAATTGAAGAGATACTGGATGACAGCGAGCGGTCACTGGAGAAGATCGTCACTGGAGAGATGCAGCAGGCGATGAATCGACTGCACAGCATTGGAAAAGCATAAAAGGAAAACAGGGTAATGGGATTCAAGTGTGGAATTGTCGGGCTCCCCAATGTCGGGAAGTCGACCCTCTTCAATGCGCTGACAGAGTCGGGGATTGATGCCGAGAACTACCCCTTCTGTACTATCGACCCCAATGTGGGGATGGTACCGATGCCGGACCCGCGGCTTGATCGACTGGCGCAGATTGTTAGCCCGCAAAAGGTGATCCCAACCACCATGGAGTTCGTCGATATCGCCGGGCTGGTGGCTGGTGCCTCCAAGGGGGAGGGGCTGGGCAACAAGTTCCTGGCCAATATCCGTGAGACCGATGCAATTGGCCATGTGGTGCGCTGCTTTCAGGATGAAAACGTCATCCATGTCGCCGGCACCATCGACCCCGCCAGTGATATCGAGGTGATCAATACTGAACTGGCACTGGCCGACCTGGAGACGGTCGAAAAGGCCATTGCCCGGGTTGAAAAGACCGCTCGTTCAGGCAACAAGGAGGCGCTTGCCAGAAAGGAGTTTCTCAACACAGTGAGGGACCACCTGGACGAGGGCAACCCTGTCCGCTCCATGACACTGAGCGAGGACGACCTGGAGGGGCTTTATGAGCTTCATCTGCTCACCATCAAGCCAACCATGTACATCGCCAATGTTGCAGAGGATGGTTTTGATGAAAACCCATACCTGGACCAGGTTCGTGCGATTGCATTGACAGAGGGGGCGGAGGTGGTCCCGGTCTGTGCCGCAATCGAGGCAGAGCTCTCAGAGCTGGATGATGAGGAGAAGGCCGAGTTCCTCGAGGAGATGGGGCTGGATGAGCCTGGGCTTAACCGGGTGATCCGTGCCGGCTACCAGCTGCTGGGGCTGGAGACCTACTTCACCGCCGGGGTCAAGGAGGTGCGTGCCTGGACCTTTGAGAGGGGCTCCACAGCACCGCAGGCAGCAGGGAAGATCCACACCGATTTTGAGCGTGGCTTTATCCGTGCCGAGGTCACCGCCTATGATGACTACCTTGCCCACAATGGAGAGCAGGGTGCCAAGGAGGCGGGCCGTCTGCGTCTGGAGGGGAAAGAGTACATCGTGCAGGATGGAGACGTGGTCCACTTCCGTTTCAACGTCTGAAACCACCCTCAACCTCCCTCAACCTAT
>CAZYJG010000130.1:0-2857 GCA_964647745.1 uncultured Piscirickettsiaceae bacterium
ATGACCTTGAGGGATGGGGCGGACCATTCCATAATGACTTATTCAGGGGTTCCTTTAAGTAGTGACGAACCCGACCGGAATGGTGTAGAATGCGCGGTTCGTTTTAAATAGAACGTTGTGAATATTTTCAGATATTCGATGTAACAGCAACCTCTCCGGAGTGGTCTCGATCAGCATGGCTCAACCAATCAAAGCAGAAGAAAACGAAATCAAGAACCTGATTGCCAAGGGAAAGGAGCAGGGCTATCTGACCTATGGCGAAATCAATGATCTCCTTCCTGGTGAGATCACGGATACCGATGAGATTGAAAACGTAATCAACGTCATCAACTCCATGGGCATCAATGTGCTTGAGAAGGCCCCCGATGCCGAAAGCCTGCTGATCTCCGGTGAGAGCGGCAGTGCCACTGATGAGAATGACGAAGAGGCCGCAGCCGAGGCCGCATCTGTTCTGCTCTCGGCCGAGGGGGAGCAGGGGCGCACCACCGACCCTGTCCGCATGTATATGCGTGAGATGGGCTCCGTTGAGCTGCTGACCCGTGAGGGGGAGATTGTCATCGCCAAGCGCATCGAGGCTGGCATGCGCCAGATGATGAATGCACTGGCCCACTACCCCAACACCATCCGTGAACTTCTCAAGGAGTTCGACAAGATTACTGCGGGCAACCAGGAGCTTGGATCGGTGATCACCGGACTGTGTGACTACTGCCCAGAACCACCAAAGCCTGTCATCCCTGGGGAGGCGAAAACTGACTCCAGCGACAAGAAAGAGGAGGAAGGGTTCACCGGTCCTCCTCCGGAGATGATGAGCGGTCGCCTGCAGACCATTGCCGACCTCGCCAAGAAGCTGGAACGTGCAGAGAAGCGCCACGGCATTGAGCATGAGAAGTGTGATGATATCCGTACAGAGATTGCCGACCAGTTCATGCAATGCAAACTGGTACCCAAACTTCTGGAGCGCATGGTGACCGATATTCGCAGAGCCATGGACAAGGTACGTGAGAGTGAGCGCGCCGTCATGAACCTCGCTGTTGAACGCTCCGGCATGCCGCGCAAGGATTTCATCACCTCCTTCCCAAAAAACGAGACTAATCTGGAGTGGGTAGAGAGGCAGATTGCGGCAAAGAAGAAGCACTCCGCACCACTCAAGCGCTTCTCCCGTGACATCCTGCGCGCACAGAAGAAGCTGCTCAAGATTGAGGATGAGTGCGGCATCTCCATCACCCGGCTGAAAGAGATCAACCGGATGATGTCGATCGGCGAGGGCAAGGCACGCCGCGCCAAGAAGGAGATGATCGAGGCCAACCTGCGTCTGGTGATCTCCATTGCCAAGAAATACACCAACCGCGGCCTGCAGTTCCTGGATCTGATCCAGGAGGGCAACATCGGGCTGATGAAGGCGGTCGACAAGTTCGAGTACCGCCGCGGCTTCAAGTTCTCCACCTATGCAACCTGGTGGATCCGTCAGGCCATTACCCGCTCCATTGCGGATCAGGCACGCACCATCCGTATCCCGGTCCACATGATCGAGACCATCAACAAGCTCAACCGCATCCAGCGTCAGCTGCTGCAGGAGATGGGGCGTGAACCAACCCCGGAGGAGCTGGCAGAGAAGATGGAGATCCCGGAGGACAAGATCCGCAAGGTGCTGAAGATTGCCAAGGAGCCGATCTCTACCGAGACCCCGATTGGCGATGATGAGGACTCCAACCTCGGAGACTTCATTGAGGACACCAATGTAATCCAGCCTGATGAATCAGCAACAACCGAGGGGCTGGAGGAGGATGTTCAGGGGGTTCTGGCCGGTCTTACCCCGCGTGAGGCAAAGGTGCTGAGAATGCGCTTTGGAATTGACATGAACACCGACCACACCCTGGAAGAGGTGGGCAAACAGTTTGACGTGACCCGTGAGCGTATTCGTCAAATCGAGGCCAAGGCACTGCGCAAACTGCGCCACCCCTCCCGTTCCGACAAGCTGGAGAGCTATCTGGACAAGGGCTAACTCAGAACCGTATCTTTTTCTGCAGTTATGCGATTGTTCATAACTATTTCAGGGAATATAATGCAACATCTTTAAATTGGGTTGAACGCTAACGTTGGCCCATATTAAAGGGCCTATAGCTCAGTTGGTTAGAGCAGGGGACTCATCAATAATGGTGCGCTTGGACTGAAAGGCCCAAGATGAACGGGATGAATTCAGGGAAACCTTAACAGTACGGCTGATGGCAATCCTGAGCCAAGCCAGAGGTACACCTCTGGAAGGTGCAGAGACTACCTGAGAACTAGAGTGTTCTTAATAACAGGTTACAGCGTCCCGCATCCAAACAGCTCCGGCTGCGGATGGTGATATAGTCCACTCCAAATGGAAACATTTGGGCTCAGTGAATCCCTTGGTCCCTGGTTCGAGTCCAGGTGGGCCCACCAACTCATCCACCCACCAATCTCTTGTGTGCGTTAAAGCATAACTTGGCCATTTTGGCCAGTTTATGCTTTATCACGCCTTCTAAGAGCGACTAACCCTACTCCCTAAGATGGCCCAGAAGATCGCTCTGAATCCAGAGCTCCAATCAAAACCAAATAAAGGCCACTGATTGTCTGTAGCCAGCCAGAAAACGGGCCTTCATGGTAGAGTCAACTAGCTAAGGCTGTGAACGGAAAGGTCGCCGTAATTTGCATTATTCCGAACCTGTGCTATATATTTGTATAGGGGTGCCGGATGAAATCTTTTAGACTGTTACGAATTATCACCGTAGTTACTTTTCTACTGCCAACAGCCGTCAATGCTGGATGCATTCCTTTTTTCTGTAAGCGCAAAGTAGTAATGTCCGGTTTCTGCAAAGTTGTAATGTCCGCTTTT
>CAZYJG010000131.1:0-2832 GCA_964647745.1 uncultured Piscirickettsiaceae bacterium
GATTAAAGCACCAAAAGGGAGTACAATTAAAGCATTTACTGAAACGGTTGATTAATCCAACCCTGGTTTGAGTCCGAATATATGAAAAACATTGCAAAAATCGTTGTGGCTGCAACAGCTGTGGCCCTCTCTAGCGGCGCATCTGCCTTCTGGAACCCGAAAGATTGGGACATGCAGGATGGCTGGAGTGACTGGGGAGACCGCTCGGATCACCCAATGGCCCCCTTTGGTTGGGGGAGTAATGACAAGCGTGGCCCCTTTGGTGGGGAGCACGGCTGGGGTGCCGTCGACTCCATGATGGACAGCATGGGTATGGGGGATGCGATGAGCGACCTCAATACCGATGTGGAGTGGGATCTCAATCTTGATACCAAGCTCAAGGGCGAGGCCCACGGTGAGGGAAGGGGTAGCGGAGAGAACAGAACCAAGGGGCGCGGGCGTGGTCGTGGAGAGAACCGCTACTATGGGGATAACTACTATGGTCCACGCTACTACGGAGCGCCACCAGCCCCTTACGGCTATGGTCCGGCTCCCTACCCCTATGGCCCTGCACCAATGGGGATGGGCGGTGGACAGCCCCCATTTGCACCGGCAATGCCGCCGATGATGGCACCTCCTCCCTACTGGAGATAAACAGCAGACACTCTCGATAAACCCCTCTCCTGAGGGGTTTTGTCACTCTACCGTGTCCTGTTTCCGGTTCTGGCCCACTGGTTGATCTTCTCCACAAGATCACCCATGGAAAACGGCTTGTAGAGCAGGTCATCAATTCCTGCCTCATGGCACTCCCTGCCATCCGACTGGATCTCTGCCGTCAGGGCGATGATGGTGGTTGTGGATCCCCTCTGACGGATGCGGCGGGCAGACTCCACTCCATCCATTACCGGCATGTTCAGATCCATCAGGATCAGGTCATAGGGGGTGGTGCGCGCCCCAACCCGGTGCAGGGCAATCTCGCCATTCTCTGCACTCTCCACCTCACAACCGATATGTTCCAGCAGCTTCTGCGCTACTACCCGGTTGGTCTCATTGTCATCAACCAGCAGCACACAGCAGGGGAGCAGGGATGGATCCAGCGCGGTTCCGGCCTGCTGATCCTCCTCCAGCTCTGGTGGTGGGGAGGCAATCTCCAGATCGAGCCTGAAGCTGAACCGGCTCCCCTCTCCCGGGGTGCTGGAGAGTTCAATGGAGCTCCCCATCTCATGAACCAGCTGCTGGGAGATGGTGAGACCCAGCCCGGTTCCGCCGTAGTGGCGGGTGGTTTCAACCCTGGCCTGGGTAAACTGGTCAAAGATGTGCTGCTGCTCCTCTTCCGAGATACCAATCCCGCTGTCCTCGACACTGAACTCGATGACGGCACGCCCCTTATCGTGCCTCACCAGCCGGGTGCGGAGGGTCACCCCACCACTGGAGGTGAACTTGATGCCGTTACCGGTCAGGTTGAGCAGAATCTGCTGCAGGCGGGTCGGGTCACCTACTACCCACTGGGGAAGTTCGTGATCCTCAACTACCTTCAGGGTGAGCTGTTTCTCGCCGGCCAGTGGGGAGATCAGGTCATCAATCTCCTGCAGGATCCGGGAGAGGTTGAACGGGATTGACTCCAGGTCGATCTTGCCCGCCTCAATCTTGGAGAGGTCAAGAATCCTGTTGATGATGGTCAGCAGCCTTGTCCCTGAGCGCTGCATGATGTTGAGATGGTCCTGCTGCTCCCCGTTGAGTGGGGTCAGCCGCAGCAGCTCCAGCACCCCCATGATTCCATTCATCGGGGTCCGAATCTCATGGCTCATTCTTGTGATGAACTCCTCCCTGTTGAGGGTTGCCTCCACCGTTCTCCTCAGCTGAGTGAGGTAGAGGAGGATGAGCCCGGCAATGATGATGAGAATCACGGCCCCAATGGTGGTCTCGGTAGGGTAGTGGGAGAGCAGATGGGGCAGGGTGATGGTCACCGGTGGGGTATAGAGAAACTGATCCAGCAGCCGCTCCTGCTCTGCGGGGTCCTGGTATTTTGGGTCCACCATCCCCTGCTCCAGATAGGTCAGGAGGCTCCTCCTCCACCGTTTGCGACTCATCTGGCCAATATCCACCAGCAGCGGGGAGACCCTGTCGATGATCTCCGTCGCCTCAAACTGGAGGGCACCAAAACTCTTCTCCAGCCCTCCCTGTTCACTGCTGTTGTACTGCTCAACAATGGTCTGGATCAGCTCCGTGGGGTGGGTGACCGCATACTCCCACCCCTGCATGGTCGCCTCGGTAAAACGTTGCACCTGATCGGGATCCTCCGAGATCTTCTGCTCGGTGGTAACCAGGATGTCACCATAAAAGTCGACCCCGCTATCCCGGGGGTCGAAGATGCGTGGCTCATACCCCATCTCCCTGAGGCGGAATGGCTCATTGGTGGTGTAGATGCTAATTGCATCCGCCTTGCCTGAGATGAGGTCCTTCATCTTGTGGCTGAGGTCCATTCGCACGATCTGGTTGGGCTCGATGCCATGCTCCTGCAGCATCGCAAACAGCTCTGAGGCGTTGGGGTTGGGGGGCATCATGATCCGCTTGCCTATCAGATCATCGACATCCTCCAGCGCAGAGTCTGCACGCACCATCAGGGCGTAGGGGGAGTACTGGAGGATTGACTTGAGGGCGACAATGGGCTGCCCGGCGGCCCTCTTCAGCAGGGTGCCCGCATAGCCAACGGCGTAGTCTGCATTCCCGCTGGTCAGCTCATCGGCGGCAACGGTGGTGAAGGTGGCGGGGCGGATTGTGACATCAAGTCCTGCATCGCGGTAATAACCCTGCTCCAGCGCCGCATAGAAGCCGGCAAACTCAAACTGGTGG
>CAZYJG010000132.1:0-2831 GCA_964647745.1 uncultured Piscirickettsiaceae bacterium
TGACTGATGGGGCTCGAACCCACGACAACCGGAATCACAATCCGGGGCTCTACCAACTGAGCTACAATCACCATTATACTTTGCTCAAAATTTACCTGCCAATATGGCGCGCCCGGCAGGATTCGAACCTGCTACCCTCTGCTTAGAAGGCAGATGCTCTATCCTGATGAGCTACGGGCGCAGTATCTAATTGGTCGGGGTGGAGGGATTCGAACCCCCGACATTCTGCTCCCAAAGCAGACGCGCTACCAGGCTGCGCTACACCCCGAGTGCCGATTCAGTCCAGAATCCTTTCCAGAAAGAAACAGCGAGCGCGAATGATACCACCAACCACTCTGGCGTCAATATCGGATGCTATAATGTCGCAACTTTTTGAGGAAAAACCGGGCAGAGGCCACACAGGGAGCATGGTGGAATGAGTGCAAATATTCTTGACGGCAAGGGGATTGCTGCAGAGATCAGGGAGGATGTGCGCAGGGAGGTCGAATCCCTCCTTGCCAGGGGTCACCGGCAGCCGGGGCTGGCTGTGATTCAGGTTGGGGGTGATCCCGCCTCCAGCGTCTATGTACGCAACAAGCGGAACAGCTGCAGTGCCGCCGGTATCCTCTCGATCGAGCACGATCTCCCCGAGGAGACCACCCAGGAGGCGCTGCTTGCAATCGTTGACCAGCTCAACAGTGACCCCACTGTGGATGGGATCTTGGTACAGCTCCCCCTCCCCCCCCATATTGATCCGGAGACGGTGATCGAGGAGATCCACCCTGACAAGGATGTGGATGGTTTCCACCCTTATAACATGGGTCGCCTGGCGCTGAAGATGCCGTTTCTCCGCCCCTGCACCCCCAAGGGGGTGATGACCCTGCTGGAGCGGACCGGGATCCCGCTGGAGGGGAAGGAGGCGGTCATCGTCGGTGCCTCCAACATTGTCGGTCGACCCATGACGCTGGAGCTGCTCTCCGCGCGCTGCACCACAACCACCTGCCACAGCAAAACAGCAGACCTGGAGGCCCATGTGCGACGTGCAGAGGTACTGGTGGTTGGTGTCGGGATCCCCAACTTCATCCCCGGTGAGTGGATCCGCAAGGATGCCGTGGTGATTGATGTGGGAATCAATCGACTGGAGGATGGGACGCTGACCGGTGATGTTGATTATGAGGGGGCCAGGGAGCATGCCTCCTGGATTACCCCGGTACCCGGTGGGGTCGGCCCGATGACGATTGCCACCCTGTTACAGAATACGCTGAAGGCGGCCGAAGTCTTTCACGGCGCTTAAAAGGCACTTTAGAAGTTCACCACGGCTCGTCATGCCCGCGGAGGCGGGGACCAAGAAAACAGTCAGTTACAGACCGTTCACTCTCTGGATGACCGCCCTTGGCGTTACTACGTTTCCCGCCTTCGCGGGAATGACGGCTGAATCTGACGCCATAATGAGAACTGCTGCAGATCAGGACTGCCAATACTTTCGATATGATTAATACGTCAGACTGTTGACCGCTACCCCCGGCGCCAGATCGTCCCCTCGGCGCTATCCTCCAGCACAATTCCCTCCTCGGCAAAGAGGTCGCGAATCCGGTCGGACTCCCCCCAATCCTTGTTGGAACGGGCGGCTGCACGGGCCTCAATCAACTGCTCAATCTCCTCATCACTGAGCCCCCCTTCCGAGCCACCGCCCCCCTGCAGGAACTGCTCCGGATCCTGCTGCAGCAGACCAAGGATATCGGAGAGTCGCCTCAGCAGTGCCGCATGGGAGGCTGCCGCCACTACCTCTCCAGCACCACTCAGACGGTTGATCTCACGCACCAGATCGAAGAGTACCGAGAGCGCCTCCGGGGTATTGAAGTCATCATCCATCGCCGCATTGAAGCGCGCCTCCCAGCTGCTCTCCTCCACAGCATTGGCACCAGTGGAATCAATACCGCGCAGCGCCGTATAGAAACGGGTCAGCGCCGCCTGGGCATTCTGCAGATTCTCCTCGGTATAGTTGAGTGGGCTGCGATAGTGGCTGGTCAGCAGGAAGTAGCGGATCACCTCGGCCGGGTAGATCTGCAGCACCTCACGGATGGTGAAGAAGTTGCCCAGTGACTTGGACATCTTCTCGTCATCCACCCGCACAAAGCCGGCATGCATCCAGTAGTTGACGAAGGTCTCGCAGGTCGCCCCCTCGGCCTGGGCGATCTCGTTCTCATGGTGCGGGAAGATCAGATCCATCCCGCCGCCATGGATATCAAAGTGGTTGCCGAGACACTGGGTCGACATCGCCGAGCACTCGATATGCCACCCCGGGCGCCCCTTGCCCCAGGGGGAGTCCCAGCTCGGCTCATCCGGCTTGGCCGATTTCCAGAGCGCAAAGTCCATTGGGCTGCGCTTGAGATCCCCTACTTCGACTCGGGCCCCCGCCTGCAGATCCTCCAGGTTCTTGCCGGAGAGTTTGCCATACTCCTCGATGGCCGAGACCTCACAGTAGACATCCCCATTCTCCACCACGTAGCCCTTGCCATTGGCGATCAGCTTCTCGATCATCGAGAGGATCTCATCCATGGAGTGGGTGGCACGTGGCTCCTGGGTCGGGGGCTCAATCCCCAGCGCAGCGGCATCCTCATGCAGTGCGCCGATAAAGCGCTCTACCAGGGCATTGAAATCCTCACCATTCTCATTGGCCCGATTGATGATCTTGTCATCAATATCGGTGATGTTGCGAACGTAGTTGACCTCATACCCGCGGGAGCGGAGATAGCGGACCACCACATCAAAGAAGACCATCACCCGGGCATGGCCTACATGGCAGAAGTCGTAGACAGTCATCCCGCAGACATACATGTTGACCTTTCCCT
>CAZYJG010000133.1:0-2793 GCA_964647745.1 uncultured Piscirickettsiaceae bacterium
TCCACCTCATCGGACCAGAGTGTCAGATTGACGATGGGGACATCATCGATACCCTTTGCCTTGACCAGTGGCTGCTGCACCCCGGGAGGGATCCGATCCCGGTTGGCGGAGAGCTTGTTATAGACCTTGACCAGCGAGGGGATCACCTGC
Organism: uncultured Piscirickettsiaceae bacterium; assembly: GCA_964647745.1. Taxonomy (GTDB): domain Bacteria; phylum Pseudomonadota; class Gammaproteobacteria; genus Thiopontia. The sequence continues at coordinate 151 of CAZYJG010000133.1, forward strand.
TCCCCCACCACAAACTGGACCGTCACCACCCCCATCCCACGCTGGGTGGCAGAGTAGACATGCTTGACCCCGGGGATCTCGCTCATGATCAGCTCCAGTGGCTCAACGGCCAGCCCGGAGAGCTGCTCGGCATGGATGCCTGGAGCCTGCACAAAGATATCGATCATCGGAACCGAGATCTGTGGATCCTCCTGACGAGGGGTCATCATCAACCCAAGGAAGCCCATTGCCAACATCGCAAAAAGTAGCAGTGGAGAGAGTGGAGAGTGGATAAACGCCTTTGCCATTCCCCCCGCAAGACCAAGGGAGGCGTTCTCCTGATTCACTTCTTCCTGACTACTCATCTTATTGAAAATCCATCCATTTTTCCGGGATCACCGCCAATGGTTCAATCCTGAACAGCGTTACTGGCAGTGAAAACCATGCATCCTTGCATACCACTCTCTCCCCCCTCACTCGGTGCTCATCTGCAATCCAGAGCACCCGACAGACCTACCCGCTAAAAGCGCTCGTTGCCCTCACCGGAGCTCCACCCGGTGGCTGATGGTGAGACGATCAGCTGCTCTCCAACCACCAGACCGGAGAGGATGGTGACATGCTTGTTGTCGACCAGTTCACCAACCCGAACCACCCGCAACTCGGGCTCTCCATTCTCATCCAGCACAAAGACTGCCGGCAGTGTTCCACGCCACAGCAGAGAGGAGGTGGGAACGACCGGATAGCTGGAGACCGGTGCCTGCATGTCGGGAATCATGATCTCCGAGTACATGCCCGGTGCCGCTGGGCTCCCCTTGGGAAGATCAAACTTCACCTTGACGCTGTGACGCATCATGTCGGCACTGGGGAAGATCTGGGCCACACGCACCTCAAGACGCACACCACCAACATCCAGCTTGGCTGGCAGCACCATCCCCTCCTTCAATCCGGTTACCAGACGGGCAGGAACCTCAACCAGCAGCTGGAGTCGCTCTACATCGGCAAACTGAACCAGTGGCTGTCCCGGCTGGACAGTGTCACCAATCTCCACCATCTTTCTCATGATGATGCCGGAGAACGGTGCAATCGATTTTGCATTGCGGATCTGTGCATCCAGCTGCTTGATCTGTGCATCTGCCTGAATCACCGCCGCCTGGGCAGACTCCACCTGGGTCTGCTGCGCATAGATATCGGAATAGCGCTCAAAGTCGGGGTCACCCTCGCCAAAACCGGAGGAGCGCATGGGGTCGGTAAACATCCGCATCATGCTGGGCAGTCCGCCCATCATCGCATCCCCCTGGTAGTTGGGAGAGACAATTGCCTTGTTGTACTGCACATCTGCATTTCTCAGGGCAGCCTCAGCAATTCGCAGCTGTGCCTCCACCTCCTGGCGTTTGGCCAGCAGGGTGTCGTCATCAATCCTGACCAGAACCTCACCCTCCTCAAAGCGGTCCCCCTCCTTGCCGGCAATCACCTCGATACTGCCGGGCAGCTCTGCATTCAGGGTCACCATCTTGTAGGGGACAATGGTGCCGCCCAGGGTGACACTCACCCCTGTTCGGGCCGAACCAATGGTGATCACATTTCCGAGAATCCCCTCCCCCTGCTGGGCTGATGAGGAGAGAGGGGAACCATCTCCTGCCCCCTTGGGCTCTCCATCTGCAGCAAAGACATAGAAGCCCACTGCCAGTGCGGCCACCATGGAAAAGGCATTTTTCAATAACTTCATGCTTGGTTCTCGGCTAAATTGGTTGTCTCTATTTCACTTCAACTGTTTCTGCCTCGAAACTCCACAATAGAGCACTCGGAGCAGCTTCTGAAACTACTGCTCCCTCCCACCCAACGGCGAGAGGGAGCAGCACAATCTGCAATTTGCAGTATCAGACACGCCCCATCACGGAGAACGTCTTGATGAAAGGTCCAGCCATCTTTGGGTTCTTGACCATTGCGCTGTAGTCACCAACAGCAAACTTCAGCTTGCCTGTGGTGTAGGCAGTGCCCAGCCCCATCATCCCTGGAGCCTTCTTCATCCACTTGCCCCAGTGGTCCTCGGAACAGCGCAGATCCCAGTTCAGCTCCTCACCGTTATAGCTACCTGCCGCAACCGCCTTTCCGTTCTCAACAGTCAAAACACCTCGTGGCTGATCCTCACCCTGAACACCATAGGCAATGGTTGAACTAAAGCTGATATCACTCAGCGCACTGGTCAGGTCAGACTCATTGTTCCACTCACCCATGAAGGTGTTCATCCACTCTTCTGAAAACAGCTCTGCCATTCTTCTCTCTCCTTGTTATCTTCCTTGAAACCGCCTCTTCAAGAGGCAAGATGGTTGATTTTGCTTGGGCAGCCACAAAAAAATTGCAGCCACGCAATGCCGGCATCCTCCTGTGACACCCGGATGAAACTATAGTAAAAATCGCGCAAAATGGGAAGCGAAAAAGGGGGTCAAATCCGAAAAAACCGCAACATATAGTGTTATTTACCGATTAATATCCACTATATGTAGTGTTAGAAAGCTGTGGATAAAATGTGGGGAAAAGCGATTTACACAGCAAATTATGGACTTGCAGAAGTCAATGAATTAGGCGAATAGTTGACCGGGGAGCCCGACGAAGGCGAAAAGGCACCACCGATGATCAGACACCACTCACCGTGCTGTCCCTGGT
>CAZYJG010000134.1:0-2772 GCA_964647745.1 uncultured Piscirickettsiaceae bacterium
GTACCTACGTTTACGTGCGGTTTCGTTCTCTCAAACTTTTCCTTGGACATCGTCTCAACTCCCAGCTATTTAAATAATCAACTAAAAATTAACCAATTAACAACAATATACAGCCAAACTACATAACACCAAATAATATGGAGCTCATAACCGGATTTGAACCGGTGACCTCTTCCTTACCAAGGAAGTGCTCTACCGACTGAGCTATATGAGCCTATTCTTTACTGCTCGGAACAAGATTGTTAGCCCCCAAAAAAACTGGAGCGGGTGATGGGAATCGAACCCACATAGTCAGCTTGGAAGGCTGAAGTTCTACCATTGAACTACACCCGCTGAACAACCTTATTCATGGACTCAATCGTCCAACACTACCCATCTTTCTTTATAAAACAATCTGGTGGAGGGGGGTGGATTCGAACCACCGAAGGCGGAGCCAGCAGATTTACAGTCTGCCCCCTTTGGCCACTCGGGAACCCCTCCGGAAAAACAAGAGGCGATATTCTGCTGATCTGGGCCCCCGCTGTCAACCGATAATCACCTCTTTATCAAGATTTTTTCTCGCCTGACTCCTCTGCAGATGTCCGAATCTCGAAATCATGGGAAATATCGACTGAGGCAGCCAGCATTTGCGAGACCGAGCAGTACTTTTCGGCCGACATCTCCACTGCGCGCTTCACCTGTTTCTCATTCAACCCCTCCCCCACAATCACGTAGTGGAGGTGAATCCTGTCGAACACCTTGGGGATCTCCTCTACACGATTCCCCTCAACCTCGATCCAGCAGTCATCCAGTGGCTGACGGGCACGACGCAACATGAAGACCACATCCATTGCGGTACAGCCACCCGCCGCCAACAGCACCATCTCCATTGGACGCATTCCGGTATTTCTTCCCCCCACCGCCGGGGCACCATCCATCACAATCGAGTGACCGCTTCCCGTCTCTCCAACAAACTGCATCCCACTGGTCCAGCGGACGGTTGATCTCATTGTTCCCATGCTCTTCTCCTAATAAAACAGTCTCTGAAGTTGCTGACCCGGATCCTCGGCCCGCATAAAGGCCTCTCCAACCAGGAAGGCATTGACATGATGGCCCCGCATCAACTGCACATCATCCGCACTGTGGATCCCGCTCTCGGTCACCACAATGGTCTCCTGTGGAATCGGCTCCAGAAGGTCGAGCGTGGTCTGCAGTGAGGTCTCAAAGGTGCGCAGGTTGCGATTGTTGATCCCCATCAGCGGCAGATTGAGTGGCAGTGCCCGATCCAGCTCCTGGCGATCATGGACCTCCACCAGTACATCCATCCCCAACTCCTGCGCCAGCGCAGAGAGCTCAGCCATCTGACTATCCTCCAGCGCAGCGACAATCAGCAGGATGCAGTCGCCCCCAATTGCCCGGGCCTCATAGACCTGGTAGGGATCGATAATGAAATCCTTGCGGATCACCGGAAGGTTGCAGGCCGCACGCGCCTCAACCAGATACTCCTCATGCCCCTGGAAGAAGTCACGGTCGGTCAGAATGGAGAGGCAGGCCGCCCCCCCTCTCTCGTAACTCTCTGCGATCTCGGAGGGGATGAAGTTTTCACGCAGTAGCCCCTTGCTCGGAGAGGCCTTCTTGATCTCCGCAATCACTGCCGGATCACCCGCCTCTATCCGTCGACGCATTGAACCGACAAAGCCACGGACCGGCATCGCATCTGCCGCCATCGATCTCTGCTCATCCTGCGAACTCCTGGCCGAACGCTCCGCAATCTCCTGCTGCTTGCGTTCGAGGATTTTAACCAGAATATCGGGGGTATTGCTCATGGAATTAGTGGTTAGTGGTTAGTGGTTAGTGGTTAGTGGTTAGAACAAGATACCAGCGCATCCAGTTTGGTTGCAGCCTCACCACTTGCAATCACCTCTTGAGCACGCTTCACCCCTCCCTCCAGAGAATCGGCCAATCCGGAGACATAGATCGCGGCCCCGGCATTGAGGGCAACAATATCCCCCGCTGCTCCGCCCTGGTTCTCCAGCACCCCTTTCACCACTGCGAGACTCTGTTCCGCATTCTCAACCGCCAGCTCACTGAGTGGTGCAGTCGCAATTCCAAACTGCTCTGGAGAGATGGTGTAGGTCGATACCTCTCCATCTTTCAACTCGGCAACCAGGGTTGGGCCACTGATGGTAATCTCGTCTAATCCATCGCTCCCATGAACCACCATCACATGACGGCTCCCCAGCTGCCTCAGCACCTGTGCCAGTGGCTCCACCCAGTTGCGATCAAAGACCCCAATCACCTGATTGGGTGCACCGGCCGGGTTGGTCAGGGGACCCAACAGATTGAAGACCGTACGGACCGCCATCTCCTTGCGTGGGCCAATGGCGTGCTTCATTGCGCTGTGGTGCATCGGCGCAAACATAAACCCAACACCCACCTCCTCGATACATTGCGCCACCTGCTCTGGAGCAAGATCGAGTTTCACCCCAGCCGCCTCCAGCAGATCGGCACTGCCGGAACTGCTGGAGATGGAGCGGTTTCCATGCTTGGCCACCTGCCCCCCTGCCGCTGCGATCACAAAGGTGGAGGCCGTTGAGACATTGAAGGTCTTGGCGCCATCCCCGCCGGTACCGGCGGTATCAACCATATGATCCCCGGAGACTGCAACCGGGGTAGCCAGCTCCCGCATCACCGAGGCGGCCGCGGTAATCTCATCCACCGTCTCTCCCTTCATTCGCAGCCCGATCAGAAATCCACCAATCTGTGCCGGGGTCGCCTCACCAGTCATGATGG
>CAZYJG010000135.1:0-2762 GCA_964647745.1 uncultured Piscirickettsiaceae bacterium
CCGATCCCCCGATCCAGCACCACGATAAAGACCCCATCGTATCCACAGTGCAGCTGGACATCCGGTATCATCCCGCCCCCATAACGCTGCGCATTCTCAAGATAGTTGGAGAGGATCCGGTGCAGTGCCGATGGGTCCACCACCCTGATGCAGGGCAAGCGGGCCCTGATCCAGTTAATCACCATGCCACCGCGCCGCTTGCGCTCTACGACCTCATCAATCACATCATTGAGATCGAGCTTCTCCTCCTTCCCCTTCTGGCCGCCACGGGCATACTCCAGGGCATCCTCGATCATCACATCCATCACATCGAGATCCTCCTCAATCCCCTCCACCAGATCGGGATCCTGCTCCCTGGAGAGCATCTCGGTACTGAGTCGCATCCGTGCCAGCGGGGTCTTGAGGTCATGCGAGATCCCGGCCAGCATGGTGGAGCGGTTCTCTGCCATGCTCTTCACACTCCTCACCATCCAGTTGAAGAGTTTCACCAGTGAGAGGAACTCTGTTGGCCCCTTCTCCGGGAGGGGGTCCGGATACTCCCCCATCCCCATCTCACCCACCGCACCCCTCAGCTCATTGATCGGCTGCACAAGCCAGCGCGTCAGGAAGTAGACGGAGATCAGGGTAACCGATACAACCAGCAGCAGCACCATCAGCAGGACAGGGGGATCAAGACACCCCTCACGGTCGGCAGAGAAGCCAACCCGAATCGTCTCAGGCTCCTCGGCCCCGTCCCCAACCTCCAGGCTGCTCTGTAGTGGCAGATCAAGCCAGTAGTGATCATGAGGGTGGTTGGTTTGATCCAGGTGGCTCTGCCACATGGTGATCGGCTCCCCAAAACGGTGTTCCAGCTCATCATCGACAAAACTCCAGAACGGGATTCTCCAACTGGCAGGCTTGACCACAAGCTTGGGTGGGGGGCTGATAAAGCCGGAGAACTCATCCTCATCTCCAGGATCAGCACCACCCCATCTCCAGGGCTCTGGCTCTCGCAGCAGGTTGGGATATTGGGTAACCAGCTCCAGTCCATCGACAAATTGCTCAACCTGAACCTGAACATTGGGCAGCACCATCTGCCGAAAGAAGATCACAAATGTGAGAATCTGGAGGCAGAAGGTGACCAGCCCCACCAGAATCAGGGTACGGCTATAGATGCTTTTTGGCAGGGTAAAGAGCGGTTTCACCAGTTGAGGTCAACCCTCCGGGGAGAAGAGGTAACCAACCCCCCGCACGGTCTTGATAAAGCGTGGGTGGCGTGGATCCCTCTCAATCTTCTTGCGTATTCTTGTAATCCGCACATCAATACTGCGGTCAAAGGCCTCCTCCATCCCGCTATCGAGCAGATCCAGCAGGTGGTCCCGGCTCATCACATGGTTGGGGTGCCCGACCAGGTGGCGCAACAGCTCAAACTCTCCACTGGTCAACTCAACCACCTCGCCGTGGTGAGTCAGGGTATAGCTGTCCAGATCCATTCTGTAGTCATCAAATGTGATCACTCTCCTCTCCCTGCTCACCCGCTTCTCGGCACGCCGCAGTATGGAGTTGATCCGCGCCAGCAACTCCCTGGGGTTGAAGGGCTTTGCAAGATAGTCATCGGCCCCCATCTCCAGCCCAACAATACGGTCCACCTCCTCCCCCTTGGCGCTGAGGATAATCATGGGGATCTCCCCCTCGGCACGAAGCCGGCGTGCAATGGAGAGACCATCCTCACCGGGCATCATCAGATCCAGCACAATCAGATCGGGGGAGAAGCGGGGGATCATCCGATCCATCTCACTGCCATCCTCAGCGGCATCCACCTGATACCCCTGCTCCTTCAGATAGCGGCAGAGCAGCTCTCTCAGCTTCTTGTCATCGTCAACAACCAGGATCTTCTTTTCGGTGCTCATCAATTAATGCAATCCATATCAGTCTGTTAAGGAGTTCCTGAATAATACCTGACTGAAATAGTTTGAAATAGACAGGAAATTCTGCTGCAACAGGGGGTCGATACACTATCCCCAACTTTCGCAAACAGAGGAAACATTATTATGAACATCAAAACTATCACATCAACCGCCGCTATGCTATTGCTCTCCGCTTCCGTATCTGCCTCTACCGGGTTCAATCTGGATGAGAGTGGGTTCAGCTGGTCTACAGCGGGCCTTGACGACAACTTTGTTGCTGGTCAGAACAGCCTGTCAGAGATCTTCCTCTCCGAGGAGGAGTTGAATGACAATGGTTATAACTGGTCCTCCGAGGCGATCAGTGCCAACTATATTGAAAACAGCTTCTCATCAGAGGGTTACCTGAGTGAGATCGGCTACTCCTGGCAATAAAACCGAGACAGAAACATTACTGAAATGTTCTGAAATTCCGAGGCAACAGTTGCCAACTATGATGTAAACCATGGACGGGTACCGAGGGGTCTTCCCTCCTCCTCATACCTCCCGGTACCTGTTCAGATTTTGGACTGAATGGTTGACCACAGGAAACAGCGTGAAGAAGCTCAAAAACAGTCTGCTCAGATTCATCAAGGACCCCTTGGGCGAAGGATTTATTGTGATGGGCTCCCTGCTTTTGTTTGTACTTTTTGTTATCTAGGGTCTCCCCACTAACCGGTGCACGTATCGAAGCCGTGCATCGGTTTTTTTTATCGAACAGCCGGACACCCCTGCAGAAAAAAGGCGGCACCTCAGTGCCACCTCTTCAGTATTGTGCAACAGCTTGGCAGTTTAACTGTTCACCTTCTCCTTGAGCCCCTTGCCCGCCTTGAAGGATGG
>CAZYJG010000136.1:0-2727 GCA_964647745.1 uncultured Piscirickettsiaceae bacterium
AGAGGCGACCCGATGACTGGCTGGGGAGATTGCTGAGTGTTCCCGGCGGAATCAGGGAGATACCCTGCCTGATCTTGTCAAGGCTACTGCTCTCCACCAGTTCATCGATAAAGCGGCTCACCTGGCGCACATTGCGCGCAATCTCGGAGACCCCCTTCTTGCCGCGATCCAGCTCCTCCAGTACGATCATCGGCAGGTAGACATCGTGCTCCTGGAAGCGAAACAGCGATGTTGGATCATGCATCAGGATATTGGTATCCAGAACAAAGAGTCGTGTCTCGCTATCCGCTTTTGTGATCATCTACCCGGTTTTCCTCCCTCTGAATCTGCCCGCTCTCTCGTCTTGATCATACCGTGCCCCACCACACTTTCCCATTACATTTTCATGACAATCTGCACAATTTTTCAGCTCCAGCAAAGGGGGCACTCCATGTGGAGGATGCGTATAATTCCCCCATGAGTTTTCCCACCAACGAGCCCCGCTGGGTGACCGAGAGAGCGCTGATGCTGCTGCATCCTCCGCTTGCAGTCCGCAACCAGCTGACCGACTCCGGGTCACTGACCAAACGGATCATCCGTGGCTGCAGTGGACAGTTTCGGGTGGAGGTGCTGTCACAGGGGTTCACCGCGATCAACCGCAGTGAACGCCAGCGACTCCATCTTCAATGCGGGGAGACCGCCAATACCCGCTCTGTCCTCCTCTACTGCGGCGACCACCCCTGGGTCTTTGCCCACACAGTCATTCCACACTATGCACTCAGGCGCTCCCTGCGCAGGCTGACCCAGCTGGGAAACCGCTCACTGGGTGCGGTTCTTCACGCCTCCCGGGTGATGGAGCGGAGCGGTGTGGAGTATGCCCGCTTTCTGCCCCACCACCGAATGTTCCAGGAGGCGACCACAATGCTGAAGAGGGCGCCCCACTCCCTCTGGGGGCGGCGCATCCTCTATCGCATCGATGGGGATCCACTACTGGTCAATGAGCTCTTTCTTGTCGACCTGCCGGATTAGATGGAACAGGGGCACACCTACTCCAGATCTGAAATGGCCATCAGCCACACAGCGGGCTGCTGAATGAGACAACCAGACACCGTGCTCTTCGATTATGGCGGTGTCCTCGCAGAGGAGGGGTTTCGCAACACATTCCACCAACTGGCCAGAGAGCAGGGTCTTGATCCTGACACCGTGGCTGCCCATGCAATGGATGCCGTCTATGAGAGCGGCTATCTGTTGGGAGCGGGAAGTGAGGAGGCATTCTGGGACAAGCTGCAGCAACGAGTTGCGCTGCCTGCGGGGAGAGACCACTACAGGGAGGCGATCTTCAGGGGGTTCATCCTGAGGCCGGAGGTGATGGGGATCGTCAACACCCTGCACCGTGCCGGCCTGACCGTCGCCATCCTGAGTGACCAGACCGACTGGCTTGAGCAGCTCGATCAACGTGACCACTTTCTGGGTGCCTTTGATTATGTATTCAACAGCTATGACCTTGGCAAGGGGAAACGGGAGCGCTCCATCTTTACCGATGTTGCCCAGATGGTTGGGAGGGAACCTGACAAGATGGTCTTTATCGATGACACCCAGGGACATATTGAGCGCGCGCGCTCGGTTGGGGTGCATGCCATCCTCTACCAGGGGTGCACGCAGGTTGCATCTGAGCTGGGGGAGGTCACCGGGGTCCCCCTGAGCTGCAGGGGGGGCTCATGATCTACCACCTGCTGGCTGACGGGATCGTCATCATCCACCTCCTCTTTGTCCTCTTTGTACTCCTTGGTGGGTTGCTGGTACTGAGGAGCAGGCTCTTTCTCTTTCTCCACCCCCCTGCACTGCTCTGGGGGCTGGCTGTTGAGTTCTACAGTTTCAGCTGCCCGCTAACCCCCCTTGAGAAGTGGCTACGCCTGCAGGCGGAAGATCTCTCCTATCAGGGTGGCTTCATCAACCACTATCTCGTCCCGATCATCTACCCGCCCGGCATTACCCCGAGGATCCAGTTCGCCATCGGCATCCTCCTGCTGCTGCTCAACCTGGTGATCTATGCAGTGATCTATTGGAGGCGCTTCCGCAGATGACGCTGCCATCCACCGTGGCTGTGCTGTTGGTGCTTCTCGTCCTGGTGGTTGGCGGGGCAGTGTGGTGGCGTCTTGCTGCACGCAGAAGGGGTGCTCATCTCCATCTCCTGCCGCTGCTACTGCTCTCACCGCTGCTGGCCGCTGATGAGGCAGCCGATCGGGAGCTGACCATTCTGGAGTCAGCAGAGGGGACCATTCACAGACACCAGATGAATCTGGTTCTGGATGCGGTGAGCAGGGAGAGCGGCTGGGTCAGGATGGAGCAGTGCCACAGGGATATGGCACCGACCGGCAGCTCTGCGATCCTATTTCGGCACAACAGGATTCGCAACCTGACCATCCTCCATGCCCGGGAGATTGGCAAGGCCCGGGTCACCCCGGATGGGACCGCTGTTGAGATGGACGATATCCGTGCCGGTAACGAGATCTGCATCCGGGGCGCCATCCGAACACTCTATCCGGACGGTGACCGTTATCGGCTGGAGAGTGGCCCCTTCTACCTCCGCTTCATGGATGGCTACTTTCCACTCTCTCTTGATTTGAGGGTGGAGAGTCGGGATGCGGAACTGCAGCCTGTCGCCGTACTCCCAAGGCAGATCCCACACCGGGTGGATGCCTACACCACGGATATCGAGCTGCTGTTTGAGGGGGAGCTGCGGATTAC
>CAZYJG010000137.1:0-2722 GCA_964647745.1 uncultured Piscirickettsiaceae bacterium
AAAAGGGGACGGCATGCCGTCCCCTTTTCTGTTACACGCGCTGGATGCTATTCAGCGCCAGCTGCCGGCTCTGCACCCTGCTCCGCTGCGGGCTCCTCGGCTGCTGGTCGTCTTGGGTAGCGATCCTCCTGTGGAGCCGCGGGCTGCTGTTGTTGAGGGGGACGATAGCCATGAGGCATCTGCCCATATGGATGGTGTCCACGGTATCCCTGGTTTCCACCCCAGGGGGCACCGCCCCAGCCTCGGTTTCCGCCACCCCAGGGCATGCCACCCCAGCCGCCGCGATTTCCACCACCCCAGGGCATGTTGCCCCAGCCACCACGATTACCACCACCCCAGGGCATGCCGCCCATGCCACCACGATTTCCACCACCCCAGGGCATACCGCCCATACCGCCACGATTACCGCGCCATGGCTGGCTGCCCCACGGGGTCTGCCAACCGTCGGGGCCCCACTGGTCGAGGTCATCCCACTGCTCACTCTTCCAGTCCTTCATGTCGGGTGGCCCCTCCCACTCATCCCACTTTCCCCAGCGGTCCGGTTTCCAGTCCTCCGGGTCGATAAATGCATTGGCGCTGCCGACGGTGATGGCGGAGATGGCGGAGATCACCGCAACCAGAAGAGCAGTTGAAAGTTTGTTGATCTTCTTCATAATGGATTTTCCTTTGGTGGTTGTTGCCTCGTTGAAGCTACCACTATCTCCAACCGAATACAAACCGATTGCTACCGGGAGTGATGGATGCGTTACCAGGGCACGATTGAGAAGATGAGGACCTCACTGGGCAGGGTGGTGGAGTATGCACTCCCGATCGGGGGGGAGCTGGTTCCAATGAATCCGCTGATTGGCAGCTCCATCTCACTCTACCATGATGGGGAGATCCACTGTATCGGCTGCGGAAGAAGAACCAGCAAGAGCTTTAACCAGGGGTACTGCTATCCCTGCTTCCGCTCTCTGCCCCAGTGTGACAGCTGTATCATCAAGCCCGAGCTCTGCCACTACCATCAGGGGAGCTGCCGTGACGCCCAGTGGGGGGAGCGGCACTGTCTGCAGGACCACTATCTCTATCTGGCCAACAGCTCCGGGGTCAAGGTGGGTGTTACCAGGGGCACCCAGATCCCGACCCGCTGGATGGATCAGGGGGCGGTGCAGGCACTCCCCATCTTTCGGGTTCGGGAGCGCCTTGTGGCGGGGCTGATCGAGGTGGCAATGAAGGTCCATGTGGCCGACAAGACCAGCTGGCAGCGGATGCTGAAGGGGGATCCGGGGTCTGTGGATCTGACGCAGTGGCGCGACAGCCTCTTTGAGCAGTGTGGGGGCGCACTCTCTGCCATTGCCAGGGAGCAGGGCGAGGGGGCGATGGAGTGGCTGGAGCAGGAGACGCCTGTCGAGATCCGCTATCCGGTTGATTGTTATCCAGAGAAGGTGAGGTCACTCAATTTTGAGAAGACGCCAGAGGTGAGTGGCAGGTTGATGGGGATCAAGGGGCAGTACCTGATTCTCGATAGCTGGGTGCTCAATATCCGCAAGTTTGGTGGTTATCAGTTGAGCGTAGAAATATAGCGAGAAAGGAGAGAGAGTGATGAAGAGGGTTTTCAAAATGGTTGCAGTGATGCTGCTCATTTCTACATCAGCCCATGCAGGGCTGTGGGAGAAGATGACCACGCTTGGGCAGCCAACCATCAAGCCGGAGAGTGAATATCTGGTGGAGGCATCGGGCTGGAATCTGAGGGTCTACGAGTGGACGCCACCCGAGAACAGGAATATCCGCTGCTTCTTTGCGGCGGGTGAGCAGAAGGGGGGTGCGGCCTGTTATCCGGTGGGGGAGAAGGCTCAGCAGTAGTGAGGCGTACAGGGAGAATACGTGTTATTGCGTATATACAAAACTCTCTGTCGCTCTACTATCTTCTGTAAGAGATTTGGTGAGGGTGTTGTCCAGGGAGCATCTGAATAAGTCATTCTCGCGTAGGGGGGAATGACAAATATTGGAGTTTTTCAGAAGCTCCCTAACGTATACCAACTCAGGTAGAAGCAGTAGCGGAGGGTCAGAGTCAGGATGAGTCAACAGGATGACAATGAGAGTGAGGCCCCTGGACGCGTTCTGGTTGTTCTTCCTATCCTCCATACACAGGCCGACCTTGGCAGGGCGGGGGAGAGCGAGAACCAGGCCATTGAGCGGTTCTGGGAGCTGGTCAAGGGGTGGATTGAGTCTGTCGACCTCCCATGGGAGCAAGTGCAGGTCTACCAGGATGGTCTGCCCGCAGATGATTCCGATAAGGTAGTGCAGGGGGTGATCGACCGGGTTGCTGCACAGGGGAGCGTCAATTTTAAGCTGCTCTGCTCTCTCCGCGAATCCGGGGCCTCTGTTCTCGGGACAGAGTCGCCCCCACTGCTTCAGGAGGAGCTCTCACTGCAGCAGCAGTTGGTAAGGTCAGGCGACAACACCGAGCTCCGAGAGCGGTTTGCCGACCTTACCCTGAGGCGGGACCGGTTCATCGCAGAGCGGATTGATGCCACCCTCCCTGAGGGGGGTATCGGGCTGCTCTTTATCGGTGTCAGTCACTCGGTCGAGCCACAGCTGCCGGAGAGCATCCAGGTCGTTCACCCAATCAAGCTCTAGAAGCGGGCTATCCGGGTGTGATCGAATTTTCAGCCTCTGCCCCCGCTGCTGCGGTTGCGGCTGGTCGGATATTACTGATTGTATTCGAATAACTTGCTGAAAC
>CAZYJG010000138.1:0-2718 GCA_964647745.1 uncultured Piscirickettsiaceae bacterium
GAACCGGCACAAAGGCCTGTGAAAATGCCCCCTCGGCAAAGAGCCTGCGCAGGAAGTTGGGGATCTTGAATGCCACCACAAAGGCATCCATCATCCCGCCAGCACCGAAGTAGCGGGCAAAGACAATATCACGCACCAACCCCAAGATACGGGAGAGAGTCGTCATCAGCCCCACAATCAGGGTGGATTTCAGTAGCTTATGGCTCAAAATGGTCTTTTATCGTAAAAAAACAGAATCATACCAGCGATAACAATTGACAGCCCAGCAGAAAACGAAGAAAATACGCGGCTCAATTTTTCAACACTGTGTAACAGCGGTCGATTAGATAAATATTTTTCTCAGGAGAGAACCTTGGCAAATTCACCACAAGCTCGTAAACGTGCCCGTCAGGCAGACAAGAGACGTGTACACAATCAGAGTCGCCGCTCCATGATGCGCACCAGCCTGAAGAAGGCCATTGCCGCCATTGAGTCCGGTAATCGTGAAGAGGCGGAGGCACAGTACAAGAATGCTGCTTCTGCCCTGGATGTGGCCGCAAAGAACGGACTGATCCATCGCAACAAGGCCGCCCGCCACAAGAGCCGCCTGAATGCGCACATCCGCGCCATGTAACGGAGACGATTCATCAGAATCATGAAAAACCGGCCTTCTGGCCGGTTTTTTTGTGCTCTGGTATAGACCACCGAAGGTCTGTTTGTCTTCTCTCCTTCAGAGGTCGCTCGTATCCCCAAACAGACCTTCGGTGGTCTATACCAGCACCATATTGTCCCGATGGACCATCTCCTCCTCATCCACATAACCGAGAATGGCCTCAATGCGGTCACTGAGCTCCCCCTTGAGCCTCCTCATATCCTCGGCTGAATAGTTGGCCAGACCGCGGGCGATCTCCTCTCCACCGCCCTCTCTGAGCGAGACCAGATCACCACGCTGAAACTCCCCCTCAACCCCCCTGATACCTACAGCCAGCAGACTTCTTCCAGAGCTGCGCAGTACCTCCACTGCACCCTCATCCAGGGTCAGGCTTCCACGCATCTGCAGATGGCCGATCAACCAGCGCTTGCGGGCATCCAGCTGCCGGGTTCCGGGAAGAAAGAGGGTTCCAACCGACTCCTCGCGGAAGAGGCGCAACAACACATCCCGTTCACGCCCCGATGCCACCACCGTGGCCGTCCCGGAACGGGCCGCAAGGCGTGCCGCCCCCACCTTGGTCGCCATCCCGCCCCGACCCAGCTGACCCGCAGAACCCCCGGCCATCTCGTCCAGAACCGGGTTATCTGCCTCTACCATATCCAGCAGTTCAGCCTCCGGATTGGTGCGTGGATCACTCCGGTACATCCCCTGTTGATCGGTCAGGATCAGTAGCAGATCCGCCTCAATCAGGTTGGCCACCAGTGCCGCCAGGGTATCGTTATCTCCCAGCCGGATCTCATCAATTGCGACGGTGTCATTCTCATTGACAATGGGGACCACCCCCATCTCCAGCAGGGTGCGAATTGAGCTTCTCGCATTGAGATAGCGCTGCCGATTGGAGAGGTCATCATGGGTCAGAAGGATCTGTGCCGTATGGATATCATGACGCGAGAAGAAGGACTCATAGGCCTGCACCAGCCCCATCTGCCCCACTGCGGCCGCCGCCTGCTGCTCATGGATGGCATGGGGACGGCTTCTCATCCCCAGCCGCTTCATCCCCTCGGCCACGGCCCCCGAGGAGACCAGAACCACCTGCACCCCCTCCTCTCTCAGGGCAACAATCTGCTCTACCCACGCCTCGATCGCATCCGTTGCCAGCCCCTGACCATCATTGGTCAGAATGGCACTGCCAAGCTTGACCACACAGAGTCTCGCACCGGAGATCATCTTCCTGCTCTCGTCAATGAGCTGACTGTTACTGCTCATGGCTACTCAATCTTTCTCCTCATCCAACGCGTCCATAATCGCATAGACCAACTTTCCCGTCCCCTCTTTTTGCAGTGCAGAGATGCGGAATTGTGGCCCCGTCCAGGAGAGCGCCTCTACAATGGAATCACAGACTGCATCCCGCTCCTCCTCGGGCAGCAGATCCAGCTTGTTCATCACCAGCCAGCGCGGCAGCTGTGCCAGCTCACTGCTGAACTTCTCCAGCTCCGCCTCAACCTTGCGGAACTCATCAACCGGGCTGGTGCCTCCCTCTACAGGGACCACATCGAGCAGATGGAGCAGTACCCGGTTGCGGGAGAGATGTTTCAGGAACTGGATTCCCAGCCCCGCCCCCTCGGCCGCCCCCTCAATCACACCGGGAATATCGGCCACCACAAAGCTGCGGGAGGCATCAACCCGTACCACCCCGAGATTAGGATAGAGGGTGGTAAAGGGGTAGTCGGCAACCCGTGGGCGTGCCGCCGAGATCGCGCGGATCAGTGAGGATTTCCCCGCATTTGGCATCCCCAGCAGACCCACATCGGCAAGCACCTTCAGCTCAAGCCTCAGAAATCTTTTTTCTCCCTGCGAACCATCGGTTGAGCGGCGCGGTGCGCGGTTGGTGCTGCTCTTGAAGCGGACATTTCCGAGACCATGAAAACCACCCTGTGCAACCAGCAGCTGCTCCCCATCCCTGACAATCTCCCCGATCAGCTCGTCGGTCTCATCATCATAGGCCAGGGTCCCAATGGGGACAGGGATAATACGATCCTCCCCCTTGCGCCCGGTCTTCTCCCGCCCCATCCCATTCTGCCCCCGCA
>CAZYJG010000139.1:0-2624 GCA_964647745.1 uncultured Piscirickettsiaceae bacterium
AGATCGATGGGTGGGAGGGTGCCGAGGCTGCACACAAGGAGATTCTGGAGAGTATCGAGCGCTTCCAGAATGCACCCGAGAAGCCACACTTCTAACGTAATTGATTCATCTCACCCCTGAAACCCGAACAGCCGCAGGCTGGTAATCAATTACGACCACCTGTGAATAGTTACCTTTCAGCACGCCTGTAGTGCACAAATCAGGATAGGTGTTCCATGAAGATCTGTGTTATCTCTGACAGCCACGACAATATTGACCTCTTTCATGCAGCACTGGCCGATGCAAAAGAGCGTGGAGCGGAGCTGGTGCTCCACTGTGGTGATGTCGTTGCCCCATACACCCTGAAAAAGGCACACCAGTTCGGCCTCCCCATCCATGTCATCCATGGCAACAACAAGGGGGATATTGCCATGATGGGGCGGTTGGCACAGGATCCGGGAAACCTGATCCACTACCATGGTCGCGATGCATCACTGGAGCTGGGGGGGCGCAGGATATTTATGGTCCACTTCCCCAACTATGCCGAGGCACTGGCCCTGACAGGGAAGTGGGACCTGATCTGTTGTGGACACAACCACCGCTGCAAGATCGACTCCATCACTCATGCAGATGGTGAGGGGACGACACTTCTGGTCAACCCCGGGAGCGCCTCCGGAATGGACCGTATTCAGCCCACCTATGCACTGGGTGATCTTGAGCGCATGGAGTTTGAGCTACTGAACATCCCGGAACCGGATCTCCCACCCTACCGCTTCTGCTCCTGACATTAATGGCCAATCAGGCGCTCGCTTCCCGCTCTCTCTGAGCAAGAAAAAAGGGCACCCGTTAGAGCGCCCTTTCCAGAGGTTCCCCCCCTCTTCCTGCAAATCACTAAAATGGACTGAACCGGGAGAACATTCCCCTGGGTGAGAATCCACGATTGATGGAGCCCATCTCCCGAGTCATATGGTGTGTGCTGTTGGCCATATGTTGGGTCGACTGATCCATATTGTTCATGCTCGCCATGATCGGCTCCAGTGTCTGCATATGGCCGGTAATCTGCTGCATATTGGTATTGATGCTGCTCATGCTGACAGTGACCGCCTCAATATTTCCATCAATTGCATTGATATTGCGCGACATCACCTCAACATTGCCGGACATCCCCTCAACACCATCAACCAGCTTCGCCATGTGCTGTCCCATGTAGGGGTCGATACTGGTCGACATGACCTGAATGTTGCGGGCAATATGGGACATATCCTGAGTCAGGTGGTAGATCATGTAGAAGCCGTAGATAGAGAGCACACAGAAGGCAAACAGTGCAGGATAGACCACCATCTCCCAGCGACGGGCACTCTTCTCAAAACAGCTGGCAAAACGCTCCAGTGGCTGTCCCTCTACAGAGACGACTCCTGCGGACCCGGTATCTGTTGGGCCATTCAGCTGCTCATCACTCTTCTTCATCTCTTCTGACATAAAAATAGGTCCTGTCCCGTTAATTGTTGGCGCACTGTAGCACGTTTTTTACAAAAGAAAAAATAGCTGTAGTCTAAAATTAGAAACTTCTAACTTACTGTTTTATTAACGCTTGACGCGATAGATCCGCCGCAAGCCGGTCGGCCAGTGCCGGGTCGATTCCACGAATCACTGTCAGAATCTTCTCCGCCTCATCCAGCCGCTCCAGATGGATCAGGGCTGCTGTAGCCCGCCCAAAGGCACGTACCGCCCGGGTCCAATCCTTCATTGCATAGTAGATATTTCCCAGTTCACCCCATGCGTCGGGATTCATCGGCTCATCCTGCAGCAGCGAGCGATAACTCTCTACAGCCAGCTCATAATCCCCCTCCCAGAAGGCCTGACGCCCACGATTCCACAGCCACTGCAGCTGTGACTCAGGCTCCAGACTCTCCACATGCCAGACATCAGAGCGCCTCCGCTCCACATCAAACCCATAGGGGTCATCAGCGGAGGGGGCTACCGGATTGAACTGCTCGGCAAGATCCCGTATCGGCTTGCTAATGGTTGCAATCTGCTCCGGTAGAAGTGGGGCAAGGCCATCGGCCACCCCGTCATCGAACGGCTGCGCGCTCTCCAGACCGAGCACCTGGTCAAGTAGAGGGCGCTGGGGTGTGGTTGTGGACTCGGTAGCCGCACCCTGCTCAGCCTCAACAGGACTACGTTCTGCCACCTTTTCAGGCTCAACATGTGCTGTCTGAGGGACAGCCTCTTGCACGGGGGCGCTGTCACTCAGTGGCTCTGGTGCAATCGTCTGCGCCTCTGTCTGGCTGACAGGATCCTCGGCGGGTGGGGGCAGAGTGGGGGAGGTTACAACAGCCAGTTGTGTCTCACCCCTGGGCATCTGCTCAGCCTCCTTCTCGCTGTCGGACTGCTCAGCAACAAAGGAGAAGGGTGCCTCTGAAACCTCAGGCTCTGCGCTCTCGGATTCCGCCACCTCATGTGGGGCCGACTCCTGTGAACCGAAGAGAGAGGACCACTCCTCCTGAAGGTGATCTCGCTCCAGATAGGCGATTACGCCCAGACCAACAACCACCCCTGGAAGAATGGATGCCAGCATTCTGATCAAGACTTTCATTTCAACTTCCTGTCCCAGTGAGAAAAGGCGCTTGATTATACAGGGTCAC
>CAZYJG010000140.1:0-2620 GCA_964647745.1 uncultured Piscirickettsiaceae bacterium
TCATTGGTAAAGGTCATGCTGCTCTTTTTGCCGAAGGGTGGATTGGCTAGAACCATGTCCACGGTATGTGCAGGCGGGGCAATCAGAGCATCATTGGAACTGACAGCGCTATCACCATCGATCTCTCCGATGTTATGGAGAAACATATTCATCAAGCACATGCGACGAGTGCTGGAGACAATCTCATTGCCGCTAAAGGTTTCGTGTTTGAGAAAGGCTTTCTGTTTCTTGTCGAGCTTGCCCCCTGTTGATGAATCCGGGCCTGCCAGATGATCATAAGCAGCCAGGAAGAAGCCGCCGGTACCGCAGGCGGGGTCTGCAATGGTCTGCATCGGCTCCGGGCGCATGCAGGCAACCATCGCCTTGATCAGTGAGCGAGGGGTAAAGTACTGGCCGGCACCGGACTTGGTGTCTTCCGCATTCTTTTCCAGCAGCCCTTCGTAAATAGTGCCCTTGGTATCTGCATCAAGCATCACCCAATCGGTGTCGTTGACCATATCGACCAGGCGCGAGAGCTTGGCCGGGTCCTGGATCTTGTTCTGTGCCTTGGTAAAGATCTGGCCGAGCATTCCCTTCTTATTGGCTAATTCTCGCAGCAGCGTGATGTAGTGACCTTCCAGCTCTGCCCCCTTTTTGGTGCGCAGGCTGTTCCAGTCGTACGCTTCTGGAATACCAACATCCCGGTTATAGGGGGGCTTGCTGTACTCATCAGCCATCTTGAGGAAGATGAGATAGGTGAGCTGCTCCAGATAGTCGCCATAACCCACACCGTCGTCACGGAGGGTGGTACAAAAACTCCAGACCTTGGAGACAATGGTTTCTGCGTTCATAAACTTGTCTTTCTTTAATTTTCTCTTTCCACACCTAAATACATCAATAGGTTATCTGAATTTATTCTGCATTTATTCTGCATTTATTCTGCAACGACCCACTTGGGAACACGTCGTGAACCTGAGTTCTCAATTATTCCGGCCCGTCTCATGCTTGTTAGAAGATTGGCAACCTTCTTCTCTTTCTGCTTATCATCCAGAGCGTCACTCAACTTATTCCATAGCAACTTATTCAAATCCTTACGTGTTGCATGCCGATATTTGATCAGATAATCGAGAATGAGTTTCCTGTAAAATAGATCGTCCTGCCCTCTGGTATGAATGTACTCTTCTTTGGAGTCAACTGCTGCAGCCACTTTTGCAGAAATATAGAGGTTAGGCTTTCGCCCTTCAATCAATCCATGTTTGCGAAGATGTCGAACCATAGCAACATCATCTAGTGGCAACCGTTTCTGCACTCGATCCAGAGCAAGAACCTCTTCAAGAGTCAAACTACTGTTCTGAATCAATGCGCGGCTGAAAGTGGGATCTACCACCTTGCCATGGATCATCATCTTCACAGCATGAGATTCACTCAAGTCATAATCGGGAAGTGGAAAATAACGCCTTCTCTGCCCGACAAACATCTGGTGGATACCGTACCCCATGGTATCGATCAAATTGAGTTCTGCCATCGCCTGCGTCAAAAAGGGGTTGCGGTAATGTCGCGGTGTTTTGTCACCTGCAATATAGTCCTCCGGTCTACCCTCGAAGAAACTACCTTCACTCTCCAGTATCAAGCAATCCAGCTGTTCAGTGACGATAATTCGGCCATTGCGCGAATAGTCCTGATGAGCGATACAGTTATGGAGCGCCTCTAGCACAATCTTCTGATCATACTTGGCCAGCTCAATCGCCAACAACTCATCCTCCGGCAGAATACGTATCTGGATATTTCGAATCCGCTGATAGAGTGCTGTGGTATTGAGCAGGAATGGTGGTGCAAAATGTTCATAGGCGCGCTCTGCCCCCTCCAGTTTCCAGGTCATCTGCGCGGGATGCGGCAGCAACAGATGTGCCGACTCAGCACGGCCCAACAGTAGCAGTGCAGCACGGGTAACCTTGCCATCAATGGTTAATCTGGCACGATCCAGAAAGCTGGCATCAGTCCAACCATTGACCTCATCTTCACTAAAACGGTTGGCATGTTTTTGTAGAAAGCCCTCACGGGCCTTTTGCAGCGCAGACGGGTCAAGATGAGCCAATGTGGCAGATTCAACAATCTGAGCAGACCAGTCAGAAGCGCCGCCTTGGGCACGGATCTGATCCAGTTTATCGACGCCCAGTGCAGACAGGCTCTCCCCTGCTCGGGCATAGTAGTGCCCCTGCCAGGCAATGGGCATCCCCTGCGGAGCAGCCGGAATCTCGAACAGGATTACGCGCCCTTGATCTGTTTCCATCACATGAATTTCACGCAGTGTGATTGCTGGGGTGGCGCCCTGCGTAATCTGGTGCTTCAGACTGTGGAGGTGCTCATGATCCTTGCGGTAATCACTCCCCACAATCTGGCGTGTTTTGTTATCAACACCAAAGACCAGCCACGCCCGTTCATAACTGCGTAGATTGGCCTCATTGGAGAGAGCAGAGAAGTATTTTCCGATATCAGAGGTAGAGTAAGAGTCACCAACAGATTTGAATTCAACCACCTCGTTTTCCCAACCAGCAATCAACTGATCCAGTAACCTCTGTAGTGGTTCCATTTCCATTATGCTCTTCTCCTTGACACCTTGGCCTCTTTGATCCTGGAGTTC
>CAZYJG010000141.1:0-2619 GCA_964647745.1 uncultured Piscirickettsiaceae bacterium
GAAGGTGCCAATCTCGGTATCCAGTTCGCGTGTCTCCGGATTGTCAATGTCAATGATGGAGAAGGAGAGTGCCGTGTTCTCACGGATCAGCTTGGTTGGTATCTTCAGTTCAATCAGGTAGCCCCTTGCGTCTGGGTAGACCGATGCAGCAAACATCCTTTCGTGCATGCCGGTGACGGGCTTGTCCCACCGGTCATCCATCTGGTAGATGCTCATCAGCCCAGGACGATAGGCAGTTGCCAGATAGTTCTGTGGGGGGCGGTTGCTGTGCTGCAGATAGATGCGCAGATGGTCGCCGCTATCGACACGCAGCCCCTTGGTTTTTCGGAATAGTATCTGGTCATCCGTTACACGAAACAGTGCATAGATATGGCGCTTGTCAGGCGAGATCCCGAGCAGGTGCTGGAAAGAGAGGTCATCCGGTTGGTACTGTTCACCACCCTGCAGGATATGTGTCTCTCCATATTTGGCAGCCCGGTGGAGGATGGGCTCCCACGCCTCGATGTCGGGGCTGTCCAGGTTTGGTATCTCCTCTATCTCATAGACATAGATGTCACGGTCGCTACTGAGTTGGTGGGGGATGCCGCTCTCGGGCTTGAACAGCTCGGGGTTGTCATGCAGTACTGTTGCAACAGCCTGGGAGGCCATGGAGAGGGCGTTCTCCTGCCCCTGCTGCAGGAACTGCTTCATCTCCGTCAGCATCTTGTACCCCATTGCGGGGATGGTAAGAAAGAGGATGATGGAGAGGGCGAGCTTGCTGCGGATCCCCCACCACTGGTGATCTCTGGTCTCTTTTAGCAGTCCCAACGGTATCCCACTCCGAAGACATTGCGGATACAGTTGAACTCCGGATCCGCCCGTTTGAACTTGATGCGGATTCGACGGATATGGCCGTTGATGGTGTTCTTCTCCACAATGGTCTGACGGGTCACCGGCATCAGCGCCTCATAGCTGAAGGCGTCCCCGGGTGATTCTGCCAGTGCCTCCACCAGCCAGAATTCGGTCAGGGTCAGTTCGATCGGTTTTCCCTTCCAGCGTACCGACATCGCATTTTCATTCAGAACCAGTTCGCCGCTGATGATATCGTCCGAGGTGGAGTGGGCTGGGGAGTGGGTCAGGCGCTCCTCAATCCGGAACAGTGATGAGACACGTACAATCAGGTAGTCGAGGGTGATGGGCTTGATCAGATAGTCCCATGCCTCAAGACGCAGCCCCTCAACCCGATCCATCTCACTGTCACGTGCGGTGAGGAAGATCACGGGAATGGTGGGGTGCTCCCTGTGCAGTTCACTGCAGAGCTCAAAGCCGGCGTCATGATTCTCTCCAAGCATGACATCAAGAATGGCAAGGTCAGGGAGGCTGCTCTTGAAGCCATCCAGCGCCTCCTCCTTGCTGGCATAGGCGGTGACCTCATACCCCTGGTTGCGGAGGGCATCCGTATAGTTCTCCCTCTGGTCCGGGTCATCCTCAACAATGGCGATCTTTCTGTTCATCCAGTAGATTATGAAGGGTATTTGCCTCTCTGTAAAACACAATAGTAAACAGGTAGATAGGATATCTATCTAATCTTTATTATTCCCATCGGAGAGAAGCAGTTTCGCCCCTCTCTTGATTCCCAGCTTCTGAAACCGTCCACTCTCCATCTCCAGGGCGCTGTGGTACGGCCTCTCCGCCCTGTAGTGAGGACATGGATCCTGGTGGCAGGGGCCCATCTGCAGAACCTCCTGGATGTGCCGGTTATCGTCGAGGAAGGCGATCGAGAGGGGAAGTGGGGTATTCTTCATCCAGAACGGTTCATGGCTGCTGGATGGATAGAGGAACAGCATCCCCTGGTTGGACTGGAGAAGCTGGAGATGCATCAGCCCCCTCTGGCGCTCCGCTGCTGTTCTGGCAATGCGCAGACAGAGCGGGTGGTGCTCTCCGCCAGTGGTGATCAAGACAGCGGAGTGGGGGAAGTCTGAGTTGCTGCAGGGGGGTGGAGCGGCAACAGAGGCTGTTGCAGCGAGTATGGAGAGGAGTGTGGGTATAAGGTAGTTCATGACTGTGGCCATCTCTGTAGAGTATAGGGCTGTTGGCTCTCCTGTTAAATCCTGCGACCCCTTGCGGTATTTAGGTATAATTTCCCGCTTTTATGGGAACGCTCCCCAGTATTATGCTGATTGACCAGACAATGACACTAACAACCCGATTTGCCCCCAGTCCAACCGGATATCTCCATATAGGCGGTGCACGGACTGCACTCTTCTCCTGGCTCTATGCGCGTCGCCATGGTGGTGACTTTATCCTCCGTATTGAGGATACCGACAGGGAGCGCTCCACCGAGGAGTCGGTCAATGCGATCCTGGAGGGGATGTCCTGGCTCGGTCTGGAGTATGACCATGGCCCCTTCTACCAGACAGACCGCTTTGAGCGTTATGGAGAGGTGATCCAGCAACTGCTCGATCAGGGGGATGCCTACTACTGCTACTGCACCAAAGAGGAGCTGGATGAGATGCGAGAGGGGCAGCGTGCCCGCAAGGAGAAGCCGCGCTATACCGGTCTCTGTCGCAGCCGGACCGAACCACGGGAGGGGGCGGAGCCGGTGATCCGCTTCAAGAACCCGACCGATGGGGCGGTGGT
>CAZYJG010000142.1:0-2615 GCA_964647745.1 uncultured Piscirickettsiaceae bacterium
GCGGGATCTCAACAAGGATATAACCAAGAATGCCAAGTATACGAGTAAGGGAAAACGAGAACTTTGACTACGCACTGCGTCGCTTCAAGAGAGCGGTCGAGAAGGCTGGCACTGTTGCAGAGGCCCGTGAGCGCGAGTTCTACGAGAAGCCCACACAGGTTCGCAAGCGCAAGGCTGCAGCTGCCGTAAAACGTACCCAGAAGCGTGTCTCCCGCGAGCGTAGCACCATGCGTCGCAACCGCGGTCTGCTCTCCCGTTAATTCCATATAGAGACTGATGTCCACCCTCGACAGGATCAACTCCGATATCAAGGAGGCGATGCGCGCCAAGAACAAGGAGCGCCTCAAGACCCTGCGACTGATCACCTCAACCATCAAGCAGATTGAGGTCGATGAGCGAATTGAGGTGGATGACGAGCGACTGCTCACCATCCTTGACAAGATGGTCAAGCAGCGTCGCGATGCCATTGCCCAGTTTGAATCCGCAGGCCGTCAGGATCTGGCCGATGGCGAGATTGCCGAGGTCTCCATCATTCAGGAGTTCATGCCGGAGCAGCTGAGCGATTCCGAGATTGATGAGATGATCCAGCAGGCCATTGCCGATTCCGGTGCCTCCTCAATGAAGGATATGGGCAAGGTGATGGGTATCATCCGTCCCAAGGCGCAGGGGCGTGCCGACATGGGCCAGCTCAGCGGCAAGATCAAGGCACAACTCAGCTAACTGCAGCTCCCTGCTGCAGCCCAATTCCAGGCCATCTCCCCTCCCCCTGCTCTCAGGGCGACTATGCTATTCTCCCCCGCATGGCCGGTCGCATCCCCTCCACATTCATTGACGAACTACTCTCTCGCATCGATATTGTCGATATCATTGATGCACGTGTACCGCTGACCAAAAAGGGGCGCGAATTTCAGGCCTGCTGCCCCTTCCACCACGAAAAGACCCCCTCCTTTACCGTAAGCCCAACCAAACAGTTCTACCACTGCTTCGGTTGCGGGGCGCACGGAACCTCCATCGGCTTCCTGATGGAGTATGAGAACATGCCCTTCCCGGAGGCGGTAGAGGATCTTGCCGCCAAGGCAGGGCTCGAGGTTCCACATGAGAATAATGATGAACAGCCGAGAGAGAACCTTGCCCCACTCTATGCACTCATGGAGAAGGCCGGTGAGTGGTACAGACAGCAGCTACGGTCACATCCAGAGGCCCCTGCAGCTGTCCGCTATCTGAAACAGCGTGGCCTCAGCGGAGAGATCGCGGCACGCTACGGGCTCGGCTATGCCCCCGAGGGGTGGAACCATCTCCACCATGCACTGGCCGGTGAGGAGAGTCCGAACAATGCGATCACCCAACAGATGGTCCGGACCGGGCTGCTGATCGAGAAGGATCAGGGGGGGCACTATGACCGCTTCAGAAACCGCATCATCTTTCCCATACACGACAGTCGAGGCCGCACCATCGGGTTTGGGGGACGCGTGCTGGGAGACGAGAAACCGAAATACCTCAACTCCCCGGAGAGCCCCCTGTTCCAGAAGAGAAGAGAGCTCTATGGCCTCTATCAGGCGCGAAAGAGTCTCCGCAACCTGGAGCAGATCCTGGTCGTTGAGGGGTACATGGATGTTGTTGCCCTCGCCCAGTACGGTATCCAGTACAGCGTCGCCACACTGGGGACAGCCACCACCAGCGACCACCTGAATCAGCTTTTTCGAACCGTAAACCAGATTGTCTTCTGCTTTGATGGCGACCGTGCAGGGCGTGATGCCGCCCTCAAGGCGATGGACACCGCCATTCCGCTGATGCGCGACGGGCGCGAGATCCGCTTCATGTTTCTCCCTGATGGCGAGGATCCGGACTCCATGGTACGCAAGGAGGGGAGCGAAGCGTTTGAGAGACGGATTCAGGGGGCGACCCCGCTCTCACAACTCTTCTTCTCCCACCTCAGGGAGCAGGCTGACCCCTCCTCCATCGATGGGCGCTCGCGGCTGGTTGCCATGGCGCGCCCAAAACTCTCGAAACTGCCCGCAGGCATGTTTCGCGAGATGATGTTTCAACAGCTCTCCACCCTGGCAGAGATGGATCAGGACGCCATTGCCAACCACCTGCTGGACCCCTCCACCACCACAGAGACCCAACGCAAGCCGCAACCCAAGCCGATCAAACGGGGGCAGACCCCCTCTCCGGTCCGGATGGCCCTCTCCATGCTGCTCCATCAGCCGGAGTTGATCCATCTCTCACCGGAACTGGACTCCTTCCGGAGGGTCCAAACACCGGGAATTGCCCTGCTGCTCCAGGTCATGGAGCTGCTGCTGAAACACCCGAACCTCTCACCCGCCGCACTGCTGGAGCGCTGGAGGGGAGAGGAGGACGAGGCACTGCTCCACAAGGTTGCACAGTGGAACCCCTCCATCCCGCCAGAGGGGGTCGAAAAGGAGTTTCAGGGTGCCTTGAAACAGCTGCAGAGACTCCATCAGGAGCAACGAACCGAGGCACTGCTCACCCAATCCGCACAGGGGCCACTCTCTCCTGAAGAAAAACAGGAACTTCAACAACTTCTCTCCAATTAAGGAACCTCTGAACAAGTCTGGGTAATTTGAATCGCGCCCATAGTGTTCAAGATCAAG
>CAZYJG010000143.1:0-2548 GCA_964647745.1 uncultured Piscirickettsiaceae bacterium
GGCTCACCATTGGCCATTACCTCATGCTCCTCTGTCGATACCAGGATCTCCAGTGTGATGTAGTCGGGGGGGAGTGTGGTATCAAGCAGTCGTGCGATACCGTAATTGAGTAGGCCAAAGGGTTTGAACCCCTCCGGCACATTGATGGGGATTGTCTTGTTGGTCAGCTTGGCATGGATGCGGGTTCCATTATTGGAGGCGTCCAGTGCAGCGATCACCATCTCTACAGGGATCGCAAAGTTGATGTTCTGTGCATCTTTCAGTACTGAGGTGGTGATCCCGACCAGCTCTGCCTTCGCATTATAGAGGCCGCCACCACTTGAGCCATGGGATACGGGAGCAGTTATCTGAATCTGGTAGCTGCTGCCGGTCTCCCGGATTGCAGAGATATTCCCGGCACTGAATGTAGACTCAAGCCCCTCTGGGGAGCCCAGTGCAAACACCGGCTGACCAACTTTTATGTCGTTTCGTCCTCCAGCTAGCTGCACAGGGTAGGGCTGTGGTCTGGAGAGCTGCAGCAGGCAGAGATCCTCGGTCTCGTTGTACCAGATCGGGTGGGCGGTGATTACCTTGTTGTCATAGGTGTTGGCATGGATCAGTGTCCCTTTATCCACAGCATGGCAGTTGGTTACTGCAATCTCCGGGGTAACCACCACAGCGCTGGCCTGACTGATGGGGTTGCCACTGAAGTCAGTCATGTAGAGCATCAGTGATGAGCGTGCAGCGATCTGATTGATGTTCTCAGGGGTGGTGTTGTTGCCATTGGGCTCAATCTCGACAGGCGAGGTCTCGACAGGTGCTGTTACGGGTGTTGCTTCCCCGGAATCTGACTGCGCATGACCATTCTGTTCAATTCTGTTTTCGATGGTGGTGAGGTGTGCCCGCGCCGCTGGCAGCATGTCGGGGTCTGCTGCATCAGAGTCGATATAGACCCGCAGCCAGTGAGCCGCCTCCTTTAGATCTCTCTCTACGCCAAGGCCGGTTTCGTACTGATGGGCAATCCTGAGAAATGCCTTTGCATCGTTGTTGATGGCCGCCAGCTTGATCCATCGGTTGGCCTGCTCGTAGTCGGGTGATTCCGTATCCATGAGATAGGAGTCGGCCAGGTAGTAGGCGGCCTTGGTGTTGCCCTGATCCCATGCCTTCTTGAGGTAGTAGCGGGCCTTTTTGTGGTCGGCGGGGAACTCCTCCTCTCCAAGATAGAGCATTCCCAGTGCTCGCAGGGCACGGATGTCCCCATGTTCGACTGCCTTGTGAAAGTATTCTGCAGCCTTGGGGTTGTTCTCCTCAACGCTCAAACCGAGGTCATTGAGTACCCCCAGGCTGAAGTAGGCATCCTTGTCTCCATGTTCAAGTGCCCTCAGTAGCCACGCCTCTGCCTCTTCGGCATCGGTTTTAACACCAAGTCCATAGAGATAGATCTCACCCACGATGCGCTCTGAATAGGGGTCATTCTGACTGGCCGCATACATGCACTTTGCAATTGCCTCACTATGCTCCCTCTGTTCATGCAGCTGCTGACAGAGCTCGGATGTCTTCTCAAGGGGATCGGTGAGTGTGGTGGAGAGGGCGAGACCGGCGGGTTGTAGCAGGGCGAGCAGCAGGGGAAGTTGTCTGATATTGGAGGGGGCCATAAATTACAGCAGCCAGAAGAGGCTCATCCCACCATCAATGGTGAATGAGATCAGCAGTAACAGAAAGATCAGGTGGATCTGTGCCTGCTGGTAGCTCATCATCAGTGCCGATGCATCAATGCGATTGGTTACTTCACGGATCTGCTCAGTTGCTTGTGAGGCAGTCTCAGTGATTCTCTCATTGAGATCACTGGATAATTTACCGATCTCTTCACGGAATTGTTCCGTATGGGCGAGGGCAGGGGTGATTACAGCTGCCGTAACACCGGCAGTTTTGGCACCAAGGTTTCTGAAAAAGTCTCTGCGTGTTCTATCCATACCCATCTCCCATTGTGAATTCTTGGGCTCTTCTCAAAACGGCACCTTGTCCAGCCACTCTGTATCAACACTATCAGAGTGGTTCTGCGTGGGGTAGTCTGCTTTTGTGAAGGTGCTGCTCTGTCCAGACGGCTTTCCACCCAGCATCTGTAGCTGGTTACCGACAATCTCGGTGATGGTGCGCTCATTGCCGCTCTTGTCACTGTATTTGCGCGTCTGGATCTTCCCCTCAATGTAGACTGATGAGCCTTTGTGGAGATAGTCTCTGGCGATCTCTGCCAGCCTTCCAAACAGAACCACCCTGTGCCACTCTGTACGCTCCTGTTTTTCACCCTGCTTGTCCTTCCACTGATCGCTGGTGGCCACGGAAAGGGTGGCGAAGGTGTTGCCGTTCTGTCCGACCCGCACCTCAGGATCGCTACCCATGTTGCCGACCAGGATGATTTTGTTGATTCCTCTGCTCATCTGTTCTCTCCTTCAACTAGCCACCGATTCTAGCGGAGCAATCCGACAGGGGCTGTCGTATTCATGAGAATTCTGGATACTCGCATTTTTTCGACACTTTTCCCGCACTATCTCCGACAGGATATGTCGCC
>CAZYJG010000144.1:0-2504 GCA_964647745.1 uncultured Piscirickettsiaceae bacterium
AGGGTCTCCAGTGAGCTGGGGCCGCGGTTGACCAGATCCCCGGTAAACCAGAGCTGGTCCTGTGTGGAATCGAATCGGATCTGCTCAAGCAGCTGCAGCAGCTCATCCAGACACCCCTGGATGTCGCCAATTGCGTAGATGGCCATGGACGACCAGGCTATTCCGGGATGCGAACCGCCAGCACATCACAGGGGGCGTGGTGCAGCACCCCATTGGCGGTCGAACCCATCAACAGCCCCAGTCCGTGGCGCCCATGGCTGCCGAGGATAATCAGGTCAGACCCCTGCTCACCTGCCACGCGGACAATCTCGCTCTTGGGGGAGCCAACCTCAACCAGCTGTCGCACAGCGACCACCCCCATCTTCTCTGCAGTAGCGTTCAGCTTCTCTCTGGCCTGCTCGATCAGCTCCTGCTCAATATCAAGGTCTGGAAGATAGACATCGACATTGAACTCATGCTGATAGTACTCCACAACATGGAGCAGGGTAACGTTGGCCTGACACTCACGGGCCACCTCGATCGCCTTCTCGACCACATGCACTGCACTCTTTGAAAAATCGGTTGCAAGAAGGATCTGTTGGTAGTGGCTCATATGTTGTTCTCCTCCTCATTGAAAGATTTCGATGCCAAAGTCACTCAGTTTCTGGTCATTGGTGGCAAGCGGAATTTTCTCTATTTTTGCCTGGGCAACCAACATCCGATCAAAGGGGTCTCGGTGTTGATGGTGCCAGCTCCCGGCGAGTTGTGCATGGTCAGGAGTAATGGGGAGTGCAGTGAAGCCTGCCTGGGCGATCCATTTGGGGACATTTTGTGCAACAGAACTGGCCTCCTCCAACTTGCCCAATCTGTATTTTGTGGCAATCTCCCAGACCGAGGCACTACTGACAAAGATAGTATGGGCCGTGTCTTCAATATGTTGCCGAAGTGGTTGAGAGAGTTTTGGGTCATCGAAGAGCCACCAGAGGAAAATGTGAGTGTCCAGTAACATGGTTATTCCCAGTGGGACAATTCATCGTCGGGTAGTGGTTCAAAAAAGGCCTCTGTAACCGATCCATTGGCAATGCCGGGCTCACGTTTAGTCGGTTTTTCAATCGGTACCAGTTTTGCGAGTGGCCTGCCTGCCTTTGCAATCACGATCTCCGCACCTGCGTGGACCTGGTTCAGCAGACGAGAGAGGTGGGTCTTTGCCTCATGGATGTTGACAGTTTGCATGGCCCCAATATAGGTTAGTCTATCGACTTAGTCAAGTTGTCCGCTGAGTTTGGCAAACTCCTCGAGGGAGAGGGTCTCTGCACGTCGTACTGGGTCAATCCCGACGGATTCAAACTGTTCTGCAGAAACGATGGATTTCAGGCTGTTTCGCAGGGTTTTTCTGCGCTGGGAAAAGGCGGCGGAGACGATCTCCGCAAAGCGGGCCTCATCGGTAATGGTCACCGGTGGAGACTCCCATGGGGTGAGGCGAACCACAGAGGAGTCCACCTTGGGCGGGGGGTTGAAGGCACCGGGGCCGATCGTCAGTAGCCTCTCCACCCGGCAGAAGCGCTGGACCATCACCGAGAGGCGGCCATACTCCCTGCTGTTGGGGGGTGCCGCCATCCGTTCCACCACCTCTTTCTGCAACATGAAGTGCATATCCTGGATGAGTTCTGCATTGTCCAGCAGGTGAAAGATCAGCGGGGTGGAGATGTTGTAGGGGAGGTTGCCAACAATGCGCAGTGGCTGCCCCTCTTGGTAGAGCGAAGAGAAGTCAAACCTCAGGACGTCACTGCTGTGGATGGTCAGTTCTCCGATAAGTTGGCACTGTGCCTCGAGCAACGGAATGAGGTCACGGTCCAGCTCCACTGCATGCATGGATTCGGTCAGCGGGAGGAGTTTGCAGGTAAGTGCCCCATGGCCGGGGCCGATCTCCACCAGGTTGTCCCCTGGGTGGGGATTGATAGCGGCCACGATTTTGTTGATCACATTCTGGTCATGGAGAAAGTTCTGACCAAACCGTTTGCGCGGGGTATGTTGTCTCATCGGCCCAATGCTACCTCAATGGCCGCCTCAAGACTTCCCAGAGAGGCCTTTCCGGTGCCGGCCAGATCGAGTGCTGTGCCGTGGTCGACCGAGGTGCGAAGGAAAGGGAGGCCAAGGGTGATGTTGACTGCACGGCCAAACCCGTTGTGCTTGAGGACGGGGAGCCCCTGGTCGTGATACATCGCCAGCACCGCATCGGCACTATCCAGATATTGATGGGTAAAGAGGGTGTCTGCTGGAAGAGGGCCGACCAGATTCATCCCGGAGCTACGCAGTTTTTCCAGAACAGGGGTGATTACCTCTATCTCCTCACGTCCCAGATGCCCCTCCTCCCCGGCATGGGGGTTGAGACCGGCAACCAGAATCCTCGGGTTGGGGATGCCAAACTGCTCAACCAATCCACGCTGGAGAATCGGGATGATGCGCTCCAGCTTCTCGCGGGTGATCGCTGCCGGAACCTCAGAGAGGGGGAGATGGGTGGTGGC
>CAZYJG010000145.1:0-2474 GCA_964647745.1 uncultured Piscirickettsiaceae bacterium
GACGACACACTGCAGGAGCGGATTGAGGAGCAGTTTGAGGAGATGGAGCTCTCCTTCAGTGAGGCGCATGGCGAGCTCACGGTTGAGGTCGGAAGTGGAGACTACCTGGAGCTCTGCCAGGGACTCAGGGAGAGAGCACACTTTCAGATGGAGCAGCTGATCGACCTCTGTGGGGTGGACTACTCCTCCTATGGGGAGGATGCAGGAGAGTCATGGGGCGGGAAGCGTTATGCCGCCGTGGTCCATCTGCTCTCTGTCAGGCTCAACGAGCGCCTGCGGGTCCGCGTCTTTGCAGAGGATGATGAATTTCCGGTGGTTCCATCGGTGATCGAGATCTGGAAATCGGTCAACTGGTATGAGCGCGAGGCCTTCGATCTCTACGGGATTGTCTTTGACGGACATCCTGACCTGAGAAGAATTCTGACCGACTACGGTTTTGTGGGTCACCCCTTCCGCAAGGATTTCCCAATGGTTGGGCATGTCGAGATGCGCTATGACGACCTCCAGCAGCGTGTGGTCTACGAGCCGGTCTCGATTGAGGAGCGGGTCAACACACCGCGTGTGATTCGCAAGGACAACCGCTATGTCTGAGTCAGCAACAGAGATTCGTAACTTTACCCTTAACTTTGGTCCCCAGCACCCAGCTGCGCATGGTGTACTGCGCCTGATCCTGGAGATGGATGGCGAGACCATCGAGCGCGCCGATCCCCATATCGGACTGCTCCACCGTGCCACAGAGAAGCTGGCCGAGCAGCGGATGTACAACCAGAGTATCCCCTATATGGATCGCCTCGACTATGTCTCGATGATGTGCAACGAGCACGCCTATGTGATGACCATCGAGAAGATGTTGAAGCTGGAGGTTCCGGAGCGCGCACAATATATCCGGGTGATGTTTGACGAGATCACCCGCATCCTCAACCACCTAATGTGGCTGGGGACCCATGCACTCGATGTGGGTGCGATGACGGTCTTTCTCTACTGTTTCCGCGAGCGTGAGGATCTGATGGACCTCTATGAGGCGGTCTCCGGGGCACGCATGCACGCAGCCTACTATCGTCCCGGTGGCGTCTATCGTGATCTGCCGGATGAGATGCCGAAACATGAGGCCAACCGCTGGCGCAGCGAGAAGGAGCTGAAGCGTCTCAATGCGGCACGCGAGGGCTCTGTGCTCGATTTCATTGAGGACTTCACCAACCGGTTCCCCGGACTGGTCGATGAGTACGAGACCTTGCTGACCGACAACCGTATCTGGAAGCAGCGTACCGTTGATATCGGCGTGATCCCACCCGATCTGGCCAAGCAGCTCGGCTTTACCGGCCCGATGATTCGCGGCTCCGGAATCGCCTGGGATCTGCGCCGCAAGCAGCCCTATGAGGTCTATGACAAGCTTGATTTCCAGATTCCCGTCGGCGTTAATGGTGATAGTTATGATCGCTATCTGGTCCGTGTTGCGGAGATGCGTGAATCCAACCGTATCATCAAGCAGTGTGTGGAGTGGCTGCGGAACAATACCGGGCCTGTGATGGCTGGTGACCAAAAGATGGCGCCTCCTCCCCGAGCAGAGATGAAAGAGGGGATGGAGTCCCTGATCCACCACTTTAAGTATTTTACCGAGGGGTACAGCATCCCTGCGGGAGAGGCCTATGCGGCCGTGGAACATCCGAAGGGAGAGTTTGGAACCTATATCCTCTCGGATGGGGCAAACAAGCCCTACCGCCTGAAGATTCGGGCCCCCGGTTTTGCACACCTCTCCGCAATGGACGATATGGTGAAAGGACACATGCTGGCAGACGTGGTGACCGTCATCGGTTCCATGGATGTTGTATTTGGTGAGATTGACAGATGATTTCAGAAGCAGCACGCGCAGATATCGACCGCTGGATCGAGAAGTATCCACAGGAGCAGAAACAGTCTGCGGTGATGGCCGCACTGCGCATTGTGCAGGACGAAAACGGCGGCTCCCTCACCACCGAACTGATGGATGAGGTTGCCAGCTATCTTGATATGCCCCCGATCAATGTCTACGAGGTGGCCACCTTCTACTCCATGTATGAGAGAAAACCGGTGGGCAGGCACAAGCTCTGTGTCTGCACCAACATCTCCTGTATGCTGAAAAACTCCAGGGGGGTGGTTGACCATCTCGAAGAGAGGCTGGGGATCGGCTTTGGCGAGGTGACCGAGGATGGGATGTTCTCGCTCAAGGAGGTGGAGTGCCTCGGGGCCTGTGTGAATGCCCCGGTGATGCAGGTGGGTGAGCACTACCATGAGCACCTCAATCCCGAGAGGATTGACCAGCTGCTGGACGATCTGAGGAGGGAGGGCTGACCATGGCGAATCAGGTCTGTTTCAGAAACAACCACCTTGAGAACTCCTGGACACTCGATGCCTACAGGAGCAATGGCGGCTATGCAGTTCTGGAGAAGATTCTCGGTGAGAAGACCCCGGCAGAGGAGCTGATCGAGGAGATCAAG
>CAZYJG010000146.1:0-2454 GCA_964647745.1 uncultured Piscirickettsiaceae bacterium
TGTGGCCGCCGGAAACATCTCCTGAATGATCTTCGGCATCTTCATCAACACATACCAGGCTGCGGTGGCCGAGGTAAAATCGTGCCGACCAATATGGCCCATCTCACCGGCAAAGGTGACAAAGTAGGCGATGGAGAGCAGGCTCAGCAGGGTGATCCCGATCCCCCAGATCAACTCACGCCCCAGATAGCGGTCGAGCAGCCTCATCTTGCTCTACCCCACCCCGGAATTGGCACCACCCCCTCACGCAGGTAGAGGATAAGGGCCAGAACCAGAATCAGCAGATAGATCCAGCTCATCCCCATCCAGCTCTCCACCACCCCGCGCTCAATCCAGCCGTAGGCGATATTGAAGAGGTTGCTGAAGAGCATATAGAGCAGCACCCCGGGGACCATCCCCGCATATTTCCCTCCACGCGGAGAGCTGCTGCTCAGCGGCACCGCCAGCAACACCAGCAGCACAGTCATCAGCGGCAGGGAGAGCCGCCACTGCAACTCTGCCTGATACTGCAGCCGCTCGGACCCCCAGAGATCACGGAACGGGATAGAGCGCCCCTGTGGCTCCCCACTGGTCACCCTCTTCAGACTCAGCTTGACCCCATACTCGGTGAAATCGACAATCTCGACATCCGCCTCTCCGGGACGTCCCCCATACTGCCGCCCCTCCCGCATTACCAGCCACCTCCCCCCACCCTCCGCATCAGGAAAGAGCTCACCATAGCGTGAGGTGATCACCCGGTAGCCATTCGGTGGCGTCGCCTCATAGAAGAAGACCCCCTTCATGTCACGCTGATCGACGGAGATCTCCTCTGCATAGAAGACACGCTCCTCCCCACCGGAGAGGGATTTAAATGTTCCCGGCGTCAACCCGACCAGATTCATGTTGGCATTGATCTCATCGTGAATGCGGTTGATCTCTGTCTGCGCCCAGGGTGTCACATAGAGCACCAGCGCAGTCACCATGGCGGCTACCCCGACTGAGAACCAGCGCACCCCGCGTGAGGCCCGAAAGATATCAACCCCACCGGCCCGGAACGCCGTCACCTCACTCCCCTGGTAGAGCCTGCCGAAGGCCAGCAGTACCGAGAAGAAGAGTGTCATCGGAATCACCATCCCCAGATAGGCGGGCACCTTGAGCCAGATCAGCTGCCAGACATGCTCCATCGGGATCTGTCCTGCGGCAGCCTTGGCCATCATCTTGCTGACCCGCAGGGTCAGCAGCAGCGTGATCAGGACAGGGGTAGCCACTGCCCATGCCAGGACCACCTGTCGCACCAGATAGCGCTCCAGCATGGTGAATCCACCGGTCCCCACCTCTTTCTCTGGCATCTTCAAACCCATTGCCTAATAATAACCGAATCCGCATTTTATTGATTCAACCGGAGAGCAACAATATGGACTTTGCCGTTACCAGCAGCGCACTGGAGAAGACCAAAAGCGACTGCATCATCTGCCCCATCCATCAGGAGCAACCCCTCTCCCCGGCAGTGGAGGGGATTAACCAGGCAGCAGGCAACACCATCCAGCAGCTGATCGACCAGGGTGACCACAGTGGAAAGGCTGGAGAGGTGCAGTGGCTCCATAACCCCCAGGGGATTCCTGCCCAGCGCATTCTGCTGCTGGGGATGGGCAGGGACTCCACCCCAAATGACCTCAACCTGAAGAAGTCGATCACCGCAGCGGCCACCACACTGAAGAGGAGTGGCTGCCGCAACGCTCACCTCCCCCTGCTCTCACTGGGCGGCGCAGAGTCCAATCCGGAACCTCACCGCTGGAGCCGTCTGGTGGTGGAGACCATCGAGGCGACCCTCTATCGCTACGCGCTTCCCGGAAAAAAGAGGGGGCGTGGTCCGGCGCTGAAAAAAATCACCCTCGCCCTTCCGGACCGCAGCCAGATGAGGCGTGTCCAGAAAGCAGTTGTCGAGGGGAGCGCAATCGCCGATGGGGTCTCGCTGGCCCGCACCCTCGGCAACCTGCCGGGCAATGTCTGCACCCCCAGCTACCTCGCCTCCCAGGCCCGCAAGATCGGGCGTGGCGAGAAGTCAATCACAGTCCGGGTACTCAGCGAGAAGGAGATGGAGAAGCTGGGGATGGGGGCCCTACTCTCTGTAGCCCGTGGCAGTGACCAGCCGGCCAAACTGATTGTGGCCGAATACCGCGGGGCACCCAATAAGGGGCAGCCCATCGCCCTGGTTGGCAAGGGGGTCACCTTCGACTCCGGCGGCATCTCACTCAAGCCGGGCGCAAAGATGGATGAGATGAAGTTTGACATGTGTGGTGCCGCATCGGTTCTTGGTGCCCTGCAGGCGGTGCGGGACCTCAGCCTCCCGCTCAACCTGGTGGCTCTCATCCCTGCCACCGAGAATCTCCCCAGCGGCAAGGCAACCAAGCCGGGGGATGTGGTGACCAGCCTCTCCGGACAGACCATCGAGATCCTCAACACCGATGCCGAGGG
>CAZYJG010000147.1:0-2404 GCA_964647745.1 uncultured Piscirickettsiaceae bacterium
CCAACCACAATACCGGCTGCCAGATTGGCGACCGCCACAGCATCCTTACGGTCTGCCCGAGCAGCAATCCCGGCAGCGAGTGTTGCAATCACCGTATCCCCGGCACCGGTCACATCATAGACCTCTCGCGCATGGGTGGGCTGATGGAATGGCTCCGCACTCTCCTCCAGCAGGGTCATCCCCGCCTCACTGCGGGTGATCAGCAGCGCCTCCATCTCCAGCTTCTGACGCAACATCTCCCCCTGTACCACTATGGCATCTGTATCCTCACAGCGACCTGCAACCGCCTCAAACTCAGAGAGGTTGGGCGTCATCAGGGTTGCGCCGTGGTATTTGGAGAAGTCGCTCCCCTTCGGATCGACCAGAACTGGCTTGCCTGCGGCTCGGGCCAGCTCAATCAGGGCGCGGATCTCCCGCAACGCTCCCTTGCCATAATCAGATAAAATAACGGCCCCACAATCTTCCAGCGCCACTTTGAACTGCTCCTGTAGCACCCCAAACGAGACCCCATCTATCGACTCTTCAAAATCGAGCCGGATCAACTGCTGATGACGGCTCAGCACCCGCAGCTTGGTCGAGGTACGCAGTGCAGCTTCTTGCTGAAACTGACAATCAACACCCTGGGACTCCAGCTGCTGCTGCAGCGCCTCTCCCTCCAGATCATTGCCAACCACCCCCAACAACGTCACCTGACCTCCCAGCGCAGCAATATTAAGTGCCACATTGCCCGCACCACCGGGACGCTCCTCAATCTCCTGCACATGGACTACCGGAACAGGCGCCTCAGGAGAGATCCGCTCAGCCCCACCAGACCAGTAGCGATCCAGCATCAGATCGCCGACCACCAGCGTCTTGCCTTTGGAGAAATCGGGAATGGTCAAACTCATGCGTAGGCTGCCTCAACCTGCTGACACCAGTAGTGGCCAATCAGGATATGGGCCTCCTGGACACGTGCCGTAACAGTCGATGGCACCTGGATTGTCTGTTCTGCAACCTCACTGATTGCCCCCCCAGACTGGCCGGTCAATCCAATGGTATCCGCCCCCCTATCCCGGGCAGCCTGCAGTGCCCGCACCACATTACTGCTGTTGCCAGAGGTGGAGATCCCGACCACCAGATCACCAGGTTGGGCGAGCGCCTCTACCTGACGGCTGAATATCTCCTCAAAACTGAAATCATTGCCTGTAGCTGTCAGGATGGAGCTATCCGTTGTCAGGGCAATGGCCGGCAGCGCCTTTCGGTTCTTCTGGTAACGGACCACAAGCTCGGCTGCAATGTGTTGCGCATCGGCAGCACTGCCTCCGTTCCCCATCAGCAGGACCTTCCCCCCACTTTGCAGGGATCGAACCATCCTCTGAGCAGCCTCACTGATCTCACCCTCAATCTGCTGAAGCGCCGAGACCACCCCGATATGCTCATTCAATACCGCTTGAAACATGCTTCCCCCAAATCAGACCTGATGGTAGCTACGATACCATTCGGCAAAATTCTTCACACCCTCTTTCACCGACATCGATGGCTTGTAGTCAAACTTCCTGACCAGATCACTGACATCGGCATAGGTATCGGGCACATCGCCAGGCTGTAGCGGCAGCAGCTCCTTGTCTGCCTCAATACCCAGCGCCTCCTCCAGCGCCTCGATATAGTCCATCAGCTCTACCGGATTGTTGTTGCCGATATTGTAGATGCGCCATGGTGCCCTGCTGGTGGCAGAGTCAGGGTTATCCCCACTCCACTCTGGATTAGGTGGCGCTGGTCGATCCAGCACCCGGATCACCCCCTCAACAATGTCATCGATGTAGGTAAAGTCGCGGCGGTGCTTGCCGTAATTGAAGACCTGAATCTTCTCTCCTGCCAGGATCGCACGGGTAAATCGCTGCAGCGCCATGTCTGGGCGATCCCATGGTCCGTAGACGGTAAAGAAACGCAGCCCTGTAGTGGGCAGCTCATAGAGGTGGCTGTAGGTGTGCGCCATCAACTCATTGGCCTTCTTGGTCGCCGCATAGAGGCTGACCGGGTGGTTGACGTTGTCATGCACGGAAAATGGCATCTTGGTATTGGAGCCATAGACCGAGCTGGAGGAGGCGTAGACCAGATGCTCGACATTGTTGTGACGACAGCCCTCCAGAATATGGCCAAAACCGACCAGATTGGTGTCGATATAGGCGAGTGGATTCTCCAGTGAGTAGCGCACACCGGCCTGTGCCGCAAGGTTCACCACCCTCTGCGGCTGGTGGCTCTTGAACAGCTCCGCCATCCCCTCTCGATCCTCCAGATTCATCCGGATATGGGTGTAGTTGGGGTGATCCGCATGGCGTGCCAGTCGCGCCTCTTTCAGTGCTGGATCATAGTAGTCATTGTGGTTGTCGATCCCGATCACCTCATCACCACGCTCCAGCAGACG
>CAZYJG010000148.1:0-2306 GCA_964647745.1 uncultured Piscirickettsiaceae bacterium
GCATGGTACTCGGCATTCTCTTTCAGGTCCCCGTGGGCGCGCGCCTCGGCAATGGCCTCCACCACCTCCGGGCGATCCACCGACTTCAGTCGATGCAGCTCCTCACGCAGTTTCTCTGCACCCTTTACCGTTAATGGAATCTTGTTCATAACCTCAGCTCCTCACCCCCGAAGTTCACTTCCCTAACCGTGCAGATCCTGCAGACGGTTGACATCACGGTCATCCAGCCTGGAGAGGGCATGGGCAACCGCCTGCGCACCCGCCACGGTGGTGAAGTAGGTCACCTTGTGGTTCAGGGTCTCGCGACGGATGGAGAAGGAGTCAGAAATTGCCTGCTTCCCCTCCGTGGTATTGATGA
The DNA here is from genome assembly GCA_964647745.1 of uncultured Piscirickettsiaceae bacterium. Classification (GTDB taxonomy): domain Bacteria; phylum Pseudomonadota; class Gammaproteobacteria; genus Thiopontia. The sequence continues at coordinate 359 of CAZYJG010000148.1, forward strand.
TGAGATCGATCTCACCGTTCTTGATCTGGTCCACGATATGGGGACGCCCCTCGGTCACCTTGTTGATCTTTTCACAGCTGATCGATGCGCCATTCAGCACATCTGCGGTTCCACGGGTTGCGACCAGTTCAAAGCCTGCATCCGCGAGCTGCCGGGCGACACCGACAATCGTCACCTTGTCACTGTCCCGCACACTGATAAAGGCACGACCAGACTGTGGCAGCGGGCCACCCGCTGCAAGCTGCGACTTGGCAAATGCCTCTCCAAAGCTGTAACCGACCCCCATCACCTCACCGGTTGACTTCATCTCAGGCCCCAACAGCGGATCGACCCCCGGGAACTTCACAAATGGGAAGACCGCCTCCTTGACCGAGTAGTGGCGCGGAACCACCTCGCTGGTAAAGCCCTGCTCCCTGAGACTCTGCCCCGCCATGCAGCGGGCCGCAATCTTGGCCAGTGGCTGCCCAATCGCCTTGGAGACAAAGGGGACGGTACGGGAGGCACGCGGATTGACCTCCAGCACATAGATATTCTCACCCTGGATCGCAAACTGGATATTCATCAGACCCAGCACATTGAGCTCCAGTGCCAGGGCACGGGTCTGCTCACGCAGCCGATCCTGGATCTCATCGGAGAGATCATACGGGGGCAGCGAACAGGCCGAGTCACCGGAGTGGACCCCTGCCTGCTCGATATGCTGCATGATGCCGCCAATCACCACATCACTGCCGTCACAGATCGCATCGACATCGACCTCAACCGCATCATTGAGGAAGCGGTCCAGCAGCACCGGGCTCTCATGGGAGACCTGTACTGCCTCACGGAAGTAGGTCTGCAGCCCCTCTGCGTCATGGACAATCTCCATCGCACGCCCACCCAGCACATAGGAGGGACGTACCACCAGCGGGTAGCCGATCTCCTCGGCCAGTGTCAGCGCCTCATCCTCGGCACGGGCCGTCCGGTTGGGTGGCTGCAACAGCCCCAGCCTGTTAAGTGCCTGCTGGAACCGTTCACGATCCTCTGCCAGATCGATCGCATCCGGGGTGGTGCCGATAATCGGGGCCCCTGCCCGCTCCAGATCCAGCGCCAGCTTGAGTGGGGTCTGGCCACCATACTGGACGATGACCCCTGCCGGCTTCTCGTTCTCCACCACCTCCAGCACATCCTCGAGGGTGAGCGGCTCAAAGTAGAGTCGGTCCGAGGTGTCGTAGTCGGTGGATACGGTCTCCGGATTGCAGTTGACCATAATGGTCTCGTAGCCATCCTCACGCATCGCCAGTGCCGCGTGGACGCAGCAGTAGTCGAACTCGATCCCCTGCCCGATCCGGTTGGGTCCGCCACCCAGCACCATGATCTTCTTCTTGTCGGAGGGGTTGGACTCACACTCCTCCTCGTAGGTGGAGTACATGTAGGCGGTATTGGTCGGAAATTCGGCCGCACAGGTATCAACCCGCTTGAAGACAGGACGAACCCCCAGCTCATGCCGCCGCGCACGAATCGCATGCTCATCTGCAGCGGTCAGGGCAGCGAGACGACGATCCGAGAAACCCTTGCGTTTCAGCAGTCGCAACTGCAGTGCATTGAGACCATCCACGCCCCCGCTACGGACCTCTGACTCATCCCGGATCAGATCCTCAATCTGGATCAGGAACCAGCGGTCAATCCTGGTCTCCTCAAAAACCTCCTCCATGGACCAGCCGGCACGGAAGGCATCGGCCACATACCAGATTCGCTCCGGTCCCGGGACACGCAGCTGCTTGCGCAGTACCTCCTTCAGATCCTCGGCATCCAGTGCAATCTTCTCGTCCAGCCCATCGGCACCGGTCTCCAGACCACGCAGCGCCTTCTGCATCGACTCCTGGAAGGTGCGGCCAATCGCCATCACCTCACCCACAGACTTCATCTGGGTGGTCAGGGTCGCCTCGGCCTGCGGGAACTTCTCGAAGGT
>CAZYJG010000149.1:0-2283 GCA_964647745.1 uncultured Piscirickettsiaceae bacterium
CCCAGCTTCTGTTGTTGGGGTCACAGGTGGTGTAGGTGGCACTGGTATAGCGGCTCACATAGTTTCCCAGCTTCTCGGCGCGCTCTGCCTCGCCACTGGCGTGACTCTCCTCGATCTTGTAGCGGGCGTTATGGATGACACCGCTATCGGTGTTGGCGTTGAAGAGGCCGCGATCGCCAGCCAGTTCGGAGCCGCTCTCCCGGTAGAGGAGGTTCCCCTCCGCCTCAAAGATTCCACTCTCATGGTTGTAGGTGGCCTGGTCTGTACTCAGCTGTTGATCGGCCCGCTGCATCACCACATTGCCGCGATAGTGGAAGAGGTTGCGCTCATGGATCTCCATCTCGTCCGCATCGATGGTGGTGATCTGGTTGTCGCGGTCGGCAATCGGGGCAGGACCGCTCTTGCTGTCCATCTCAATGGGGCACTGTCCGGTCTCAACGGATTGGGAGACAATCTGTTTTTCTGTTACTGGCGCGCTCTCTGCAGTCGCAGTGGATGCAGAGGTGGCCTGCTCGATAGTTGTGGGAGTGGCCTCAGTTGATGGCTCCTGGGCAGTCTCAATGGCTGTTATTGCCTCTGCTGTTTCCGGCTCCTTCCAGGGGGATGGGGCAGGAGCTGGTTGATCCACAGCCATTTTCGGCTGCTCTGTGGTGGGTTGTGCAGCCGGCAGCTGGGTTTTGGGTGTCACCACCCTCTTGGGCGGTGGGGGAGGTGTCACCTCGGAGAGGGGGGTGCCACTGGAGAGGTTGATCTCCTCTGGAGAGCCGCAGAGCCACTCTCCATCACCACCCACCACGCAGCGGTAGGTGGCTGCTGCCTGCGCCTGGTAGGAGACTGCACAGGCCAGTGTGGAGAGCAGAAGCCCTGTGGTTTTGCAGAGTTGTAGGTTCAAGCGGCTGTAGTTGGAAGTTGTTCTGGGGGTGATAATTTAACGCCCGATTATACATGTCCTATTCTGTAAAGAGTACAATATCAGGCCATTGAGGCATATCTGTTGAGAGGGCATGAGCAGGATGGGGCAGCGTCTGGAGCAGTTGCAGAGGTGGGTTGGCGAGCTGTTTGGGGAGGAGCGGTTCAGGCTTGAGCCCGCCTCGGCGGATGCCAGCTTTCGGCGCTATTTTCGGCTCCATCTCCCCGAACGGGGTGCGACGGAGAGCATGATTGCGATGGATGCCCCCCCTGACAAGGAGGACTCCCGACCCTTTGTCTCGATTGCCCGTCTGCTTCGGGAGTGTGGGGTCAATGCCCCGGAGATCCATGCGCTGGATCTGGATCAGGGGTTTCTGCTGCTCGCTGACCTCGGCACCACCTCCTATCTTGATCAACTCAACCGTGAGCGTGCTGATGCCCTCTATGGGGATGCGCTGGATGCGCTGTTGACCCTGCAGCAGCAGTGGCCCCCCGAGGTGACACTCCCCCCCTATGACCGAAAACTGCTGATGCGGGAGATGGAGCTCTTTCCGGAGTGGTATCTGGGCATCCATCGTGGGGAGGCTCTCAGCGATGAGGGGCGGCAGGCGCTTGAGCGGCAGTTCACGCTGTTGGCAGACTCCGCACTGGAGCAGCCACAGGTGGCTGTCCACCGGGACTACCACTCACGCAACCTGATGGTGGTGGAGGGGGAGAACCCCGGGGTGATCGACTTTCAGGATGCGGTTCGGGGTGCGATCACCTACGATCTGGTCTCCCTGTTGAGGGATTGCTATATCGACTGGCCGCGAGGGCAGGTTGAGATGTGGGCACACGCCTATTACCGGAGGCTGGTTGAATCCCGGCTGATGGAGGGTGTGGAGTGGCCACAGTTTCTGCGCTGGTTTGACTGGATGGGGGTGCAGCGCCATCTCAAGGCAATCGGCATCTTTGCACGACTCAACCACAGGGATGGCAAGCCGGGCTATCTCGATGATATTCCCCGAACCATCAACTATGTTGTGGAGGTGAGTGGCCGCTATCCGGAGTTGGCGCCCCTCCACCGGCTCACCAGCAGGCTGCAGGGGGGCGGGGCGTGAGGGCGATGATCCTGGCTGCCGGTCGTGGTGAGCGGATGCGTCCGTTGACGGACCGGACCCCAAAGCCGCTGCTAAAGGTCAACGGCAAGGCGCTGATTGAGCACCATATCGAGGCGCTGGTCGCGGCTGGTATACGGGAGCTGGTGATCAACCATGGCTGGCTCGGATCGCAGATCCCGCAGTCATTGGGGGACGGCTCCCGTTATGGGGCCACCATCCACTACTCACCCGAGCCGGAGCAGGCGCTGGAGACCGGTGGCGGTATTGTCCAGGC
>CAZYJG010000150.1:0-2118 GCA_964647745.1 uncultured Piscirickettsiaceae bacterium
CATCACAACAGGTGCGGCTGAGGTGGCTATGGTTCCCTTCAGTTCCGGTGCTACAGTGGCAGTGTCACTATCGGTGGTCTCACCGGAACAGCCAGCCAGCAAGAAGAGAAGAGAAAGAGTGAATAGCGTGCGGATCATGAATTTCCCCCTGATAAATCGGCAATGGCGTAAGATACCGCACATTGAATATAAATGGAGAAAAATATGGTGCCTGGGAGAGGACTTGAACCTCCACGGGGTTGCCCCCACTAGCACCTGAAGCTAGCGCGTCTACCAATTCCGCCACCCAGGCAAGGTGTGGAATTTCCTGTAGCAGGAAATGAGCGCGCACTTTACCGAGCCATCTGGTTGGTGTCAATAATTTAGAGCAAAAAACAAGAGTAAAAGATCATTGAAAGAAGAGAGCAATAAAACTTACGCGGTTCCCGTTGCGGAACGGCGTGAGATCATGAAGGTGCTGGAGAGTAGCAGTACCCCCCAGTCACTGCGTTATCTGATTGACCATTTTGGTTATGAGGATGAGGAGCGTCAGGAGGGGTTGCGTCGACGCCTGATCGCCATGTCACGGGATGGAGAGATTGCAAAAAATCGGCGTGGGGCCTATGGCCTGATTGAGCGCATGGATCTGGTGCGCGGACGCGTACAGGGCCATCCGGATGGTTTCGGTTTTCTGATCCCTGATGAGGGTGGGGAGGATGTCTTTCTCCATGCAAAACAGATGCGCTCGGTCATGCATGGAGACCGTCTGCTGGTCTCCATTGTTGGGGTCAACCGCCGTGGCAAGAGGGAGGGGCAGGTCGTCAGGGTTCTGGATCGGGGGACACAGCAGGTCGTCGGGCGCTATTTCCTTGAGCGTGGTGTGGGAACGGTCGTTCCCAGCAACAAGAACATTACCCACGACATCCTGGTTCCTCCGGACATGCGGGCAGGTGCAGACAACGACCAGATCGTTCTGGTTGAACTGGTTGAGCAGCCATCCAAGCGCAGTGCCCCCATTGGCAGGGTGGTTGAGGTCCTGGGTGACCATATGGCGCCGGGTATGGAGATCGATATCGCCATCCGTGCCTTTGAGATCCCGCACCTCTGGCCTGATGCAGTTGAGCGTCAGGCGGCATCGATTCCGGCAGAGGTTCCGGAGAAGGCAAAAAAGGGGCGCAAGGATTTTCGCAATACCCCTCTGGTGACCATTGATGGCGAGGATGCGCGGGACTTTGATGATGCGGTCTACTGTAGCCGTACTGCAAAGGGGTGGCGCCTGCTGGTTGCGATAGCCGATGTCTCCCACTATGTTGAGCCTGAGAGCCCACTGGATCGTGAGGCCATTGTGCGCGGTAACTCGGTCTATTTCCCCGGGCATGTGGTGCCAATGCTTCCCGAGTCACTCTCCAACGGGCTCTGCTCCCTCAATCCCGACGTGGACCGCCTCTGCATGGTCTGTGAGATGCAGATCAATGAACAGGGTCATGTCACCCGTTCCCGTTTTCATCGTGGGGTGATGCGCTCTGCAGCGCGCATGATCTACAACCAGGTGGGTGATGCACTGGATGGGAAGGCCGAGTCACTGCCCCCAATCTACAGCAGATACCTGCCTCAACTGCAGGAGCTCCATGCGCTCTACCAGGTACTCAGACAGGCACGAAGTGTCCGTGGTGCAATCGATTTCGATACCGTGGAGACACAGATCCTGTTTGGAGAGGGAAAGAAGATCGATCGCATTGTGCCGACCATCCGCAATGATGCACACAAGATGATCGAGGAGTTCATGATTGCTGCCAATGTCTCTGCGGCACGTTATCTGAAGCGCAACAAGATACCGACTCTCTATCGTATCCATGAGCAGCCGGCAGCAGATCGCCTGGATGAGGTACGCCTCTTCCTCAGGGAGTTTGGACTCACCCTGGCTGGGGGGGATCGCCCACAGCCCGGGGACTATGCGCAGGTTCTCGACCTGGCCCGTAACCGACCCGAGTTCAACCTGATCCAGACGGTGCTGCTGAGAAGCCTGAATCGGGCGGTCTACTCGCCGGAGAGTGTGGGCCACTTTGGTCTGGCGCACGACAACTACGCACACTTTACCTCTCCCATCCGTCGTTATCCCGATCTGCTGGTCCATCGTGC
>CAZYJG010000151.1:0-2104 GCA_964647745.1 uncultured Piscirickettsiaceae bacterium
GATCATGAAGGTCAGTAAAGCGCTAGGATTAAAAGTGCACGTGACTCCAGTCTAGGAGGCTGCCCAGGAATAGAGGACTACACAATCGATATGTCCCCAAATCACTGGGCCTATTATTGACACGCAGGTATAAGGCTGTAGAATCCGCCCTCTAAACTTCAGGCGCGTAACTCAGTTGGTTAGAGTGTCACCTTGACATGGTGGAAGTCGGTGGTTCGAATCCACTCGCGCCTACCAGATTATTGAAATGGTCAGCACATCGTCTGGTGGCTGACCATTTTTGTTGATGATGGATGAACATGCGGCCTCTGGTATGGGTCGCCACTGGAGAGAAAAATGCCCGTAATCACACTGCCTGATGGTTCCCAGCGTACCTTTGATGACTCTGTAACCGTTCACGATGTGGCGGCCGATATCGGCCCCGGCCTCGCCAAGGCGGCGCTCGCCGGCAAGATTGGTGAGACACTGGTCGATACCTCCTACCGGATTGAGGAGGATGTTGCCCTCTCGCTGATCACCAGCCGGGATGAGGAGGGGGTGGAGATCATCCGCCACTCCACCGCCCACCTGCTGGCGCAGGCGGTCAAGGTGCTCTTTCCGGAGACCCAGATCACCATCGGCCCCGTTGTTGAAAATGGCTTCTACTACGACTTTGCCCGCGAGGAGAAGTTTACCCCGGATGACTTCAAGACCATCGAGAAGAAGATGGCGGAGCTGGCCAAGCAGAATATCAAGATTGAGCGCTCCGAGATGGGGCGCGATGAGGCGGTCGCCCTCTTTGAGGGTCAGGGGGAGGCCTACAAGGCGGAGATCATTCGGGACATTCCGGCGGATCAGACCCTATCGCTCTATCGTCAGGGGGATTTTATCGATCTCTGTCGTGGTCCACACGTCCCCTCCACTGGCCACCTGAAGGGTGGATTCAAGCTGATGAAGCTGGCCGGCGCCTACTGGCGTGGAGACTCCAATAACGAGATGCTGCAGCGAATCTACGGCACCGCCTTCCCGGACAAGAAGCAGCTCAAACAGTATCTGCACCAGCTGGAGGAGGCGGAGAAGCGGGACCACCGCAAGATCGGCAAGAAGCTCGATCTCTTCCATGCCCAGGAGGAGGCACCGGGGATGGTCTTCTGGCACAGCAAGGGGTGGTCGATCTACCGCGAGGTGGAGGACTATGTGCGCGAGAAGCTGCGCCACCACGGCTACCAGGAGGTCCACACCCCACAGGTGATCGACCGGGTGCTGTGGGAGAAGTCGGGCCACTGGGACAAGTTTGGGGATATGATCTTCACCACCCACTCCGAGAACCGGGACTATGCGATCAAGCCGATGAACTGCCCGGGCCATGTGCAGATCTACAACCAGGGGCTGCGCAGCTATCGCGATCTGCCACTGCGTCTGGCGGAATTCGGCTCCTGCCACCGCAATGAGCCCTCCGGCACACTGCACGGGCTGATGCGGGTGCGCAACTTTACCCAGGATGATGCCCATATCTTCTGTACCGAGGGTCAGATTCAGTCGGAGGTGGCCGCCTTTATGGAGCTGCTGTTTGAGGTCTATGAGGACTTTGGTTTCAAGGAGGTGCTGATCAAGCTCTCCACCCGTCCCGAGAAGCGGGTCGGCAGTGATGCGGTCTGGGATCAGGCGGAGCAGGCATTGGAGACTGCGCTCAACGCTAAGGGGCTGGAGTGGGAGTTGCAGCCGGGCGAGGGTGCCTTCTACGGCCCCAAGATCGAGTTCTCGCTGAAGGATTGTATTGGCCGGGTCTGGCAGTGCGGCACTATCCAGGTCGATTTCTCGATGCCGGGACGGCTCGATGCCACCTATGTGGATGAGCATGGAGAGAAGAAGAGCCCGGTGATGTTGCATCGTGCGATTCTCGGTTCACTGGAGCGTTTTGTCGGAATTTTGATCGAGGAGTATGCCGGTTCGATGCCGGCCTGGCTCTCTCCGCTGCAGGCGGTGGTGATCAATATCACCGATAGTCAGCGTGAGACGGCAGAAAATGTTGCAAAACAGCTGAATAACGAAGGGTTTCGGGTGGAATCCGACTTGAGAAACGAGAAGATAGGCCTTAAAATTCGCGAACATTCCATGCAGAGGG
>CAZYJG010000152.1:0-2099 GCA_964647745.1 uncultured Piscirickettsiaceae bacterium
GAGGTCCACTTCATTGCGGCCAAGGAGCATATTCGCCAGGTCATGAGTGAGTTGCGCAGGCTGGATCGCCCCTACAGAAGAATCATGATTGCTGGCGGCGGAAATATCGGGACCGGCCTGGCTCATGCCATCGAGGAGAGCCATGACATCAAGATCATCGACCATAACAGCAAGCGCTCACAGCTGCTCTCGGAAGAGCTCAGCAACTCCATTGTTCTGCTTGGAGATGCCGCAGACAAGGAGCTGCTGCTGGAGGAGAGTATTGAGGACATCGATGTCTTCATCGCGGTGACCAGTGATGATGAGGCCAACATCCTCTCCTCGATGCTGGCAAAACGGCTGGGGGCACACAAGGTGATGACCCTGATCAACCGACCCGCCTATGCAAACCTGGTGGAGAGTGATGTCATCGATATCGCCATCTCACCACAACAGGTCACCATCAGCTCCCTGCTGGCTCGGGTACGGCAGGGCAATGTTGTGGTTGCCCACTCTCTGCGCCGCGGTGCTGCAGAGGCCATTGAGGCTGTTGTACATGAAAACTCCAGGGTGGTTGATCGCCCCATTGAGAAGATCAAGCTCCCGCTTGGTGCCTCGATTGGCGCAGTAATCAGGAATGAAGAGGTGCTGATTGCACACCACGATACCGTGGTTCGTGCCGGGGACCACCTGATTCTCTTCCTGATTGACAAAAACCGGATCCACGAGGTGGAGAAACTGCTCCAGTCTTCCAGGATCTCCCTCTTCTAGCTGCACCCACTCCAATGCAACCCCAGGTCATACAAAGGATTCTCGGACTGCTGCTGATGATCTTCAGCGTCACCATGGTGCCCCCCATGGTTGTCTCAATCCTCTACCAGGATGGCGCCTTCTTCCCCTTCATGCTCTCACTGACAATTACCGTAGTCAGTGGCTACATGATCTGGAACCCCGTGCGGGGGATCAAGAAGGAGTTGCGCATCCGTGATGGCTTCCTGGTCGTTGTGCTCTTCTGGGCGGTGCTGGGCGTCTCTGGTGCACTCCCCTTCGCACTTGGCACAACACCCCACATGAGCATCATCGATGCCCTGTTTGAATCACTCTCCGGACTTACCACAACAGGTGCAACCGTCATCACCGGGATTGATCAGCTCCCCACATCCATTCTCTACTATCGGCAGCAGCTCCAGTGGCTGGGTGGGATGGGAATCATTGTACTGGCTGTAGCCATCCTCCCGATGCTTGGAATTGGCGGCATGCAGCTCTATCGGGCTGAAACCCCAGGCCCCATCAAGGACAATAAACTGACACCACGCATCACCGAAACCGCAAAGGCGCTCTGGTATATCTATCTGGGCCTTACAATTGCCTGCGGAGTGGCCTACTGGCTTGCCGGCATGACCCCTTTTGATGCCATCGCCCATAGCTTCTCAACCGTTGCCATTGGAGGCTTTTCCACACACGACGCCAGCATCGGCTGGTTTGACAGCCGCCTGATTGAGTCAATTGCCGTGATCTTCATGCTGCTCTCCGGCATCAACTTCTCCCTCCACTTCATCGCATTGAGCCGTTTCAGCATCAACCCCTATCTTCAGGATTCCGAGTTCCGCACCTATATTGCCATTCTCTCCGCAGTTGCAGTGATAACCAGCCTCTTCCTGATCCTCTCTGAAACCTTTGAAAATTCAGGTGAGGCGATTCGGCACGGCATTTTCCAGGCGGTCTCCATCGGTACTACCACCGGTTTCACCACCACACAGCACTTCAACTGGCCCAGCTTTCTCCCGCTGCTGCTGCTCTTTACCAGCTTTATCGGTGGATGTGCCGGCTCTACCGGTGGTGGCATGAAGGTGATCCGCTTTCTGATGCTGTTTCGCCAGGGGATGCGCGAGATTGCCCGACTGATTCACCCCAATGCACAGATCTCGGTCAAGGTCGGGAACAAGCCGCTCCCCGAGCGGGTTATCTCTGCTGTCTGGGGATTCTTCTCCCTCTATGTTGCCAGCTTCAGCATCATGCTGCTGCTGTTGATGGCCACTGGGCTGGATCAGATCACCGCCTTCTCTGCCCTTGCCGCCTGCATGAACAACCTTGGCCCCGGGCTGGGTGATGTTGGGGCG
>CAZYJG010000153.1:0-2018 GCA_964647745.1 uncultured Piscirickettsiaceae bacterium
CTGAGCGTATTGCGCAGTGCATCTCCCCAGTTCCCACCCGTCGCACGCATCTCTTCACGCAGACGTGAGATCATGTAGATGCCGTAATCAATACCCAGCCCCATCGCGATACTGAGTGCCACCTGCACATGGAAAGCGAGGTTGGCCGACCACTCCCTGATCTCTGTCATATAGCCACCCATCCCGTACTGAGAGAAGAGGGTCACAAAGAGCATTGTAACCAGAATTCCCGCTATCGAGAGTGAACGGAACATCAGTGCTGCAATCAGGAAGATCGCCAAGGCTGTGGTCAGAGGACTCTTTAGCCACTCGTTCATTGCCACCACACGGGTCGCCTCGGTTGCACCAAGGAACCCGCCCACCGCAGGCTCACTAATGGCAGTATCCCCTGCAATCCGGGTGATGTGGCGATACCCTGCCTCGCCCGGTGTGCCCACATGGATGTCGACCTCGTCCCCGTTACGGAAGCCGATCTTCACCTTGTCAAAACCGGGATCATTCTCATGCTCCACCAGGAACCTCTGAATATCCTCTGTTACCTCATGGGTCGCAATCGGATCCATGGTATTGACAAAACCCATCACGATCCCCTCATCCCAGCTCTCGGTATTGACGAAGGAGTCAAGATCACCAGGGCCGGTATTGGCCTCCAGCAGGCCGTTATAGGTCTGTACCAGATCATCGGGACTTGGGACATACTCCGGATCCTCCTCATCCCGGTAGGCATACCAGTTCTTCTCATCCAGCATATGCTGTTCGGTCGGGATGTCATAGAGATTGAGGTGGTCGGTTGGCTTGCCTCCACCCGGGGTTGCCATAACCATGTTCACCGTCTTCACAAACTGGACATAGGAGCCCGTATAGCCAATATACTCATGACCACGCATCCACTCCTCCAGCTGGTTCAGCGCAGCCAGTACCGAGGCATCATTGAAGATACCCTGTACAGGATCCTCATCGGGATCGTAGCAAACCTCCGGCCCCTGCAGCCGATCTCCATCATCATTGTAGGCGTCAGGCCCACACTCCGGCAGGATCGGGCTTTTGGCCCGCACCGGAATATTGACCGAGATCACCCCGGGCATGATATTGCCAAGCCGCTCCAGCTCATGGATTGCCGCAACATTGGAGGGGCGGCGATTATCCTCCTTGCCGATCATCACATCCTCCTCACCAAACAGGCCACCCAGCATAAAGTGGTCCTTGAAGGCGGCACGAGAGTAGTTGATCCCCTTCTCCACCCCCGGCATGATATCCCACTCCCTCTGGATACGGGCCTGCTCCGGGGTTGGATCATCAGCCATCATCGCCTCAATGCCGGTGCCCAACTGGGCATAGTTGGCAGAGAGCACCATTACCACGCCTATGATCCCGACAGGAATCCACTTTCCTGGACCCGCCAGCAGCCCAGAGATGCCTCTCCCCATGGCCAGCTCCCAGGGACGCTCCTCACCACATATGTCGGATTTCGGAACAAACGTCACCAGCAGCAACGGAATCAGTGTTGTTGTGGTCAACAGCAGGGTTGCCATCCCGAACATCCCAAAGTAGGCGTAGGCCTTGTAGAAGGAGATATCAACAAACGACAGGGTGAAGAAACCGACCATATCGGTAATGATCGAGAGTGTGGCCGGCACAATGGTGTGGCCAATTGCCACCTCTGCCGCCTCTCGTGGAGAGTCACAGTGCGGCGCATGCAGCTCCTGCAAAAAGCGGCGGGTAACCTGTACCGAGTGACCGATACCGATCGCCAGCAGCAGCATCGGGGTCAGCACCATCATGGTGGTCAGCTTGAACTGGGTAAATCCCATCAGCCCCAGCGTCATCACAATGGTCATCCCCACACCAACCAGCGGCAGGATTGCCCCCTGCCAGCTGCGGAACTCATACCAGAGGACAGCAACCACAATAAGCAGCGAGACGATAAAGAGCCACCATTTCTTTACCAGATCCAGCAGCATGTAGGCAAGGAAATAGGGCTCCCCTGCTGTCAGGAACTCAACCCGATCCCCATACTG
>CAZYJG010000154.1:0-2014 GCA_964647745.1 uncultured Piscirickettsiaceae bacterium
TGAGGATCAGCAGCAGCTTCTTGTCTGCCTTCTGCCCCTCCAGGTAGTGGGCGGCATGACGAATCGCACCCCCCATCCGGGTAGAGAAACCAGCCTCGATCTTTGCCAGACGCGCCTTGACCTCTTCGTCCCAATGCTCACTGAACCCCTTGATGTGGTGGTAGCGGACATCATGCCTGGAGTTGGAGTGGAATCCGGCAATGGCAAACTTGTCACCCAGCTGCTCGATGGTCCAGGAGAGCAGTGAGGTGGCCTCCTGACAGAGCTCAAGGATGGTTTGGGTCGATCCAGGGACCTTCTCATTGAGGGATTCAGAGAGGTCAATCAACAGCATTACCGCGATATCGCGACCATCATTGCGGTGATCCATGTTGATGCGGGGGTCGGGCTGGGCGCCACTCTTGAAGTCGATCAGGGAGCGGATGGCAACATCGAGGTCGAGCTCGGAGCCCTCCTCCTGGTAGCGGATCCGTACATAGTTCTGGGGCTTGAGCAGATCCAGGATCTGCTTCATCCGTTTCACCAGTCCCTGATGCTTCTCCAGCAGCTCATCAATCTTGTGGGCATCGCCCGAGGCGTGCTTCGCCTCATAGAGGGTGACCCAATCCAGTCGGTAGCTCTTGGTGTGGTAGTCCCACTCCTTGTAGTGACGGGGGGGGAGTCCATCCAGCTCCTCGTCGCCCTGCGGCTTGCGCTTCTCGTGGAACTGCTCCTCGTCATCCCCATCCTCGATGTAGATCCACATGTGACGGTTGTCATCACGGTAGCTCACCTCGGTATCGGTGAAGCGGATATTGGGGAGCTGGTCCGCCTGACGGCGGGTCTTGGCCACAAATTGGGGCCCCAGTATTCCCATCTTCTTCGTGGAGTGGTCACCCGACTCCATGATCTCGTGGAAGCGGTTGGCAAACTCGTTGATCACCTCACTCTGGTAACCATGGTCCGGATCGAGGATGGCGCGGGAGAGCATGGTTGTGCGGTGGCGGATACAGGACTCGTTCTCATGGTCACAGCTCCCCTCAACCGGGGCGGGGTGGAGGGTCAGGAAGAGTTTTCGCAGGCCTGGATAGCGCTGCATCAATAGGTATTCAATGCGGCAATCCTCCAGCATCATCACGGTGTGGCGCTGAAAGGGGCTGAAGTTGTCGACAATGATGGGGTCGGTCCAGACGCGGTGCGCTGCAAAGTGTGCCAGTAGCGCTCGATAGCGATCCATTCCACTGACTCCGTTGAGTGGCTCGTAGCTGTCGGGGATGCGGATTCCATCAGCAGTGTAGTAGGGAAGCTGTTTCTCGTAGGGGTTGTAGCCTCGGGAGTAGGGAACCAGCTGTTCGGGGTCATCCCACATCGCCCGCATGTAGAGGTCGAGCTCCCGTTCGCTATCGATGAAGAGGGTGCCACTGCGCTCCTTCATCAACATCGCCTTGCTGTCGGCAGTCTCCAGAGAGAAATACTCTTTCTGGCGGTCTGGATGGTTGTTGTAGTGCTTGATGCCGTAATCAACCCAGTTGGCGAGCCCATCAATACTTACCTGATGGAGTAGGTAGGGGGCCTTCTGCAGGAAGTCGGGGAGGCCTGGGCTAGGGAAGGTGGTGTGGTGACCGTGGATCGAACCCGCAGTCTCCTCGGCAAGGTGGTTAATCAGGTCAAAATACTCCTCCATCTGCTCGGCAGTGGGGAGGCAGCGGGTCACCTCGTTCAGGGTGTTGAGGAAGGGGACGATGGAGTTGCCATTTGGAGTGCGAGACATGATCCAGACCTGGTCGGCAGTTTTCTGGATAAACTCCTCATCAATACGGTCGGCCATCTCCGGCATCTCTTCAAGAAAGATCAGGACCGGCTCAACCCCACGACCAATCATGCAGACAGTCGAGGCCCCCTCCAGATAGGCTTCGATCGCCTCTGCAGAGAGGTGAGAGAGTGCATCACGGATGAAGTCCTCAAAGTGCTCATCAATGATGGGAAAGTTGCAACGCAGTTTTTCTCTGAAGGTTTGCAGCTCTTCTTCGTTCAT
>CAZYJG010000155.1:0-2006 GCA_964647745.1 uncultured Piscirickettsiaceae bacterium
ACCGCCCTGGAGAATGCGATGTCGGTCATCTTTTTTCACCGTGTGGAGATCCGGCGTCGCCACTTTCTGCTCTCTGCAGTGATCCCCTATCTCTATATTCTGGCGATCGGGGTCGGGCTCCTGCTGCTGACACTGCTCTCCGGTCTGCTGCAGTCTGCAGAGACACTGGAGTTTACTGTTCTGGAGTGGACGCTCTCCCTGCAGTGGCTGGCACAGTCGGGGCTCTACTGGATGGGGATTGTGGGGGTGTGGCTGATCTTCTCCTCGCTCTATCTGGTGATGCCGGTTGGGAGGATAGCGTTGCGTCCGGTTCTGATTGGTGGCGCAGTGGCGACCCTGATGTGGGAGGGGATGCGCAATCTGCTGGTCTACTATTTCTCTACCATCAGCTTTGCCGATGTGGTCTATGGGTCACTCGCTACCGCCATCATCGCCCTCTTCAGTCTGGAGATGGCGGGAATTATCCTGCTGTTGGGGGCGCAGGTGATTGCCGAGCTGGAGCACACCAGCATGGATGAGTCGGAGGGGATGGTTACAGGGGGAGAGTGACGGTAAAGCGGCTCCCCTCGGTATCCTCGCGATTCTCTGCCACTACGGTTCCGCCGTGGTGGGTGGCTACCAGACGAACCACAAAGAGCCCCAGCCCCAGGTGGGGGCGTTCCGGGTTGCTCTCCCTGCGGGAGGAGACCATTGATTCAAACAGGGTATCCCGGATCTCAGGTGGAATCGAGGGGCCCTCGTTGAGGATTGAGATCTGGACGATGCCACTGGGCCTGTGGCTCTTTTTCTGGCTGGATCCCGTGGTTTTGGGGTTGCGCGGTTCACCCTCCCAGTTTACCGAGACAACTACCCCAACTGGGCCCCCTTTGTTGCTGTAGTCGAGTGCGTTGTTGAGGAGGTTGTCGAGCATCTGCTCTATCGCGTAGGGCCAGCCGTTGATCTCAATGGGGTAGCTGGGGAGCTGGATCTCAAATTGCTGTTGTGGGTGGGCGTTTTGGTAGTTTTCCAGATACTCCTGCAGTAGCTGCTGCAGATCAAATAGCTCCTCACTCCCCGGAGTGAGCGCATCCTCCAGGCTTGAGGCCTCCGCAAGGCTCTGGACCATGGAGCCCAGTCGCTCAATGCCGCGCCGTGTCTTTTTCAGGTATTTCTGGCTGTTTTCAGTTTCCGGAATCTCCCGCTCCAGGTTCTCCAGTGAGGTGGAGACGGTATTGAGCGGGTTGAGGATCTCATGCTTCAGCATTCTTGGCATCCGTTCCAGATAGTGGGTGTAGCGGGAGAGGCGTGTCAGCATCGAGGAGATGCTGCGGGAGAGGTCCCCCAGTTCATCCAGTGCCCCATGCTCCGCATCGATGGTCTCCTTGAGGATGCGACCACTCTCGTCAATGGATTGCGCAGTCTCCTCGCCCAGTCGGTGCAGACGCAGGGTGAGGCGGGTGGCGATGGTGATCAGAATCAGGGAGGCGGCCAGGATAACCAGCAGGGTGGAGCCGATCACATTCTCCAGGGTGATCCGGAGCTCGGAGAGGATGCGCAGATTGCTCTGCTCGGCAACCACCACACCCAGTTCACTCTCCTCTCCATGGATCGGGTAGACGATAGTGATCACGTCCGCCAGTCCGTCATAGGAGGGGCGGACAAAGCGCTGCTCCTCGCCGCTTTTGAGGGCACGATCAATGGCGTTCCATGAGAACTCTCGGGTATCACGGATCGGCTCATCAAACTGCTGAATGGGGGAGCCGAAGATCCAGTCGAAGATGGCTGCTGTCAGTGGGTTGCGCTCATCATCACGGGTGATGGTTGTCAGCAGGCTTCCGGTGGTTGCCACCACACGGCGGTGTCGATCGGTAATGGAGAAGCGGGCATCTGGCAGATCAATGGCATTGATCATGCGCTCCATCGAGGGGGCGGGGAGAAAGACGCGGTTCATATAGGCCTCGGTCCACTCCTTGAAGGTGCCAATCTCGGTATCCAGTTCGCGTGTCTCCGGATTGTCAATGTCAATG
>CAZYJG010000156.1:0-1992 GCA_964647745.1 uncultured Piscirickettsiaceae bacterium
TAGGAGCTTGTAGCGCTGAGGAGAACACAAAGAACGGCTTCGATCTCTCCAGTAGTGAGATCCCGACAGAGAAGATCCATGGCGGTGGCCCGGCCCGTGATGGGATCCCCTCAATCGACAACCCACGCTTTCTCTCTGCTGACGCTGTCGGAGATGAGCTCTCCGATAGTGACCCAATTCTCGGGGTGGAGATCGCTGGAGTGGCCCGTGCCTACCCCATCGCCATCCTCAACTGGCATGAGATTGTCAACGACGAGATCAAGGGAACCCCCTTCGTAGTCACCTACTGCCCGCTTTGCGGCTCCGGGGTCGTCTTCTCTGCTGGAAGGGGGGCGGAAAGGATGGAGTTTGGGGTCTCAGGCCTCCTCTACAACAGTGATGTCCTGCTCTATGACCGCAAGAGCGAGTCACTCTGGTCCCAGATCCTGGGGCGTGCGATCAGTGGACCGCTGCGTGGGGAGCGGCTGAAGCAGCTGCCGGTAACCCATACCAGTTGGGGGGTCTGGAAAAGGGACCATCCTGATAGTGCAGTCCTCTCCAGGCGTACCGGATATCTTCGTGATTATGATCGGGACCCCTATGGGGGGTATGTGAACAGTGAGGGGATCTACTTCCCGATCGAGCGGCTCGACCCCCGTTACCACCCCAAGGAGCGTCTGCTCGGCATTGAGATCAATGGCGGATTCAAGGGGTATCCCTATTCGGAGCTCTCGCGCACTGATACCCCCTTTGTGGACCGGTTCAGGGGGCAGGAGATTCAGCTTCACTACGACCCGGAGAGTAGCAGTGCCTGGGCAACCACCCTGAGCGGGGAGCGGCTGCCGGCACTCTCCTCATTCTGGTTTGCCTGGATGGCCTTCCACCCGGAGAGTGAGGTCTTCCATGCGGAAGAGCAATAAACTGACAATTCTCATATTGCTGACCGGGCTTGCAGCAGTTATGGTTGCTGTTAATCATCAAGCCAGCAGAGATGGGGGAAGGGCGTTGGATCTGACAAAACAGGGGCTCTATGAGCGGGCCATTTTTGCCGGGGGCTGCTTCTGGTGCATGGAGGCACCATTCGAGAAAATGGATGGGGTGGTTCAGGTGGTCTCCGGGTATACAGGCGGTTATGAGGTTGATCCCACGTATGAGCAGGTCTCTGCCGGCAAGACTGACCATCTTGAGGCGATCGAGGTGACCTACAACCCCCACCGTGTTGCCTACACCCAGCTGCTGGACCTCTTCTGGCAACAGATTGACCCAACCGATGATGGGGGCTCCTTTGTGGATCGCGGCAACCAGTACCGCTCTGCAATCTTCTATCTGACCCCGGAGCAGAAGAGCCAGGCACTGGAGTCCCGCAACAACATGGAACGATCCGGGCGCTACCAGAAACCGATCGTTACAGAGATCCTTGAGGGTAAGCCCTTCTATCCGGCGGAGGAGTACCACCAGGACTACTACAGAAAGAACCCGCTACGCTACAAATACTACCGCCATGGATCAGGGCGTGACCAGTATCTGGAGCGCATCTGGGGCGATGACTCCACTGCGGCACCTGCAGTGGAGCAGGTCACTCCATCCGAAGAGGTGCTGAGAGAGCGGTTGACGACACTTCAGTTCAGGGTTACCCAGGAGGAGGGGACAGAGCCCGCCTTTGACAACGACTACTGGGACAACAAGGCGCAGGGGATCTATGTTGATATTGTCTCCGGTGAGCCGCTCTTCAGCTCTACCGACAAGTATGACTCCGGAACCGGATGGCCCAGCTTCACGCAGCCCATTGCAGCAGTAGCGGTTACCGAGAGAGAGGATCGCAGACTGTTCTCGGTCAGAACCGAGATTCGCAGCAGCCAGGCCGACTCCCATCTGGGCCATGTTTTTCCGGATGGTCCGGCACCGACAGGTCTCCGTTACTGCATGAACTCGGCAGCCATGCGCTTTATTCCCAGGGAGCGGCTGGCAGTAGAGGGGTATGAGCAGTTTCGGGCTCTCTTTTCATCAACTCAT
>CAZYJG010000157.1:0-1964 GCA_964647745.1 uncultured Piscirickettsiaceae bacterium
GCCTCATTGAGATCCCCATCACAGAGCGCCCTGCGGATACGGGTACTGCTGACCCGCTCACCATCGAGCTGAAAGGTGTGCATATTGACGACCTGGAACCCGTGCTCGTTACCCGCCTGCTGTAGCATTGAGAAATTGCCTCTGCGATTGCGCCCGAAACAGAAGTCGTCCCCAACCACCAGGTAGCGAATCCCCAGCCCATCCACCAGGACCTGGCGGATAAATGCCTCCGGATCCATGCCCGCCAGCTCAGGGGTGAAGTGGAGTGTAAAGATACGGTCAACCGCCAGCCGCCGCAGCGCCTTCATCTTTTCACGAAAACGGGTCAACCGTCCCGGGCAGTTGTCCGGCACAAAAAACTCCTGGGGCTGTGGCTCAAAGGTGATCACCACCGCCGGCAGACCCATCTCCTCCGCCTTCTCGGCCAGCTCTCCCAACACATGCTGGTGTCCAAGGTGGACCCCATCAAAATTCCCAATGGTTGCCACACAGCCATGGTGGTGGCTGCGCAGATTCTGTAGACCGCGAATCAGTTCCATCCGCCCATTCTACCGTTTTTGATATTGTGCAGGTCGGATCCCCAGCAAATAAAGCACGGAAAAGTAGAGCACCATGGCGCCCATAACCTCACCCCCCAGCATCCCGATTCGGGACCATATCGGTGACTCCTGCCAGAACTGGGGATCGGGTGCGATCCAGAGAAGAGAGAGCACCATCACCAGCAGGGCTGCCCCAATCTGCAACAGCAGTTTTCCCCACCCTGCCAGTGGATCATAGACACCGCGCTGACGAAGCCCCCGATAGAGTAGCCCCGCATTGAGCAGAGAGGAGACGGCCGTTGCCAATGCCAGCCCTGCATGAGGTGCATGGTACCCACCCCAGACCATCACCCCCACAAAGAGGAGGTTCATCCCCATGTTGGCCACCATCGCAATGATTCCGAACTTGACCGGGGTTCGGGTGTTCTGCTGCGAGAAGTACCCACTGACCAGCACCTTGACCAGGATGAATCCAACCAGACCCAAGGCATAGGCCATCAGGCTGACTGTTGCCATCTCGACATCAAAAAGGGTGAACTCCCCACGCTGGAAAAGCAGCGAGAGAAGCGGCTCCGCCAGGATAAACAGGCCAGCACTGGCCGGGATTGCGATCAGCAGTACCAGGCGGAGCGCCCAGTCGAGTGTCTGGTTGAATGCATCGTGATCCTGGGTCGCAAACTGCCCGGAGAGCCTTGGAAGAATCACCGTAGAGAGCGCAATCCCAAAGACACCCAGTGGGAACTCCATCAGACGGTCGGAGTAGTAGAGCCAGGACATGCTGCCGGCGGCAATCAGTGAGGCGATGACCAGGTCGAGCAGCAGATTGATCTGTGCAACCGAGGCCCCAAACAGGGTGGGGAGCATCAGCCTCAGGATCTTGCGGACCCCGGAATCCTGCCAGCGAAAACGGGGACGGGGCAGCAGACCCAGCCTCAACAGGGGGGGGATCTGGAACAGCAGCTGGACCACACCGCCAGCCAACACCCCCCAGGCGAGCGCAGTAACAGGGACCTCCATCAGCGGGGAGAGCCAGATCGCGGCACCAATCAGGGAGAGGTTGAGAAAGACCGGAGTAAATGCAGGGATGGCAAAACGGCCATAGGTATTGAGAATCCCTCCCGCAAAGGCGGTCAGTGAGATCAGCATCAGATAGGGAAAGGTGATCCGCAACATCCCGGTTGCCAGCTCAAAACGGTCTGTCTCCCCGACAAAACCGGGGGCAAAGAGCATGATGAAGAGTGGTGCTGCAACGACACCAACCACTGTAACCAGCAACAGAACCCCACCCAGTGTTCCGGCAACGGCATCTGTCAGCTGGCGCACCTCCTGCAGACCGCCCTCTGGATCACTGGTCGATCGCCGCTCGGAGAGAACCGGCACAAAGGCCTGTGAAAATGCCCCCTCGGCAAAGAGCCTGCGCAGGAA
>CAZYJG010000158.1:0-1960 GCA_964647745.1 uncultured Piscirickettsiaceae bacterium
CCTTTTTCAATCTGACGCTGATGCAGAATCGGGGTGCTGCCTTCAGTTTCCTGGCCGATGCAGGGGGCTGGCAGCGCTGGTTCTTTTTGGTGTTGACGATTGTAATTGTTGTCTTCCTGTTGCGCTGGCTGCGTGCCCTGGAGCAGAGTGAGCGTAGGTTGGCAATTGCGATTGCGTTGATTATTGGTGGGGCAGCAGGGAATCTCGTTGATCGTCTCTTCTATGGATATGTGATCGATTTCCTTGATTTTCATGCCATGGGGTGGCACTGGCCGGCATTCAATATTGCAGATAGTGCAATCACCATTGGTGCACTCACTCTGGTATGGGATGTGGTTTTTGGGGACAGTGAAACCAACAATGTTGTATGATCTGCTGATTATATTAAAAAGATCCGATACAACACCGCGAAGCTGATCAGATGACCGATTCGATCCTGAAAAAACGCATTGATGACTACCGCCTCACCCTTGGGGGCAGGGAGTTTGTCCCACTGATGCTGGGTGGCATGGGGGTTGATATCTCGACCCGCGACCTCGCGCTGGTCTTTGCCGAGCAGGGGGGGATTGGTCACATCTCCGATGCGATGGTCCCGACGGTCATCGATAAGGATTTCAAGACCCGCTATGTTGGGGATCGCCTGAAGCAGTACAAGTTCAATGTCGATAACCCGGACAAGTCGATCGCCCAGTTTGATCTGGACGAGCTGCGTGAGGCACAGACCCGTCATGTGGATGAGGCGATGTCGGCCAAGCGGGGCGAGGGGGGCGTCTTCATCAACTGCATGGAGAAGCTCACCATGAACAACCCGAAGGAGACCCTGCGGGTACGTCTCAATGCGGCGCTGGATGCCGGGATTGATGGCATCACCCTCAGTGCTGGCCTTCACCTGGGATCACTGGATCTGATCAAGGACAATCCCCGTTTTCGTGATGCCCATATCGGGATCATCGTCTCCTCGGTGCGGGCGCTGAAGCTCTTCCTCAAGCGGGCAGCACGACTGGATCGGCTGCCCGATTTCGTGGTGGTTGAGGGGCCGCTTGCCGGGGGGCACCTCGGTTTTGGCATGGATTGGGCCAAATTTGATCTGGCGACCATTACCCAGGAGGTGCTGGAGTACCTGCGGGAGTCGGATCTGACCATCCCGGTGATTCCGGCTGGTGGGATCTTTACCGGAACCGATGGGGCGCGACTGCTGGATCAGGGGGCGGCGGCGATTCAGGTCTCCACCCGCTTTACCGTTGCCCAGGAGTGTGGTCTGCCGGCAGATGCAAAGCAGGCCTATTTTGGTGCCAACGAGGAGGATATCGAGGTCAACACCCTCTCCCCAACCGGCTATCCGATGCGGATGCTGAAGAACAGCCCGGCAATCCACTCCGGGATTCGCCCCAACTGCGAGTCCTACGGCTATGTACTGGATGGCAAGGGACACTGCAGTTACATCGATGCCTACAATGAGACGGTGGCGGCCCATCCGGATGAGAGGAAGATCTCGGTGGAGGAGAAGATCTGCCTCTGTACCCATATGCGCAAGTACAAGGTCTGGACCTGTGGCCACTACACCTACCGGCTCAAGGATACGGCCAACCGGAATGAGGATGGAACCTACCAGGAGCCCACTGCTGAACACCTCTTCAAGGATTATCAGTTCAGCACCCACGACGAGATCAGCAAGCCTGACGAATCGTAGTCCCCGCATTGCGGTCACCACTCAGTCGGCTGCATGCCAGCAGCAGGCCTCCGACTTGGCAGGGCAGCTGGCACTCCCCCTGGTGGAGGGCGGAGGGGATTTTGATTTTCTTCTGCTCTATACGGCAGAACACCTAGAACTCAGGAAAACCAGCTCAAGGATCGGCGGGGTCTATGCAGACTTTGTTGCCGGCAGGGCGGGCCACCGACTCCGCTTTGGCGGGGGGCGGGGGCAGCTGATTGCAAAGGCAGTTGGTCTGAAAAGGGGGAA
>CAZYJG010000159.1:0-1957 GCA_964647745.1 uncultured Piscirickettsiaceae bacterium
CCCTTGTCGTTACGGTTAAATTTGATTCTCATCGTGGGTGTGATTATATATCCCTTTTCTAATGTTTGAGAATGTTTTGAATGCCCCACTTCACTGAACGCTTCAGTGCCCTCTCCCGTGTCTATGGCCAGCGTGGCCTGGAGCAGCTCTCTCGTGCCCATATCTGTGTTGTGGGGATTGGCGGGGTGGGCTCCTGGGTGGCGGAGAGCCTGGCCCGCTCTGCGGTGGGGAGGATTACCCTGATTGACGGTGATGCCATTGCCAGGAGCAACACCAATCGCCAGATCCACACCCTTGAGGGCACCCTGGGGCGATCAAAGGTGGAGGTGATGCGGGAGCGGATCCTGGAGATCAATCCGGAGTGTGCGTGTGAGGCGATTGAGTCGAATCTTGATCATGACAATGTGCGGGATCTTCTGGAGCGGGACTACCACTGCGTGGTGGATGCAATTGACGGGATCAGCACCAAGGCGCGGATGATCTACCACTGCAAGAGAAACAGGATCCGTATCGTTGCCACCGGTGGGGCAGGGGGGCTGCTCGACCCGACGCAGGTGACCATTCGTGACCTCGCGAGAACCACCAATGATCCACTGGCGGCCAAGGTCCGTTCCGAGCTGCGGCGCAACTACAACTTCTCCAGAAACCCGAAACGTAGCTTTGGAATCCCCTGTGTCTACTCCACGGAGCAGCAGCGCTACCCCTCAGGGGCGGGGGAGGTCTCCCACTGCAAGCCCGGGGTACCCGGACTCTCGCTGGACTGTGCCTTTGGATATGGCTCCAGTGTTGCGGTTACCGCCACCGTTGCCCAGGCGGCCACCTTCAAGGCGATTGAGATCACCCTCAAGCAGATGAACAAAAACATCTCTGTATAACAAAATACGTAGTTTTGCGTATTTCGAAACAGTCCCATCACCATTAAGATGCAACCATGTTCAACCTCCAGCATGATCTTGATGCACTCCTGATTGCCGTAGTCGGCCTGATTTCTCTGCTCTGGCTGGGAAGAAATATCTTTCTTGCGATGAGAGATGTGGTTCGTGAATCCAGGGCAGGGCGCAGACTCTCCCACTCCTAGCGTGTGTGGTACAATCCTCCTCGCCCCACCGTTGGAGGAGGACAGGACGAACCTGATTGCAAGGATTCTGGCGGGAGGGGCACCAACACCGCAACCCATTTCTCCAGCTCACGCTGTTCCCACCGCTTTTCTCTATCTGGCCACACCTCCCGACTCAGGCCGCCGCAGCCCATAACCCTGTTCTATACCTGCCTACTGGTCAGAAGTAACTCTTATTTCAAATATCAGGATCTGGTTATATTATAAGGTGGCGTTATAAGTGGTTTCTGGTCAACAGGTTAGGAGAAGAGAGATGAGAAAAGTAATCGCTGTCATCGTACTGACAATGGTTGCCTCCAGTGCTTCTGGCTGGTTTGGCGGAGATGACAACAGCTGGGACGGTTGGAGTAACGCAGATGGCTATGGCTACTCCGATGGTCGCGGAAGGGGCCATGGGCGTGGAAGAACCGACATGGATGGATCATTCAGCATGACCATCAATGCCAGTGGACGGGCCCACTCCGACATGGACACCGATATTGACGGTGACTGGAGAGGTGACTACTACGGTGATTCCGGGTGGAACACAAGCTCCTATCCATATCGTTATGGCTACTATGCATCTGCCCCGGCCTATAATCCCACAGCCGGCTTTGAGGCTCACCGCAAGGCAGTTGAAGAGCGTCGTGCTGCAGCTGCCGAGAGGCGCAAAGAGGCAAGAGCTGCAGCCCAGTAGGGCGCCTTGAGAAGGAACCCCGGTCGTTGAGAAACGGTCGGGTTTCCCTTGACTCAAACCCCACCCCCTATATAATACGCCGCTCATGCGCCCGTAGCTCAGCTGGATAGAGTACTTGGCTACGAACTAAGGTGTCGGAGGTTCGAATCCTTCCGGGCGCGCCA
>CAZYJG010000160.1:0-1879 GCA_964647745.1 uncultured Piscirickettsiaceae bacterium
TCTGGTCACCGCCATTGTGGTTCTGGCCATCGGTATGGGCAGAGAGGAGACGCACGCCAATCTCGACTGCCCCTTCAATTCGTCCAAGCTGTTGCAGCCAGGCTGAGCTATTCTCATCCAGCGCCTTTTCCATATCAGCCCGACTCTCAAACTGAATCCCATAACGCAACGGGAGGACATTGGAGTGCTCAAACACCTGCTCAACCACCTCACCATGGGCAATCATGTGATCCGTGTTGGTGTGCTCGAGTGGTGTATCGTGCTGACTGAAGAGAAGGGTAAGCGCATGATCAGAGATAGCGTCCACCTCAATCCCGTCAATACCGGTAACCTTTGGGGGCACTGCCACATCCCGGGGTGTGATGCAGTAGGCATGGAAGGTTCTGCTCATGACGAGCCGGGATCAGGTGAGCAGAAACTGTAGGGGGGCCAAGGGCCACTCACCGTTAGATGCAGCCCAACCTTTTTCGCCTGCTCACTGATCGATTTGATACTTTGAACAAAATCCTCCTGACTCTTGTCCTCCACAAGAAAGGACCAGTGCGCCAACCCCTCCAATCCGGATGAGTCTGTTGCCAGAACATTTTTCCTCGCCATCTCCTCTGTTGCGTGGTCACGCAGCAGCTCCAGATATCCGACAAGGGTGCCTTTCAACTCACCTGCAAGTCTCTGTTTCGCATCCCTCCTGAGGCGCTGCATCTGCATATGGCGTGTTCCCTGAGAGTCGGACAGCTCAACCCCCTGCTCCGCGATCTCCTGCTCCACCAGATTCTCAACTGCCGCCTTGCGATCAAGGAGGATGCGCACACCCCACTCATGACACCCCTCCACTTTGGTGAAGACCTCCTGAATGAGCTCCAGCTTTGAATCCATCTCCTCCCTGACCCGATCCAGCGAGGAGAAGAGGGTTCCAAAAGGGAGTGGATAGACGGCGGTCTGCTCAATCACACGCTTGATGACCTCATCATGGGCCGCAGCACGCGGGGTGATCCATGCGATATCCTGCAGATTGGATTCCGCCTCCTCCCCCTGAAAGAGGGATCTGGGGAGTGTTGAAAAAACTGCATGGGTGCCACCATGCTCAACAACCTCAACCGTCTGGTTCTCGATCCCCCCAGGAAGGGTGACCTCCTCACCGAGCCCCCTGTCGGCGATACAGTAGAGGTAGATCGCCTGATCCGCTCTCACCCCGGCTCTCCAGACGGCTTCCCACCCTTGATCTGTTTTCTTCCGGGCTCATCTGACTCCTGATCATCAAAACCATCCCATGCCTCTGGCTCACCACTATCGCCCCACGCCTCGCCCTGGATCTCATTCAGTGCATCGATCAGGTTCTGCTGGGTAATCAGGATCTTCTTCCCCATGCTGACCACATTCTCACCACGATTCTCCTCCACATGGGCCTCAATCAGTTTTTTCAGCGCGCGCAGTGCAGCGCGCTGACAGACCGAGGCGATTTGTGCACCGTTGAACCCCTCACTCTCCTCAACCAGTGGGGAGAGATCGATCTCCTCGGCAACCGGCTTGTTCTTCAGATGGATCTCGAAGATCGACTGGCGATCCTCAACAGAGGGGAGTGAGAGCTGAATCACATCATCAAACCGTCCTGGGCGCAGCATTGCGGGGTCAATCAGATCGACCCGGTTGGTAGCCCCGAGCACAAAGACCCCCTTGGGGATATCGATCCCGTCCATCTCTGCAAGGATTGAGCTGAGTACCCGCTCCGAGACATGGGAGTCACTCCCCCCTGCGCTGCGTCTGGGGACCAGTGCATCGATCTCATCAAAGAAGATGATGCAGGGTGCCGCCTGTCGCGCCTTGTGGAAAACCTCACGCACCCCCTTCTCCGACTCCCCCACATACTGTGACATCAACTCCG
>CAZYJG010000161.1:0-1871 GCA_964647745.1 uncultured Piscirickettsiaceae bacterium
CGGCCGAGATCGGCCCAAACTGCAGGGTTGGCCCCTTTGCCAGGATCCGTCCCGGGACCCGGCTGGTGGCCTCAGCCCACATTGGGAACTTTGTGGAGCTGAAAAACGCCCAGGTAGCGGAGGGGTCCAAGATCAACCACCTCTCCTATGTGGGGGACAGCACCATTGGGGCGCGGGTCAACATTGGTGCCGGGGTGATCACATGCAACTATGATGGTGCCAACAAGTACCGCACCACCATTGGAGACGATGCCTTTATCGGTTCCGACAGCCAGCTGATTGCACCTGTTGAGGTGGAGGCGGGGGCAACCATCGGTGCGGGCTCGACCATCGTCAAGTCAGCGCCAGCAGGAGAGCTGACACTCAGTCGCTCCAGGCAGGCCACCATCAAGGGGTGGAAGCGCCCAGTGAAGAAAAAATAGGGCCCTATTGTGCTTACAAAACTTGTACAGAGAACCCTTTTCAGGGGAACCCAGGAGTTTGAGATCGTAGACGATGAGGTTCATGTACGACTCAAGCCCCCTTTCAAGAGAGAGAACCGCTGGAGTGTGGTGCTCTCAACACTGAGCCCCGACCCCATCATCAACAAGTCGTCCATGGAGTTTCACAGCCGGGATGGTGGCTCACTGCAGGTATCACTGTTACTGAACAAGCCGAGCGATGCGGAGTTCAACGCCTTCGTCACCCATCTGAGAGAGCGGGCAGAGGCAGAGCACAACGTCACTGCTGGAACCGGCACGGCTGCTCACCCTGACGGGGTCGCCTCCCAAATCCATGAAGAGCCACCGGAGTTTGATGATTCCAGAGCGGTTCGCAACACAACCATCAGCATGAGGGTGAGTGCCGCCAGGGTGGGGGAGGCGATCGAGATGCTGGAGAGATATCTCAACCCTGGGGAGCTGACCCCGCTGCTTGCTGCACTGGAGGCGCTCCGGGAAGAGCCAGAGAGTGAGCCACACCAGGCGCAACTGATAGAGGCGTTTGACGAACTGGGCCCGACACAGGGTGCAGTACTGACCTACGCCCCCTATCTCAGCACCCTGTTGGCAGACCATATGTTCAGTGATTAGCCACGTCCCCTGTTCAATCTGTTCCGGATCTGTCGTGTTGCAGGATTGCCCATCTGTCGATGTCAAATGAGCGCCTCGTTCTCTACCCCGGTGATCTGCAGCTTGAACTGCCGCTCGGGCCACTGGTTGAACGATTACGGCAACAGCAGCTGGTCGGCGAGGTACTGCCCGCAACATACGGCAGAGAGAGCTATCTGGTGGGGGAGCGCTTTTTTGACCTCTTTCTCTTTCTCGGCTGCTCCCCATCGATTGAGCTGGCACCATCCAACCAGAATCCGGAGGCCCCATTCTGCTATATCCAGATTGAGTCGGAAGAGGGGTGTCGTGTTGTGGCGGGAGACAACCTGAAGGCTGCCTGCCCGGAGTGCAAGGTGCGTTACGCATTGGAGGAGGTGATCCACGCCCCTCAAGGTGGGGGCGGCCAGCCCCTGATCTCCTGCAGGGGCTGTGGCACAACCACCCCTGCCGACAGGGTTGCATGGCGAAAAACAGCCGCACCCTCGGGAACCAGGATCTCCATCTGGAACATCTTTGAGGGGGAGGCAGTGCCATCGGACACTCTTCTCGGCACACTGGAGCAACTGACGGGAGCCCCCTGGAGCTACAGCTACATTAGTGGCTGAATGCCGGACGATCTGGCACCAGACATCAGGCAGGGCCGTAGATTCAGCTGTCATTCCCTCCCGGCAAGCCGCCTGACAATGGTCTGTAGCCATGCAATCAATCTCGATCTGCCCCGGCTTGACTCAGCCAGCAACTGCAATATCCACTTGAATTGTAAGAGATTATGCAGTTATTGGT
>CAZYJG010000162.1:0-1832 GCA_964647745.1 uncultured Piscirickettsiaceae bacterium
GCGATTCTCGGTATGGATGAGCTCTCGGAAGAGGACAAGCAGACCGTTAACCGTGCGCGCAAGATTCAGCGTTTTCTCTCCCAGCCCTTCTTTGTGGCGGAGGTATTTACCGGTACACCCGGAAAGTATGTCTCACTGGCTGACACCATCAGCGCCTTCAAGGCGATCGTTGAGGGTGAGTATGACCACCTGCCTGAGCAGGCCTTCTACATGGTCGGATCCATTGATGAGGCGGTCGAGAAGGCGAAGACCATTTAAGGCGCAGAGCAGAAGGATAAGCAGAGGAACCGCATCATGAGCATGACCGTACACGTTGATATCGTCAGTGCCGAGAAATCAATCTTCTCTGGTTCGGCCGAGATGCTTTTTGCCCCTGCCGAGATGGGCGAGGTGGGCATTGCCCCGCGCCACGCCCCGATGCTGACCCGCATGAAGGCCGGTGAGGTTCGTGTTCAGCAGCCCAATGGTGAGGAGGCAGACTTCTTCATCTCCGGCGGCCTGCTGGAGGTGCAGCCCCACGTAGTAACCGTGCTGGCAGACACCGCAATACGTGCAGCAGATCTGGATGAGGCAGAGGCCCTGGCGGCCAAGCAGCGTGCAGAGGCTGCAATGCAGGACAAGCAGGCAGAGATGGATTACGCCAAGGCGCAGGCAGAGCTGGTTCAGGCTGCCGCCCAGCTGCAGGCCATCGAGCGTCTGCGCAAGCGTTCGGGCGTGAGCTCATAGCCAGCAAGGCGCTCTTGCATTCTGTACACTGCTCATAGGTAGTGTTTACCAACTAATAGCTCCTTTCTGAATAGTCTCAACACCTGAATCGGCATGACAGAGCCAACCTCAAGCCTAGCCGTAATTATTCTTGCAGCCGGTCAGGGCACCCGGATGCGCTCCTCACTCCCCAAGGTGCTCCACCCCATTGCGGGAACCCCGCTGCTGGAGCATGTCATCCGCTATGCGGAGCAACTTGATCCGGAATCCATCCATGTGGTCTATGGCCATGGCGGCGAGAGGGTGCGGGAGCAGCTCTCCCACTGCAGGGTCAACTGGGTACTGCAGCAGGAACAGCTGGGAACCGGCCACGCAGTTGAGCAGGCCCTCCCCGGGATTGAGTCAGGGCAGACGGTGCTGGTGCTCTATGGTGACGTGCCACTGGTACGGAGCGAGACCCTTGCAACCCTGCTGGATGAGTCGGCGATCAGCGGCTTCTCTCTGCTGACTGTCTCGATGGAGGATCCCACCGGATACGGAAGAATCGTGCGTGATGCAGCGGGGCGGGTGTCACGGATTGTTGAACAGAAGGATGCCACCGATGAAGAGCTCCAGATCAGGGAGGTCAATACCGGTATCCTTGCCCTCTCCCATGACAGACTGCAGGGGTGGATCAATGCACTGGAGAGCAACAACGCCCAGGGCGAATTCTACCTGACCGATATTGTCGAGATGGCGGTGGCGGATGGGGTTGAGGTGAGAACCACTGCAGCCTCGAGTGTTGAGGAGGTGCAGGGTGTCAATGACCGCCAGCAGCTGGCCCAGCTGGAGCGTGCCTATCAGCAACAGCAGGCGGCAGCACTGATGCAGCAGGGGGTTACCCTGCTCGATCCTGACCGCTTTGACCTGCGGGGCCGACTCAATGCGGGAGAGGATGTGGTGATCGATGCCAATGTCATCCTGCAGGGGGAGGTCACCCTGGGGGATGGGGTGGAGATCGGAGCCAACTGCCATATTCAGGATGCCACGATCGAGGCGGGGACGGTGGTTCTCCCCAACTCGGTGATTGAGTCGGCCGAGATCGGCCCAAACTGCAGGGTTGGCCCCTTTGCCAGGATCCGTCCCGG
>CAZYJG010000163.1:0-1758 GCA_964647745.1 uncultured Piscirickettsiaceae bacterium
GGAAAGGCCTGCAGAAACCAGATGATGATGGAGCCGACCAGGATGATGCCACTCACCTTCTTCAGGAACTCCACCGCCTTCTCCCACATATGGATCACGACAGAACGGGCAGCGGGCAGTCGATAGGGGGGCAACTCCATCACAAAGGGGTCGGATAGGCCGTGGAACATCGTCTTCTTCATCATCCAGGCGGCCCCCATCGCCACCAGGATTCCGGTCAGATAGAGCGCAAAGACGACGGTTCCAGCATGGTCGGTGAAGAAGATCCCCGCCAGCAGCACATAGACCGGCAGCCGCGCAGAGCAGCTCATGAAGGGGTTGATCAGAATGGTCAGCAATCGATCCCTGGGGTTCTCAATGGTACGGGTCGCCATGATTGCCGGCACGTTGCAGCCAAACCCCATCAGCAGCGGGATAAAGGCCTTTCCATGGAGGCCAATGCCGTGCATGAAGCGGTCCATCAGGAAGGCGGCTCGCGCCATGTACCCGGTATTCTCGAAGAAGGAGATAAAGAGGAAGAGCAGCACGATATTTGGGAGGAAGATGATGATGCCGCCGACACCACCGATGATTCCATCCACCAGCAGATCACGGATCAGCCCCTCCGGCATCGCCCCGGTGGTGGTATCGGAGAGCCACCCCACACCGGCATCAATCCAGTCCATCGGGTACTGCCCAACGGTAAAGGTGGTCTGGAACATCAGCCACATAAAGAAGAGGAAGAGAGGCAACCCCAGCACCCGGTTGAGCAGCAGTTGATCGATCCTGCGGGTGATGTTCTGGGTGCGTACCGGCTTGGACTGCTGCAGGGTCTCCTGCACCAGACCATGGATAAAGCCATAGCGGCCGTCTGCCAGCAGGGTCTGTGAATCCTCCCCATGGCTCTCCTCCAGCGAGGACTGCTCACTGCGGGCCTCAGCAATCAGGTCGGCATGGTCATGCTCCTGCTCCAGCACATCAGAGTCCCCCTCCAGCAGCTTGATCGCCAGCCAGCGCGAGCGCTTCTCCTCCACCTGCCCCGGGTGGAGTCGTGCGATATGGGCCTGGGTGCGCTCAATCGCCTCCTCAACATGGGTGTCATAGGGGACGTGAATCTGTCGTGAGTGAAACCCCTCCTCTGCAACTGCCACAATTGCATTGAGCAGCGCCTCCTTGCCCTCACCGGTTCGCCCCACCGTCTCCACCACCGGTGTATCCAGTAGTTGAGAAAATGCTGCCGTATCAATCTCCATTCCCTGTGCACGCACCTCATCAATCATGTTGAGGCTAATGACACGAGGGAGATCCATCTCGATCAACTGAGTGGTAAGGAAGAGGTTGCGCTCCAGATTCCCGGCATCGATGATGTCCACCACCAGGTCGGGAGACTCATTGAGGATATACTCACGCGCCACCTTCTCCTCCACTGTCTTGGAGGAGAGAGAGTAGGTGCCGGGCAGATCAATGATATTGATGGTCCACCCCTTGTGGGAGACGGTCCCCTCCTTGCGGGTTACCGTCACCCCGTTGAAATTTCCCACCCGCTGACGGGCACCGGTCAGGTGGTTGAAGATGGTGGTCTTGCCACAGTTGGGATTTCCCGCCAGGGCGACATTGATGATTCTCTGGTTACGATCCATGGCTACGATTTGTCTCCAACCTCAACCAGAATCTGCTCTGCCTCGGCATTGCGCAGGCTAACCTGGTAGCCACGAATGGTGTAAGAGCGTGGATCACCAAAGGGGGCGGTAGAGTCCACCCCGATAGTGGAACCCTTGA
>CAZYJG010000164.1:0-1756 GCA_964647745.1 uncultured Piscirickettsiaceae bacterium
TTGCAGAGGTGCGCGATGTATTCCGCTCACCCAAGCTTGGCGCGATTGCCGGCTGCATGGTCTCTGAGGGTATCGTCAAGAGAAACAACCCGATCCGTGTCCTGCGTGACAATGTGGTGATCTATGAGGGTGAACTCGAATCCCTGCGCCGCTTCAAGGATGATGTCAGCGAGGTTCGTGCCGGTACCGAGTGTGGTATTGGTGTGAAGAACTACAACGACGTCAAGGAAGGGGATCAGATTGAGGTCTTCGAGCGTGTAGAGGTTTTAAGGAAGCTATAAATGGGGTCAGGCCCCTGTTTTTACTGTTATTTGGCTAATAACAGTAAAAACAGGGGCCTGACCCCCGCCTAAAAGAATGAATAGTGAACGTACGCGCCGGGTTGGCGAGCAGATCAAGCGGGATCTGGGTGAGATCATCCAGCGGGAGTTGCGTGATCCGCGCGTCGGCTGGGTCACGATCACTGCAGTGCAGCCGACCCCTGATTTCTCCCATGCAACGGTCTATTTCACCCTCTTTGGGGAGGGCAGCTCGGTCGAGCAGACGCTGAAGGCGCTGGACCACTCGGCGGGTTTTCTTCGCTCAAGATTGAGCAAGAGCCTGAAGCTGAGAACGGTTCCGCTGCTCCACTTCAAGCATGACAAGTCGGTTGAGCATGGGAGCCATATGGAGGAGTTGATTGACCAGGTTGTGGCGGAGGATCTCTCCAGGCATGGAGAGGAGGAGTAGCCATGGGAAGGAGAAACAGAAAGGGTCGCAATGTCTCCGGCATCCTGCTTCTGGATAAGCCGGCCGGGATCACCTCCAATGGGGCACTGCAGCGCGTCAAGCACCTCTTCTTTGCCAAGAAGGCGGGCCATACCGGGAGCCTGGATCCGATTGCAACGGGGATCCTCCCCATCTGTCTGGGCGAGGCAACCAAGTTTTCCGGATTTCTGCTGAATGCCGACAAGAGCTACCTGGCCGAGTGTCAGTTGGGGGTGGTGACCCGCTCCGGTGACTCCGAGGGTGAGGTGGTGAGTGAGCGTCCGGTGGAGGGGGTGACTGAGGATCGAATCAAAGAGGCCCTGGGGCAGTTCATTGGGGATATCGAGCAGATTCCACCGATGCACTCGGCCATCAAGGTCAATGGGCAGCCGCTCTACAAGCTGGCGCACCAGGGGATCGAGGTGGAGCGTGAGCCACGTCAGGTGACCATCTACGATCTGGAGTTCGTCGATCTGAATCTGCAGGAGAACAAGATGACGATCAGCGTCCACTGCTCCAAGGGTACCTATGTGCGTACCCTGGTTGAGGATGTCGGTGAGGTGCTGGGGTGTGGGGCCCATGTGTCGGCACTGCGCCGGACCACGCTGGGCCCCTATCGGGAGGGTGATCTGCTGACCCTCGAGGAGCTGGAGGCGATCCGCGAGGGCGGTGGAAACCGTGGGCTGGACGAGAGACTGCTGCCGCTGGACTCTGCAGTGGAGGAGTATCAGCCTGTAGAGCTGGACCCGGACAGCAGCTACTACGTGCGTCAGGGTCAGCCGGTTCAGATCTCTGGCGCCCCGGAGGCGGGGTGGGTGCGGCTCTATGACGAGTCGGAGACCTTTATGGGGGTCGGCGAGATTATGGATGATGGCCGCGTCGCCCCCCGCAGACTGGTCTCTGTCTGAGCTGTTTTCGGGGTTTTTAATATCAGATAGTTCTTGTGGAGTTGCGGCCGCAACGAGTAAAATATGCACCCTTCAGTTTTCGGGTCAGAAAAGTTTTTTGA
>CAZYJG010000165.1:0-1656 GCA_964647745.1 uncultured Piscirickettsiaceae bacterium
ATCTGGTTTCCGGAAAAATCATAGAGCACCATCTCCATCGCCTTGCTCTCTTCACGCCCCTCTTCAAGCAGCAGGTCGACCATGCTGCGTGGGGCACTGGAGAGTGTGCTGGCCAGCTGATAGAGATTCTCGATGACCCTCTTCTTTCTCTCGTTGAGAGCGGTCTTGTAGAGCGCACGTGACCCCTCCAGCGCATGGGCGATCTCCTCCTCGCCACGATTCTGCTGCTTCAGGATCTGGGTTGTAAAGAGGGAGATGACCAGAATGGGGATCAGTGCCAGAGAGACAAAGATACCGACAAATCGGAAATGGAGCTGTGCCCCCGACTCCCCGGCCACAAATTTTCGTACCAGACGGTAGAGGTTGACGGAGATGGTCGAGAAGAGAATGACCAGTCCGATCGTGCTGGAGACGACGATATAGGGGAAGAGGGCGCCGATTGTGTCCGGGTCATGGATGGCAGCAGCCAGCAGGGTAAAGGCAACCCCTGTTGCCACCGCACCAACCGCAGTAATGGCAGTGGTCAGTGTGCGCCGGACCAGACGGGATGGTTGTTGCCTCATTTTCTGATCTGAATGGTGTGCCACCCGCTATCCAGTTTCCACTCCGGCCATAGATAGGGGGTATAGACATAGGGGCGGATCAATCCGGGCAGTGCGGAGGAGTCGATGGAGGCACGTATGTTTGCCTGATACTGCTGATCCCCGGAGAGCAGGGACTTCTCAATAATCAGGGCATTGTGGCGCATGGTCATCCTGCGGATCGCCTCTTCAATGGTGTCATAGGCACCATGGCTGTTGTTCTTCAGGCTGACGAGATAGAAGCGGTTGGTGAACTCACGGTAGCTGAGGACAAAGCGGTGCTCCTCCTGGTGGATGATCTTGTCCTCAATCCAGAAGGGGGTCACCTCCTCGACCTGATACTTTGCAACGAAGGCAAGCGGTATGCCGTTTTTCAGGGCCTCAACAACACTCTCTCCCAGTTCATAGGAGAACTGTGCAGTGACCATATAGTGTTCCGGGGTTTCGCGAATTTCCGGGTAGGTTACGGTAATCTCTGCACGGATGAGAGCGCTGACCAATAACAGAACAGTGCCGATCAATAGCTGGAGAGGGTTGCAACGGAAAGGTGTCTGCATGGTGACCACTACCCTGTTCTGCGACTATCCCGATTTGACCAGACGGGCGTAGTAAAAGCCATCCATTCCATGCTCGCCAGGGAGTGACTGCCTGCCGGCCCCGGTGGGGTGTCCCCAGCCATTCTCGATCGGGAGCGTGGATGCCTCCGGATGGCGTGCCAGAAAAGATTGAATCTGCTCCTCATTCTCCTCCGGAAAGATCGAACAGGTGGCATAGAGTAGTGTCCCCCCTTGTCGCAGCATGTTCCAACAGGACTCAAGGATAGCATACTGGGTCTTGGTGAGCGCATCGATATCCCCCTCTCGTCGCAGCAGCTTGATGTCCGGATTGCGCCGGATCACGCCGGTTGCACTGCACGGGGCATCGAGCAGAATTCGGTCAAACAGCCTGCCGTCCCACCACTCCTGGCTGGAGGCATCCCCCTGCTTGATGGTCACCGCAAGGCCGAGCCTGGAGACATTTTCCTCTACCCGTTCCAGACGGCTGGCATCATTGTCGAGCGCAACCAGCTCCCCGA
>CAZYJG010000166.1:0-1643 GCA_964647745.1 uncultured Piscirickettsiaceae bacterium
GGGATCTCGGTCACCACCTCGGTGATGCAGTTCCCCTACAGGGAGCGGATGGTCAATCTGCTCGACACCCCGGGCCATGAGGACTTCTCGGAGGATACCTATCGCACCCTGACTGCGGTGGACTCGGCGCTGATGGTGATCGATGGGGCGAAGGGTGTGGAGCCACGCACAATCAAGCTGATGGAGGTGTGCCGACTGCGCACCACCCCGATCCTCACCTTCATCAACAAGATGGATCGTGACATTCGCGATCCGGTCGAATTGCTGGACGAGGTGGAGGATATCCTCAACATCAAGTGTGCCCCGATGAACTGGCCCATCGGGATGGGCAAGCAGTTCAAGGGGATCTACCAGATTGCCGAGGAGCAGACCATTCTCTACCAGAGCGGTCAGGGGCACACCATTCAGGAGGAGCGGATCATCAAGGGGCTGGACAACCCGGAGCTGGATGAGGCGATCGGCAGCCTGGCAGAGGATCTGCGCGAGGAGCTGGAGCTGGTCCAGGGGGCGAGCCACCCATTCGATCTGGATGAGTATCTGGCCGGCGAACTGACCCCGGTCTACTTCGGTACTGCGCTCGGCAACTTCGGGGTCAAGGAGATGCTCGACGGCTTTGTCGAGATTGCCCCCAACCCCCAATCGCGCAAGACGGAGGCACGTACCGTTGAACCCAGTGAGGAGAAGTTCACCGGTTTCGTTTTCAAGATTCAGGCCAACATGGACCCCAAGCATCGCGACCGCATCGCCTTCCTGCGTATCTGCTCCGGAAAATTCAGACAGGGGATGAAGCTGCACCACAGCAGAATAGGGAAGGATATTTCCGTACCCAACGCCCTCACCTTTCTGGCCGGGGATCGTGCCCATACTGAAGAGGCATGGCCCGGGGACATTATCGGCCTCCACAACCACGGTACCATCCAGATTGGGGACAGCTTCAGCCAGGGGGAGACACTGCGCTTTACCGGAATCCCCCACTTCGCACCGGAGCTGTTCCGGCTGGTGCGCCTCAAGGATCCGCTGAAGAACAAGCAGCTGCAGAAGGGGCTGCAGCAGCTCTCCGAAGAGGGGGCAACCCAGCTCTTTATGCCACTCAACAGCAACCACCTGATCCTTGGGGCGGTCGGTGTGCTGCAGTTTGATGTGGTGGCCCACCGCCTGAAACATGAGTACAAGGTCGAGGCGATCTATGAGAATGTATCGGTAACCACTGCCCGCTGGGTGGAGTGCAGTGATGCCGCTGAGCTGGAGCGCTTCAGGCAGCGCAACAGTGACAACCTGGCGATGGATGGCGGTGGAAACCTCACCTACCTCGCCCCCACCCGTGTCAATCTGGATCTCACCCAGGAGCGCTGGCCCGATATCGAGTTTCATGCCACAAGAGAGCATTAGTTATATTTATCTCATATTAGTAATGTCTATTTTACTATTCAACCGTTTTCTTTATAATGGCTTGCAAATGTTGAGGAGCAACTGCTCTGATTCAAAATTTTTTAACCATTTTATTAGTTTATTTTAAAGGAAATTATCATGAAAAAGATTATTGCTACTATCGCTCTTGTTGCTGTTGCTTCTAGCGCTTCTGCTTTCTTCGGTGGTGACGACAACCAGTCTGGTTACGGAACTGGTTCTGCTGACGGTGCTTT
>CAZYJG010000167.1:0-1617 GCA_964647745.1 uncultured Piscirickettsiaceae bacterium
GCCCACCTCGGCACTGGATCCGGAGATGATCAAGGAGGTGCTCGATGTGATGACCGAGCTGGCACAGGAGGGGATGACGATGATCTGTGTCACCCATGAGATGGGTTTTGCCAAGACTGTGGCGGACTGCATGATCTTTATGGATGAGGGACAGATTGTGGAGTGCCTGCCGCCGACTGAGTTCTTTACCAACCCACAGAATCGACGCACACAGGAGTTCCTGGATCAGATTTTGTAGCCGACCGGGTTACGCTGGATCCAGCTTGGCGTAGCTCACCACCAGCCACTTGGTGCCGGCCTGCGGGAAGTGGATCTGAATCCGTGCCTGCGGGCCACTCCCCTCCAGCATCAGTACCGTCCCCTCGCCAAACTTGGCGTGGCGTACCTGTTGTCCCGGGTGGAGCCCAGTTCCGGAATCTTCAACGATCCGGGAGGTGTTGCTGTAGCGACCTGCCCGGTTCTGAACCGGCCGGGAGATAGTAGATCGAATTCGTACCTCCTGCAGTAGCTCGGTCGGGATCTCCCTGATAAAACGGGAGGCGCGCTGATACTTCTCCTTGCCGTAGAGGCGGCGGCTCTCTGCGTGGGTCAGGGTCAGTCGCTCGCGGGCTCGGGTAATGCCGACGTAGCAGAGTCGGCGCTCCTCCTCCAGTCTCTCTGGATCCTCCGAGGACATGCTGTGGGGGAAGAGCCCCTCCTCCATGCCGCTCAGGAACACCTGTGGGAACTCCAGCCCCTTGGCGCTGTGGAGGGTCATCAGTTGTACGCAATCCTCCCACTCCTCCGCCTGGGTATCGCCCGCCTCCAGTGCCGCCTGGGCCAGGAACTCGTCCAGCAGGTTGAGCGACCCATCCTCGATGGAGTGGTCGGGTGGGGTAAATTGCCCTGCGGCGGTGACCAGCTCCTCCAGGTTCTCCACCCTGGCCTGGGCCTTCTCCCCCTTCTGTTTCTTGTAGTGGTCGAGCAGTCTGGAGCTCTCCAGGGCAACCACCACCTGCTCCTTCAGCGGCCTGTCACCAGCACTCTGGCCCATCTGCTCGATCAGCTGCAGAAAGCCGCGCAGTGCATTGCGGGCACGGGGTGCCAGCTGCTCCCCCTCGCTCTGCTCCAGAGCGGCCTGCCACATCGAGATCCCGCTTTCACGGGCGTGGTTGCGCACCATCCCCACGGTGCGATCCCCAATGCCGCGGGTGGGGGTGTTGACCACCCGCTCAAAGGCGGCATCATCGTTACGATGGGCGATAAGTCGCAGATAGGCGAGTGCATCCTTGATCTCGGCACGCTCGAAGAAGCGCAGCCCACCGTAGATGCGGTAGGGGATATTGGCGCTGAGCAGCGCCTCCTCCAGTACACGCGACTGGGCATTGGAGCGGTAGAGGATGGCGTTCTCGTCACGCCTCCCCCCCTTGTCGACCCAGTTCTGGATCTGTTCTGCGATAAAGCGCGCCTCGTCGAGGTCATTGAAGGCGGCGTAGAGCTGGATCGGCTCCCCCTCACTATCCTCGGTCCAGAGCTCCTTCCCCATCCGCCCCGGGTTGTTCTCAATCACCGCATTGGCGGCGTTGAGGATATTGCCACTGGAGCGGTAGTTCTGCTCCAGCCGCAGGGTCTCGACAT
>CAZYJG010000168.1:0-1565 GCA_964647745.1 uncultured Piscirickettsiaceae bacterium
GCCATTGCCGGCGGCAGCATGTTGATTACCAGTGCCCTGTTGCTCAATTTCAGCTACCTCACCAGCGGCGCGGTGCTGGCAGCAGTCAGTGCCATTGTTCTGCTCCGCTCCTGGCCCGAAAAATAGTGCGCGACCGCTTCTGGGAGCACCACCCACTGCATGAACTGACCGTTGAGGAGTGGGAGGCGCTCTGTGATGGCTGTGCCCGCTGCTGTCTGCAGAAGCTGGAGGATGAGGAGAGCGGGGAGGTCTTCTATACCAGTATCGCCTGCAACCTGCTTGATCTGGAATGCTGCAGCTGCAGTGACTACCCAAACCGTAATCTCAATGTACCGAACTGTGTCCATCTGACCCCGGAAAAGACGGCGGAGTTTCACTGGCTCCCCTCCACCTGCAGCTACCGGTTGATTCATGAGGGGCAACCGCTGCCCGAGTGGCACCCACTGCAGAGTGGAATCCGGGAGCGCGTCCATGAGGCGGGGGTCTCAATCCGCAGCTTTGCAATGCTGGAGGAGGGTGGTGAGGATCTTGAGGCGTATCTGATTGGAGAGCTGTAGCGCTACCCTCTAACCCTCATCCTGATGGGTATGGCTTGGAATGTGGCGGGCAATCCTGCGTGCCGCTGTATGGATCCGCTTCAGGTGGTCAATCAGGTTGTTCTCCAGGGTGTAGGCGGCCACCCGGTTGGGCTCACTGGACTGCAGACGGCGCATCATGTGGTGGACCGTGTGCTCCTGGAACTCCTTGATGTAACTCTTCATCTCAATAACAGGGTGTGCAGCCTCCGGGTCATGGTCATGAAACGCCTGGATGGACTGCTGTACCGCATTGAGAACATCCTGGTGGAATGAGGTGAGCAGCTGCTGTGTGGGTTCACTGACGGTGATCAGATCCCTGTGGCGCAGCAGGCCGCTCTGGGTGATCCCGCTCTCAACCACCTCTCCGATGGTCTCCAGCTCATTGATGACCACCAGGCACTGCATCATCTCCTGGGTCTCCTGCTCGGAGAGCTCCTGCTTGCTCAGGCGACGCAGATAGTCGGTAATGTTAATGAGCCACCCCCGGGCATGGGCCTGCTCTGCTGCAAGCGTGTGGAGGGAGTAGCTGTTTCCACCCAGGGCCTCCGGCATGCTGCGCTGGAGCATCGAGAGGACATGATTCCCCATTGAGTCAATCTCACGCTCCGCAGCGGCCAGGGCCAGTGGGGGCGTGGTGAGCAGATCATCCTCCAGATAGCTGGAGGTGGTCTGTCTCTTGTCCGGGACCAGCCAGACAAGGAGACGCACAATGGGGCCAACAAAACCGATGAAGAGCATCATGTTGATGACGTTGAAGAGGGTGTGGGCATTGGCAATCTGTCTGGGAACATCCGCCTGCTGTCGCTCGATACCGGAGAGCATCTCATGGGTTGGCGAGAACCCCTGAACCCAGGAGGAGAGCTCATCAACAAATAGAATCCAGATTAGTACCCCGATGGTATTGAATAGAATATGGAAAAGGGCGGCACGAACCGCCTCGGGTGGTTTGCCGAGTGCAGCAATACCGGCTGTGATACAGGTTCCGAT
>CAZYJG010000169.1:0-1531 GCA_964647745.1 uncultured Piscirickettsiaceae bacterium
CCTTGATGAACTCCACCCGGGTCAGCATGATCCCGGCATTGCCGACCATCGCACGCCCGGGCTCCATGATGATCTCCAGCCCCCTCCCCTCCAGTCTCGAGGTGATGGCCTGCACATATTCTGCTGGCGCAGGGGGGTTGTCATCACGATAATCGATTCCCAGGCCGCCGCCCACGTCAATATGGTGCAGCGTGATGCCATCTTCCCCGAGCTGATCCACCAGCCGCAACACGCGGTCCAGCGCATCCTCAAAGGGGGAGAGCTCTGTCAGCTGTGATCCGATGTGGCAATCCACCCCGACAATCTCCAGATGGGGCAGGATTGCGGCGTGACGATAGACATCCAGCGCCCGCTCAATGGTGATTCCGAACTTGTTGGAGCGCAGTCCTGTGGAGATATAGGGGTGGGTTCCTGCATCAACATCCGGGTTGACCCGCAGGGAGATCGGGGCACGCAGACCCATTGCACCTGCCACCCGGTTCACGCGCTCCAGCTCCGGTTCGGACTCAATATTGAAGCAGCGGATTCCAACCTCCAGGGCACGCCGGATCTCATCCTCACGCTTGCCTACCCCGGAGAATACCACCTTGCCGGCCTCGCCACCGGCCTGCAGCACACGCTCCAGCTCCCCCACCGAGACGATATCAAAACCTGCACCGAGTTGTGCCAGCAGTGCCAGGACCGCCAGATTGGAGTTGGCCTTGACCGCAAAACAGATCAGGTGTTCCTGACCCTGGAAGCCACCCTCAAAGGCCGCCCACTGCGCCCGGATCGCCCCCTCGGAATAGACAAACAGCGGGGTACCGTGGCGCTCTGCAATGGTATTGAGGGGGATCGATTCTGCATGGAGAACCCCCGCTCTTCTCTCAAAAAATGGATTCATCGACTCTTCCTATCTGGAGCGCTGCTGCTCCAGTATCAATGTGCCCAGACGGTAGCGGGTACGATTGATCTCCTTCAGCAGCTCATCCGCCTCACTGCTGTTTCCACTCTCCCGAAGGGCCTCCTCGCGCTGCTCCAGCTGTCCCAGTTTGGTGCGCAGCTCACCCAGCTCACGGTGGCGCTGACGCAGCTGTGAGGCCTGCTGGCGAAGCTGCTCAGCACGGCTGGTAGAGGCGGTGACCGCCTCCTGCTCCAACTGCTCTGCACGCAAATCATCCGGAAGATAGAGGTCGCCAGACTGGCCACAGCTGCTCAGCAGAACCAGAATGGGTAGCAGAAAGATTACTCTGTTCATGGCGGCAAGTATAAACTTCAGCCCCGCTGAAAACTATCCCTCTTTATGGCCACCGCTCTCCCGGTGCCCCCCTCTGGTCCAATGTCGTTATCTTAGCAGAACGGCTTTCAGTATCCAGCGTCAGAGGACGCCATAAACCCATCCATAGGGGCTTGATGGCGGCATCCATGCCGCCAACACCTCTGAGTCTGGATACCAAAATCCTTAAGTTAATGATATTGCCCTATGGTCGGGATGAGGTTCACTGGAGGAATGGGTTGGATCTCCTCTCCTCACCAAAGGTGGAGCGCTCCC